>CATYIU010000006.1:0-70220 GCA_958407445.1 uncultured Collinsella sp.
TACCGGGAGTAGCATCGAAGGTTGACAAAACTATAGGAACACCCAACGACTACATAGGATGAGAGTGGATAATCTCCCGGTTTGAGCCTGCATTCAAGCTCAAAGTGGGAGATTATCCACTCTCATTTGTTGTATGTCCGAAAATCCACGCTCGTTTAAATTCTGCCTACATTTGCAGGAACAGTTCGTGGAGGTGGGTGTCTTCGTCGAGCTCGGGGTGGAAGGTGACGCCGAGCTGGTTGCCTTGGCGGGCGGCGACGATGCGACCGTCGACTTCGGCTAGGGCCTCAGTGTCGCCGTGCACTTCGACGATGCGGGGCGCGCGGATAAACGTCAGCGGCACTTCACCGTCGATGCCGGCGACAGATCCTTGAGTGCGAAAGCTGCCGAGCTGCCTGCCATAGGCATTGCGCTCGACAAGTACATCCATGGTTGCCAAACGCGGCGTGCCCTTATCGTCATGGGCGGCAAGGTCGTGAGCCAGCAGAATCAGGCCGGCGCAGGTGCCCAGGACGGGCATGCCTTCAGCGATGCGGGCACGAAGCTCCTCGAGCATGCCCAACTCATCAAGCAGTTTCCCTTGAACGGTAGACTCGCCGCCGGGAAGTACCAGACGGCCAAAGTCCTGCTTCAAATCAGCCGCCTGCCTCAGCTCAATACAACGTGCGCCCAGCTCGGACAGCCTCGCTTCGTGCTCGGCAAAAGCACCTTGGATCGCCAGCACGGCGACCGTCTGGTCTGCGTAATCACTCATGTGCGATCCTTTCTGCCGGACTAGCGTCCGCGCTCCTCCATGATGATCTCGATCTCGTCAGCGTTGATGCCCACCATGGCCTCGCCCAGGTCCTCCGAAAGCTCGGCGATGAGCTTGGCGTCGGTGAAGTTTGCCACGGCCTTGACGATGGCGGCGGCGCGCTTGGCGGGGTCGCCGCTCTTAAAGATGCCCGAGCCAACAAAGACGCCCTCGGCGCCCAGCTGCATCATCAGCGCGGCGTCGGCGGGGGTCGCGACTCCGCCGGCGGCAAAGTTTACGACGGGGAGCTTGCCCGTGGCATGGACCTCGCGCACCAGCTCGACCGGAACCTGCAGCTGCTTGGCTGCCTCAAAGAGCTCGTCGTCGCGCAGAGCAACAACGTCGCGGATCTGCTTTTGGATCTTGCGCATATGGCGCACGGCCTGAACGACGTCGCCCGTGCCCGGCTCGCCCTTGGTGCGAATCATCGTGGCGCCCTCAGCAACACGGCGCAACGCCTCGCCCAGATCGCGGGCGCCGCAGACAAACGGCACGTCAAACTGGGTCTTGTCGATGTGATAGACATCATCGGCGGGGGAGAGGACCTCGGACTCATCGATGTAATCGATCTCGATGGCCTGCAGGACCTGCGCCTCGACAATGTGACCGATGCGACACTTGGCCATAACGGGGATGGAGACGGCCTCCTGGATGCCCTTGATCATCTTGGGGTCGCTCATGCGCGAGACGCCGCCTGCGGCGCGGATGTCGGCCGGGATGCGCTCGAGCGCCATGACGGCGCAGGCGCCCGCCTCCTCGGCGATGCGTGCCTGCTCGGGCGTGGTGACGTCCATGATGACGCCGCCCTTGAGCATCTGCGCGAGCTCGCGATTGAGTTTGACGCGATCGGCCTTGCTGGTCTGTTCTGCCATGGTTGCTCCCTTGGTTGGCATGTACATTGCTTGACGGAACATCCTATCGGGGAGCTGGGTATGGCGAAATACTCAGTTTTCGAGATAATAACAAGGTCAGACTAATGCCAGATTGAATGATTCGATAAGGTCAGGTGATAGACCCATGCTTGACTACAATTTGGAAAATCGCGGCGAAGCATCGCTTTATGAGTATGTTTACCAGCAAATTCGCGATGATATTGTTGCTGGCCGTATTGCGGCGGGGGAGCATCTTCCGTCTAAGCGCGCCTTTGCCAGTCATCTGGGAATCAGTGTCATTACTATCGAGAATGCATATAGCCAGTTGCTTGCCGAGGGCTATATTTGCTCAATGCCGCGTCGTGGCTACTACGCGTGCGAGCTTCCGGATGCGCCGGTTTTGGCTTTGGCTGCGGGGGATATCGACCGAGATGCTGTCCCTGTTGGTCCCAGCGCGCATGATGCCATGGGGCAGGCAGAGCGATTCGACGCACTTTCTCCTTCCGCTTTGGAGGCGGCGCGGCTTTGGCAAAGTGCGCTACGGGCGACGCTGACGTCCGAAGACGAACGTGAAATCTTTTCGCCCGCACCGGCGCAGGGCACCGCTCGACTGCGACGTGCGATTGCGCACCATCTGCGCGGGACAAGGGGCATGAATGTCAATCCCGACAATATCGTTATCGGTGCGGGCGCCCAGCTGCTCGATACCATGTTGGTTCAGTTGCTTGGCGCGGACAAGGTGTATGCCGTCGAGGATCCAGGCTATTTGCGCTTGACGCGCATCTATCAGGCCATGGGTTGCGAAGTGCGGCATGTCCCGTTGGATGCTGAGGGCGTGGACTTGAGCGCGCTGCAGAAAACCGGGACCGATGTCCTTCACCTGATGCCGTCTCATCAGTATCCGACCGGTCTTGTGACGAGCATTGCACGTCGCTATGCGTTGCTGAGCTGGGCCGCCGAGCGGCCAGGTCGGTATCTCATCGAAGACGACTTTGATTGTGAGTTTCGCCTTGCCGGCAAGCCGATTCCCGCGCTCGCGTCGATCGATGCCGCCCAGTCGGTTATCTACACCAACACGTTTTCGAAGAGCCTTTCATCGGCGTTACGTTTGGCGTACATGGTGCTGCCCGATGAACTAATGGAGAGGTTTAAACGCAACCTTGGTTTCTACGCCTCGTCGGTAAGTTCTGTTGATCAGGTTGCCTTGGCGCGTTTGCTGGAATCGGGTGATTACGAGCGACATGTGAACCGCGTGCGCGTTCGTGCTCGTGGGGCGCGTGATGGCCTGGCGGCGCTTGTACGGAAAACGTTTCCGGCAGGGGAAGTCTCGATCGAGTACGCGGACGCCGGCCTTTACTGCGTCGTGGCCGTGGAGTGTGACGCGGGCGGAAGCTCTTTTGCACGGGCCCTCACGCGCTCGAGCATCCCTTTTATCGATATCGGTGACTGTTTTTGGTGTGCCGATGGCGCATCTGTCCCTGAAAACTCAACTCAAATTCTTGTTCAGTATGACGATCTGAGTCCAAAAGTACTAACTACCTTGGAATTGCAGCTAATGGGGAGCACTCTGCAACCTAAGTGAGTAGACTTTTAGCACTTTGGCGACCAGACAGTTTTGTAACAAGCTATCTACCTGCGGTTTTGAAAAGCAGGATGACCGGCCTGCTCGGGATGTTCAAAAAAGTCTACTCACTTGCCGCGCAAAGCTCCTGCATGAGAAAAAAATGGGGTTTTCAACAGGGCTTCGTCCAGCTCTCGGCAAGCTTTTGGCCAGTTGGGGAGGGCTGTTGAAAACTTGGCAGTCCGTTCGGCGCCATTTTTGGTGCGTTCGCGCCAATGCGTGACTGACTGGGTTGAAATTCGTGTTTTCCTGTGCCTATGAAGGATCTACTTTGTGACATATCAGCTTTTAGGTACTGGCGTTTGCCTCCTCAAGTCCGCGCTTTGTGTCCGCCGCTTCCACGGCCGGAAGAAGACCGGCAGCGATATGAACTCGCCCGCAACCCGACGGCTGCGGTCGCGCTCGGTTTTCCGTTGTATACATTGGTTCGGACGAGAAACAAACGGACTTGTCCTGCCAGCATTAGGCAGCGGCTGTTTCTTGGTGAGCTTCCCAGGGAATCCGTGCTGGAAACGGAGCATGGGTTTTTGATTACGTCTCCTCTACTGACGGCATTCATCATGTTGCGGCATCTGACGGATCTTCAGCTTCTTTTGGTATTGGCGGAGGTGTGTGGCTTGTTTGCGGTGTGCGCCCTGCCGGCGGCACTTGAGGCGGAGCTTTCGCGTGCAATTGATTCGGGCGCGATTTCGACAACGTTCGGTTGGGTGCGCTGCCCGTCCGAGGACGGCACCGCCTCAAATTTATGGCGTCGAGACGCTTTGGTTTTGGGCGGAGACCTTGACCGTTTTTGTTCAGATGTTTGCGGGATGCGTTACGGCAATAGATTTATAGCGGTATCGCAACTCGTTCCATTGGGTGCCGCGTCGCCTTTTGAGGTCGAGGCGTATTTGCTACTTGCACTGCCGCGATCCCTGGGAGGCGAAGGTTTTTGCGGCATAGAGCTTAATGTTGAAGTGATGCTAAGCACAAGTGCTCGAGCGATTGTGGGAAAGTCCCGTGTATATATCGACCTACTTCTTTCTTCGCCGGACGGCAGGCGACAGGTGGCCATTGAATGTCAGGGAAAGGCCTCGCACGGACGCGCAGGGGATGGCTTGCGTGACGCTGACCGCATGACGGCCCTTCAGGCCATGGGCTACGATGTACTTCTCCTGACACACAGACAGATATCCGATGAGGATAGATTCCGCGCGATCGTTAAGGCCATATGCAGGATGCTCGATGCTGAATATCGTGATAAAAGCTCAGATGAGCAAAGGGCTGAGACATTACTCCGGTCTGAACTATTCGTTGACTGGACAAAATTGGGAGTAATCGACGGAAAGATGCCCGTTAGACGCAAAACAGCTCGATCGTGGACGGCTGCGGTTCTAAGTGAGTAGGCTTTTGGCACTTTGGCGACCAGGCCGTTTTGAAACAAGTCATTTACCTGCGACTTTATAAAGCAATACGGATGGTCTGCTCGGCAAGTTTCGAAAAGTCTACTCACTTAGTTTTTGACGAGAGACCGATGCCGAAGATAGCTCTATTTCAGGGCGTTAACGAGTCCTCGAGACACAAAAAGGCCCGAACCAATATGAACTGCCTCCCATTTCTTGGACATGAGAAATGGGAGGCTTTCTTTATGCGCGTTGATTTGAGAGTGAAGCATGATATCGAGGCCAGGAAGGCGGCCATAGGGCTCTTCGAGCTCGGGCACGGGTATAAATCTGCCGCGATTGCCCTTTCGCTTCCCGTGGAAGCCGTGAGAAGATGGCAGGAGATATACCGCGCATTCGGGAGCGAGGTGCTGCTGCGCATGGACGGAAAGCAGGGCAGGTACACATACGAGCAGAAGGTCGCCGCCGCCTCCGCCGTCGTCGACGGCGGCATGACGAAGACCGAGGCGATGGCGGCGTTCGGCATAATGTCGATGTCGCCGCTCAAGAAGTGGTGCGCGCTATACCGCCGGGGCGGCGCGGAGGCCCTGCGCCCGAGGCCCAAGGGCCGGCCGAAGGGTTCCAAGGCGAGGCCGCGGACCCGCGAGGAGGAGCTCGAGGAGCGGTGCCGTAGGCTCGAGGCCGAGGTGGCCTACCTAAAAAAATTACGCGCCCTGGTCGAGAGGGACGGGCTCTGACCAGGGCGAAGGCCGAAGCGGTCGCGGCCCTGCGCGCCGAGGGGCACGCGCTCGGGCACCTGCTCGCATGCGCCGAGCTCAAGCGGTCGACCTACTACTACGCCCTCGCGCACCCGCCGAGGCCCACGCGCCCCGAGCTCTGGGAGGCGGCCGCCGAGATCTTCTCGCGCACCGCCAACGGCTGCGGGCACCGGCAGATAGCGATGTGCCTCAGGGCGGAAGAGGGGGCCGTGATAGCCGACAAGACCGTGCTCAAGATGATGCGCGAGATGGGGATTCGCTGCGGTATCAGACGCGAGACGGCCTACCACAGGTACAACTCGTACAGGGGCGTCGTCGGCAGGACGTTCGAGAACGTGATCGCGAGGGATTTCGACGCCGGGGCCCCGTGGCGGAAGCTGGGAACGGACGTCACCGAGTTCAAGGTGGCGGGCGGCAAGGCCTACTGGGCCCCGACGCTGGACTTCTGCACCAAGGAGATCGTGGCGAGCGACATATCGACCACGCCCGACATGGCCCAGCAGGTCAGGATGCTCGACGAGCTGCTGTCCAAGATCCCCGAGGGCGCCGCCCCGACCATGCACTCGGACCGGGGCCGGCAGTACCAGCACGCCTCGTACACATCCAGGCTCGAGGCCGCCGGCATCGTCCAGAGCATGTCCAGGAAGGCGAACTGCATCGACAACGCCGCCACCGAGCAGCTCTTCGGCCACGTCAAGGACGAGTTCTACCGGGGCCGCGAGTGGGAGACGTTCGAGGATTTCAAACGCGACCTGGAGGAATACATAGTCCACTGGAACACGAGCCGGAGGCAGGTAAGATTGAAGGGCCTGACCCCGGAGGAGTTCCGGAATCAGGCCCTCGCGGCCTAGTCGCTATTTAGGGCGTCCAAGATTTGGGACGCAGTTCAATACGGTCCGGGCCTTCTTCGAGCTAGAGGTTATGTCTCAGGCAGTTGGCTTAGCCAAAGTAGCGCTTGAGCAGGCCAGCGAAAGCCTTGCCGTGGCGGGCCTCGTCGCGAGCCATCTCGTGCACGGTGTCGTGGATGGCATCGAGGCCAGCGGCCTTGGCGCGCTTGGCAAGATCGGTCTTGCCGGCGGTGGCGCCATTCTCGGCCTCAACGCGCATCTCCAGGTTCTTCTTGGTGGAATCGGTCACGACCTCGCCCAGGAGCTCGGCGAACTTGGCGGCATGCTCGGCCTCCTCGTGGGCAGCCTTCTCCCAGTACAGGCCGATCTCGGGATAACCCTCGCGATGAGCAACGCGAGCCATGGCCAGGTACATACCGACCTCGGAGCACTCGCCCTCAAAGTTGGCGCGCAGATCGGCAACGATGTCCTCGGAGACGCCCTCCATCTTGGCGACGCCCACGACGTGCTCGGCAGCCCACTCGAGCTGGCCCTCCTCCTGCTTCAGGAAGCGAGAGCCGGGAACGCCGCACTGGGGGCACTTGAAATCCTCGGGCAGCTGGTCGCCGTCGAACTCTTCCACATAACCGCAAACGGGGCAAACAAACTTCATGATTCGATCCTTTCGATCGATGGCGATGGTGCGCTCGTCCGGTCCCGTAAGGGCCCTCTCCGGACGTGCGTCTTGACGAGTTCTATTATCCATAAATGAGACCGAATGTGAAGCCTATTAGGAATGATTTTTAATAAAACAATTTAAGCATGTGTAGATGTTGATTGATTAACGATTGCTAGACCTCGTGCGACCTCCGATGAGTACAATCGGTCGAGCAAATGTTGACCAATCAACAAATGAAGGAGCTTCCTTTATGCATCTAGCCCGCCGCGCCTGGTGCCGAACGTATCAAACGGTTTTTCGCATCGCATTGCCGGTGCTGCCCTATACCGAGCCACGCATTTTAGAGCACGCTGAGGAAGTGCCCGCAGTGCTTCAAAAGCGTTCAATACACCATGTTCTTATCGTGACAGATCCCGGCATTGCCCGTCTGGGGCTCACGGCACCGCTCGAGACAGCGCTCGCGTCCAAGGGAATTAGCGCTGCGGTCTATGCCGAAACATGTGCGAACCCCACGGTCTCAAACGTGGAGGAAGCGGCATCTCTGTATCGAGAGAGCGCCTGCCAGGCCATTATCGGCTTTGGCGGCGGTTCGGCCATGGACTGCGCCAAGGGCGTGGGCGCGCGCATCGCGCAGCCAAAGAAGCCCATCAACAAGATGCGCGGCCTGTTGCGTATCCATCGTCGCCTGCCGCTGCTCATCGCCGTTCCCACCACGGCGGGCACGGGAGGCGAGGTCACGCTTGCAGCGGTAATTACCGACGACGAGACGCACTACAAGTATCCCATTAACGACTTTGTGCTGATCCCGCGCTTTGCGGTGCACGACCCCGAGTTTACGCGCGGCCTGCCCGCCTCCATTACGGGGCAAACGGGCATGGACGCCCTGACACATGCCGTCGAGGCCTTTATCGGGCGCAGCACCACGCCCTATACGCGCAAGATGGCGCGCCAGGCGGTGCAGCTCATCCACGACAATTTGCTCGAGGCCTATGAGTGCGGTGGCAACATGCGTGCGCGCCGCAATATGCTTTCGGCGGCGTATAAAGCGGGCGTTGCCTTTACGCGCTCTTATGTTGGATACGTCCATGCCATCGCGCACAGCCTGGGCGGGCGTTACGGGATTCCCCACGGCTTGGCCAACGCCATCATCCTGCCGCACATGCTTCGCGCCTATGGCGAAGCTGCTGCTCCCAAGCTCGCCGATCTCGCCCGCATGGCCGGCATTGCGCCGGCTAATGCGCTGGACAACGTGGCTGCTGAGGCCTTTATCGATTGGGTCGACCGCATGAACGCCGCCTTGGGCATACCCAAATATGTGACGGGCATTCGCCGCTCCGACATTCCTGAGATGGCGGCGCATGCCGATGCCGAGGCCAATCCCCTGTACCCCGTTCCGCTTTTAATGGACCGTTTGGAGCTCGAGCATATGTACGAGGTCGTTGCGGGTGGTATGTTTGAAGACGAGAACTAGGAGGGCCCATGAACACCGAGGAAATCGCGCGCATCGTTGCCGATCAGCGCGCCTATTTTAAGACGCACGCCACGTTTGATGTCGATGCTCGACGTCGTGCGCTCGTGAGTTTACGCGATGCGGTGCGGGCCCACGAGGCCGATATTGCCCATGCGCTCAAGACCGATTTGGGAAAGTCGCATGACGAGGCGTATATGTGCGAGATCGGCACCTCGCTTTCCGAGATTCGTTATCAGATTGCGCATGTGGCTCGATGGAGTCGCTCGCGCCTGCGTCCGTGTGACCTCGCCAACGCCGTGAGTGTGTGCAAGACGCAGTCCGTGCCCTATGGCGTCACACTCATCATGGCTCCGTGGAACTACCCGTTTTTACTGACGCTCGAGCCACTCGCCGGCGCCCTTGCCGCGGGCAATACCGTGGTCATCAAGCCGAGCGCCTATGCTCCGGCATCGAGCGCGGTGCTCAAGCAAATCTGTGAAGAGGCATTTGATCCGCGCTTGGTGACGGTCGTCGAAGGCGGGCGTGCCGAAAACGAAGCGTTGCTCGATGAGTGCTGGGACAAGATCTTCTTTACCGGTAGCGTTCCGGTCGGCAAGCTCGTCATGGAGCGTGCAAGTAAAAACCTCACACCCGTGACGCTTGAGCTGGGCGGAAAGAGTCCCTGCATCGTGGATGCGACGGCTAACTTGAAGGTCGCGGCACGCCGTATCGCCTTTGGTAAATGGCTCAACGTGGGGCAGACCTGCGTGGCGCCCGACTACCTGCTGGTCGATGCGCGCGTGCACGACGAGCTGCTGGACCTCATCAAGGAGGAGGCCCGCCGCATGTTTGGCGAGCATCCGCTCGACAATGAGAATTACGGTCATATTGTCAACGCCAAGCATTTCGCGCGCGTACGCGGGCTGACCGACCCCGACAAGGTTGTGCTGGGAGGTACCGCGCGCGAGTCGTCGCTCAAGATTGAACCGACGATTTTGGACGGCGTGGCGCCTGAGGACGCCGTAATGCAGGAGGAGATCTTCGGTCCCATCTTGCCGGTGCTGACGTTTGAGAGCCTAGACGAGGCCGAAGCGTTTATTACGGATCGTCCGACGCCGCTGGCCCTGTATATCTTTAGCCAGGACTGTGCGGTTCAGCAGCGCTTTGTGCGTTACGTGCCCTTTGGTGGTGGCTGTGTTAATGACACCATTATGCATTTGGCCACGAGCCATATGGGCTTTGGCGGCATGGGGGCGAGCGGTATGGGACAGTACCATGGACGCGAGAGCTTCGATACGTTTAGCCACAAGAAGAGCATCGTGAACAAGGCAACGTGGTTGGACGTGCCATTCCGCTATGCCCCTTATGCAAGCTGGAAGCACAAGTTCGTGCGCATGTTTGTGCATTAGAATCAGATAAGGATGAATTTATGTCCGCACGGGCCCGTAGACTTCTCGATAAGGTCAAACGCTGGTTTATCCGGCCGTTAGAGGAGTTGCCATGTACGAGCCTTCACGTGTTCTTCTGTCGTTTCATATCGCAGGATTTCAATATGCCGACGGCGCTTTGGTCCTAGGCGATCTTAAAGCGGGCGATAAACTGACGCTGTGTGCCGAGCGCGATAATCCCCATGACCCCGAGGCGGTTGCGATCTACTATGGCAAGACCAAACTTGGCTATGTTCCGGGAAACGAGGTCGGCCCGCTGTCCTTGATGATGTATTACGGCCATGAGGACGTATTTGAGGCCCACGTGCAACAGGTTGCTCCCGAGCGCAGCCCGTGGCATCAGGTTCGCGTTGGACTCTACGTGGTGGATGCTCGCTAGTCGGCAATGGGGACTGCCATGTTTGATGACGATGATCTGTTCGATCTGACGGATGACCCGTTTGAGTGGGATATGCTACTTGATGACGATGAGTTGGAGCAGGACCGCAAAAAGCAAAAGGATAAGAACACCCCGGGAAAAGATTCGAATAAAAAGGACAAGCGCCGCCGAGGATTGTTCGGCGGGCTCTTTGGCTAACCGCCGCATCGCTGTGTCTGTATACTTAGCACGAGTTTGATGCGTTGCGAAATGAGGACAGAGACGATGATGTGGTTTACCGCCGACCTGCACCTGGGCGATACGAATATCTTGCACGACATGGATCGGCCGTTTGATTCGGTCGAGGAGATGAACCGCAAGGTCATCGATGCCATCAATGAGTGCGTGGCTGTGGACGACCGCCTCTATATCTTGGGAGACTTTACCTATCGTTTGCCCCTGGCAGAGGCGGTGCGCCTGCGCGAGCGTATCGAATGCAAGAATGTGACGCTCGTCCGTGGTAACCATGACGGCGACTGGGAAAATCCGGACGCGCCGCGCATTTGGGATGAGGTACGCGACTATCTTGAGATTGCGCCCGGCTATGCTCGCGGGCACAGGCTGGTACTGAGCCATTACCCCATGCTCAGCTGGAATGGTAAGGCACGCGGCGCCATTATGCTGCACGGGCATATCCACAGCAGGGGAGACCGCACCAACGCGCGCAACCGCGATCGCGAGCGCCCTATCTTTCGCTATGATGTCGGTCTCGATGCCAACGATTACAAGCCCGTAAGCCGTGATCAAATCCTTGACTTCTTTGGGCTGTAATTCTCGAACCACCACACAAACCACCACAAAGGTGCCTGTCCCCTTTGTGGCGGTTCTGGCGCCGTTGCCATTATGGCGGCGGCGCCTTTTTTGTCCGTGCGGCGCGGTAGAGTGTAGTCGGTTGAAATTTGCGTCCATCGAGGAGCTGCCATGAACGAGATCAAGTGCCCGCATTGCGGCGAAGTTTTTAAGGTCGATGCGTCCGGTTATGCGGATATCGTCAAGCAGGTGCGCGATGCCGAGTTCTCGCGCGACCTGGACGAGCGTGTGAAGGCAGTCCAGCGCGAGGGCGAGCAGGCGTTGGAGCTTGAACGCTCACGCTCGACGGCTGCTTTGCAAAAGGCAGAGTCTCAGCGCGATGCTCAGCTTGTCGAGCAGAAGAACGCCGCAGCTCAACAGCTGGCGCAAGAGCTCGCCAAGCGCGATGCGGAGCTTGCCGAGCTGCACGCTAGGCTCGAGGGCGCTGCCGCAGAGCGCGAGAGCGCAACCCAGCGCGCGGCGGTTGAGGCCCGTGCCGACGCTCAAAAGGAGAATGCCGAGCTCCAGCGCGAAATCGACAACTTGCGTGCGCAGCTGGGGCGCAAGGATGACGAAGCCAAGCTTGCCGAGTCGGCGGCGCGCAATGCTGCTCAAAACGATGTAGCTGCACGAGATGCCCAGATTGCCGAGTTGCAGGCCAAGCTCGCCGCGGCGGACAAGGCCCAGGAGATGGCGCTTGCCGCTGCCGCGGCCGAGTCTCAGCGTGAGCTCGATGCCGCTCGCAGCGAGGCCGAACGCACACTCACAGACTACCGCGCGAAGGTGCAGGAGAAGTTTTCCGCCGCAAAGGCTCAGTCTGAGCAGGAGGCCGAGGGCCTGCGCGCCCAGCTGCGCGAGCAGGAACTGATGGCAAAAATGAACCTATCGGAGGCGGTCGCCGCGGCGGAGCGAGAGCGCGATGAGGCCCGCGCAAAGCTCACGAGCGAGCTGGCGGTGCGCGATTCGCGCGAGGAACAGGCCAGAGCAGCACACGAGCTCGAGCTTGCGCAGGCCAAGCGCGCGAGCGATGACCTGATTCGTTACAAGGATGAAGAGATTGAGCGCCTTAAGGACATGAAGGTTCGCCTGTCTACCAAGATGGTGGGCGAGTCGCTCGAGCAGCATTGCGAGACCGAGTTCAACCGTCTGCGCATGACGGCGTTTCCCAATGCGTACTTCGAGAAAGATAACGATGCGTCCGAGGGCACCAAGGGCGACTTTATTTTCCGCGAATGTGACGCGAGCGGCAACGAGGTCATTTCGATTATGTTCGAGATGAAAAACGAGAACGACGAGACCGCGACCAAGCATAAAAACGAGGACTTCTTTAAGAAACTCGATCACGATCGTCGCCAGAAAGGCTGCGAGTATGCGGTGCTCTGCACCCTGCTGGAGCCTGAGAGTGAGCTCTATAACGCGGGCATCGTCGACGTGAGTTACCGCTATGAGAAGATGTACGTGATCCGCCCGCAGTTCTTCATTCCCATGATTACGCTGCTGCGCAATGCCGCCATGGGTTCGCTGCGCTATAAGCAGGAGCTAGCGGAGTACAAACAGCAGAATATCGATGTCACGAACTTCGAAGCCAAGATGGAAAAGTTCAAGAATGATTTCGGTCGCAACTACGAGATCGCGAGCCGCAAGTTCCAAACGGCGATCGATGAGATCGACAAGACGATTAGCCATCTGCAGAAAACCAAGGAGGCGTTGCTGTCCTCCGAGAACAATCTGCGCCTTGCCAACAAGAAAGCCGACGATCTTACCATTCGCAAGCTCACGTGGGGCAACAAGACCATGAAGGCGGCGTTTGACGAGGCACGCGGGGCTGCGCCAGAGACAAACGATGAGCCAGCCGAGGCGGATTCGTATGAGGTCGAGGATGCCGAGTAGGGGATAGCGTATCGCGCAAAAAGCGGGGCCGCTGGCGATGTTGCCAGCGGCCCCGCTTCGTTTCGCCCCATTGCGCCCGGCTAGTCTTCGAGCAGGTCCTCGATAAAGCCGACACGGTAGTTCTTGAAGATGACCTCGCCGCCGTCTTGCGTGGCATCCAGGTCGACGTCGCCCATGATGCCAAAATCGTGGTCGCCATCCTCGTCGGCAAAGATCTGGTGCACGTGCCATACGTGCGCGGTCTTCTCGTCGGACTCATCGATGGAAAACATTGCGGCACTGCGGGCGTCTCCGTCGGTGAGGATCTCCTCGTGCTGCTCATGGTAGGCATCGAGGGCCTTTTGCCAGCGGATCTCGCTCATGCCCCAGTCGTCGTCGAGTTCGCCCAGGTCGCGAATGTGCTCGCGGGCGGCAAGGGTCACGCGGCGGAAGAGCGCGTTGCGCACCAGCAGGGTGCAGCCACGGCGGTCTTCCACGACTTCATCGATGCCCTGCGGCGGTGCGGCGTCGAGTGCAGCGGGGTTGCCGGCGTTCTCCCACTCGTCCACCAGGCTCGAGTCGACCGAGCGCACCACAAAGCCGAGCCACGAAATGATGTCACGCAGGCGCTCGTCGCGCTTCTCAATGGGCACGGTGCGGTCGAGCGAACGGTAAGCCTCTGCCAGGTAGCGCAGCAGAATGCCCTCGGAGCGGGCGATGCCGAGCTTTTGAATGTAACCCTTAAAATCGCTCGCGCTCTCCAGCATATCGCGCAGAACGCTCTTGGGAGAGAGTTGGTAGTCGTTTGCCCAGGGTACTTCCTGGCAGTACTTGTCAAAAGCGGCGTCGAGCAAATCATCGAGCGGTTTTTCGTACGTGACGTCCTGAATACGCTCCAGACGCTCCTCATACTCGATGCCGTCGGCCTTCATTTCGGCCATAGCGCGATCGCGCGCGGCACGCTCCTGTGCGCGCAATACCTGCTTGGGGTCCTCGAGCGTAGCCTCGACCATCGAGATGAGGTCCATGGTATAGGTCTCGCTCTCGGGGTCGAGCAGCTCCAGCGCGGCAAGCAAAAACGGCGAGAGCGGCTGATCGAGCGCAAAATCCTCGGGCAGGTCGACCGTCAGCGCGTAGTCGATGTCCGGCGCGGCGTCAGCCGGAGCGTCGGGTGCGGGCGGCACCTCGGTGCGCACGACGACGCCGGAGTCGATGAGCGTGGCGAAGATCTCGTCGGCACGAACCTCGAGCTTTGCCTTTTCCTCGGGTGTTTGCAGGCTTGTCTCGATGAGGTCGTGCACGCGGGCGCGAGCGTCGCCGCCCTGCTCGACCACGCTAATCACCATGGAGTGCGTGATGCGCAGGCGCGGCTTGAGTGTCTCGGGCTGCGTCTCGATCAGGCGCTCGAACGTCTGCTTGTTCCAGGTGACAAAGCCCTCGGGGGCCTTCTTCTTTTTAATCTTGCGGAGCTTTTTGGGGTCGTCGCCCGCCTTGGCCATAAGCTTGGCATTCTCGATCTCGTGCTCGGGTGCCTCGGCGATGACCATGCCCTCGGTATCGAAGCCCGAGCGGCCGGCACGACCGGCAATCTGATGGAACTCGCGGGCGCGCAGACGACGCATCTTGTAGCCATCGAACTTGGTGAGCGCGGTGAGCACCACGGTGTGGATGGGCACGTTGATACCGACGCCGAGCGTATCGGTGCCGCAGATGACGGGTAGCAGGCCCTGCTGCGCCAAGCGCTCGACCAGCAGGCGGTAGCGCGGCAACATGCCAGCATGGTGCACGCCGACGCCGCATCCGAGCAAGCGCTTGAGGATTTTGCCGAAGGCCGTCGAGAAGCTCGTGCCCTTGGCCGCCTCCTTGATGGCCTCGCGCTGCTCCTTGTTGGCAATGCCAAAATTGGCGAGCGACTGTGCCGTCGCAAGTGCGGCATCCTGGCTAAAGTGCACGATATAGAGTGGGGCCTCGTCGCGGCGCATGGCGAGCTCGACCGTGCCCTCGAGGGAGGTCGTCACATAGTCGTAACTCAGCGGAACAGGACGCGGGGCGTCGACGACCAAGTCGCAAGCAGCGCCGGTGTGCTCCTCGAGTGAGGCGGCGATGGCAGTGACATCGCCGAGCGTGGCGCTCATGAGCATGAATTGCGTGTGAGGCAGGGTGAGCAGCGGCACCTGCCAGGCCCAACCGCGATCGGGGTCGGCAAAGTAGTGGAACTCGTCCATGGCGACGCAGCCAACATCGGCATCTTCGCCCTCGCGTAGTGCGTCGTTGGCGAGGATTTCTGCCGTACAGCAGATGACGGGCGCCTTGGTGTTGATATGCGTGTCGCCGGTGATCATACCGACGTTATCGCGGCCGAGCACCTGCACAAGGTCGAAAAACTTCTCGCTGACCAGAGCCTTGATGGGGGCCGTGTAATAGCAGCGTTTGCCCTGTGCCATGCCCATAAAGAGCATGCCCAGCGCGACAAGCGACTTGCCCGATCCGGTCGGCGTGCCCAGAATGACGTGATCGCCGGCGGCTAGATCCATGAGGGCCTCTTCCTGGTGGTCCCACAGCTCAATACCGCGATCGCTCGTCCATTCAAAGAAGCGCTCGAAGGCCTGGTCGGGCGTGAGCCACGGTTCGGGCTCGCTGCCGTCCTCGGGCTCCCACCAGGTGGGGGAGAGCGCACCGAGTGAGCCGAATTCGGCTTCGGTTCCCGTGCCGCCCGAGAATGAACTGGCGGCTCCGGCGCCGGAGACGGTGCTGGCGGCGATATCTGTCGTGGTCTGTGCCATGTGTTTGCTTTCTCTCGCGATTGTCCGCCAACTATTATGGCGTAGCGTCGCATCGATGCGTTCGCAGGCAAGAAAATGCAGGAAATGGGCGTTCTGCCCAGCCGTTTAGTGTAGTCGCTAGCCAAGTGAGTAGACTTTTTGCGATATTGCGAGCACATGACTTTTGCGCAAGGGTTCTACCTGCGGTTTTATGTTTCGCTATGCGGGCTGTGCCTGGCTATTGCAAAAAAGTCTACTCACTTAGGTTTGAGGGCCGTTCGCTGGCGCCAATTTGCGCTTGTTTGCCGACGCCGCGACCATCAGAAGCCCCTAGGACTCTTGCGGCAAGCGCTTCTTGCCTTTGCGGGCGCGGTTTCTAAAGTTCTCGACGGCCTCTTCCATGCCCAGAGGTACATAGGTGAGCTCATCGAGGTTTTCGGGCAGGTAGCAGGCAAGGCTTTGCTCCTGCGCGCGGCCCGCCGCAAGCTGTTCATTGCTGGGCTGCGCACCGGGTGTGGCGCAAATGCCATAGACGACGGCACCCATCTCGCGCGTGCGGCATTCATATTCGGTCTCGGGATGCTCGGGATGGTCGCGGCGTACGTTGCCACTTACCCAAAGCGTGTCGTAGCCGGCAGCGGCAAACTGCCCCAGGGCGTAGTCGCGCAGTGGCTTGCTGTCGGTTCGCAGCGTGACGGTAGCGCCGGCTGAAAAGAGCGGGCGATAGAGCATCAGATGGTCGACATGGACGAGTCGTTTTTTGGCGTACTTGGCCTTGGGCTGCGGCGTGGGAAAGTTGATGGTGATGGCGTCGAGCTCGCCTGCGGCAAACAGCTGCGGCAACGTTGCGGCGCCTCGGGGCAGGACGAGTGCGTTGGACAGCTCCTGCTCACAGATTTTCTGTGCGGCATAGGCGATGCAGATGGGCTCCTGGTCCATGCCGATAAAGAGGGTGTCGAGTTCACGGTGAGCTCGCTCAACCAGATACGTGCCTTTGCCACAGCCCAGATCCAGATGAAGGCGGCTGAAGAGCGCACTGCCAGCCGGCGCGCAAGCCTCGCGCCAATCTCCGGCATAGGCCTCGGGGTTCGTCTCAATCGCATCGGCGTAGCGCTCCAGGCGCTCTTCGAGTACAAAGTTCTTAGGCGTGCGAACGTGGACGGCTCCCATGAGGCTCCTTGGTCATAGGTATGGAACGCATAGCTGCGCGTTTCGTCAATGGGTTGAAATAGGGTGGGCATAGTTTGCCCGAAAATTGCGATGCGGCTCGGCGGCGAGTCGTCGATGCCTACAGGCGCTTGAGGATCACATAGCGGTTGAGATCGCCGCTGCGACCGTCGGCATGGAAGCGCTCAAGCTCGCGCACGGGGACCTCGCCGCTCTTGTAGAACGTGCGGACGCCGCGCACCAGGTCGGTGATCTGCTGATCGTCAAAGTGATGACAATAGCGGTAGGCGTGGCGGTCGTTTTGCCAGCCAATGAGGTGGTCGCCGGCTTCAAACTGCGCGGAATCGTAACCCTCAAACGGCGGGGTGAGCTCGGCACGGGCTTCGGCTCGAACGGCCTTGCGCGCCATGCGCTCGTCGTTCATAAACTCCCAAAAGCTGATGGCGATGATGCCGCCCGGGCGCGTCTGGCGCACCAGGGCGTCGAGCACGCGTACGCGGTACTCGCACGACGGCACGTGGTGCATAAAGCCAAAGCAGACCGAGATATCGGCGAGCGGGGCATCGAAAAGCACATCGGGCGTCTCGGCGGGGTTGAGCTTCATGAGGGCGTCGAGCGCATCGAGTTCCTGGAAGTGCAGGTTGGGAATGCGCAGGGCGTGGCCGTGGGCGTCTATTGCCAAATCTTGGCACGAGTCGACACCATAGAACTCAAACGGGCAGCTGGCATCTGCCGAGGGGTTTGCGCCGTCGACGCCCTTGGCGGCAAGTGCCCCGCCGGCGGCAAAGTTCTCGAATCGCATATTGCCGCAGGCAAGGTCGAAGACGCGGACGGGGTGCTCGATCGTGGCGACGTCGAGCTGTTCGAGCGCGATGTCCATGGTGCGCACCCAGCCGGGCCACGGGGCCTGGCGTGTATCGGAAAAGGAGGCGGAGTGCTCGCGATAGAACGTATTGTTGAGCTGGATGAGCGATGATGCGAAATCGCGGTTCACGGCGCGGAACTCCCTCCGATGGCGGTGCGGAATAAACAGTACGACCATACTACCGTTAACGCCGCAACTGGGACAACCGAGCTGTGGGTCATTGCTTTGTTTGGACACATTTCCGCAGCTCATATGTGCCCGCAACCGCCGGTTGTCAAAAATCTCACTAGAATAGGTGGCATGCTTTCGGCGGTGGCGGATAGATTTTTAACTGTGCAAGGCGCCTTAAGAAAAAATCGGTCCGGCGGCACGGCTGGCATCACATAGGAGGAACCATGAATGTAGAAACTGCGCAGCGGCTCGCCGACCTTCGTCGCAGCAAGGGTTTTAGCCAAGAAGGGCTGGCGCGAAAGCTGGGGCTGTCGCGCCAGGCGGTCAGTAAATGGGAGCGCGCGGAGAGCTCGCCCGATACCGAGAACCTGATCTCGCTCGCTAAGCTCTATGGCGTGAGCCTGGACGAGCTGCTCAATCCGAGCGATGAGATTGAGGACGATATCGAGTTTGAGAACGAGGACCGCGCCCGTCAGCGCGAAGCCGAGGCGGCAGAGCGTGCCCGCACCCACGAGGCGGCGGCACGCGCTACTGAGGCGGCAACGCAGGCAAGTGATGCTGCGGCCAAGGCGGCGCAAGCGGCAAGCTGGAGTGCGCAGGCCGCCAATGCCGCTACGGCGCAGGTGACGAGTGGCGGCGCAGCTGGCTCGACTCCGGTGAAAGGTCCGTTCCAGTCGTTTCCGTATTGGGCCGTGTGCTGGCTGCTGTTCTTTTTGCTGATGTTCCCGTTTGGCGCCGGCCCCTTTGCTGCGCTCATCTTCTTTACGATCCCTATCTATCACTGGGTGGCGCGTGCACTCGATGGTGATTGGGCGCGCGGGGATATTCAGGTTGGTCCGGCGCCGGAGGCGGCTAAGGCTCAGGATGTTTCCGCTGCGGTTGATACTGACGTGGCTACCGCGATCGCCGCTGAGCCGAGCGTCAAAGAGGGTGATGAATGATGAAGCTCTCGCGTGAGTCTAAGGTGCGCCTGGGCGTTGGCATCGGGGCGTTTGTGCTCATTATCGGGCTTGTCTTTGGCACTTCGCGGATATTGATTCATTTTGATGGCCCGTGGGGTCTCGGCAATATTGCATCCGGCTTGTTTAGGATGGACGATGTGGTTGACGAAGACGATTCTCATAATGGTGGCGATTATTCCGCTCAGCCTCAGCAGCTTTCGAGCGTGACCTTTGATGCCGGCTCATTCCAGTCCCTTGACCTGGATGTGACAATGGGGACGGTCGAGATCAAGTGCGTTTCCGACGGGCCGGTACGTGTCATCGAGAGTGGTCGTGTTGCAAAGGGGGTATCTGCTTTCTATGGCGCCACTCGGCATCTGGCCGAGGTTGAGGGCTCTACGCTCAAAATAGGCCAGTCCGACTGCGATGACGAGCGAGCCATCGATCGTACGGTCACCATCGAGCTGCCGCGCGAGCTTGCCGATAACATGATGGACATTTCGGCGAATGTGGGGTCGGGAGACCTGACGATCACGGACATTGCGTGCCACGACTTCGATTTGACGTTGGACTCGGGAGACGTCGAGTTTGCGGGTACCGTGACCGACACCCTGAATGCCGAGGTCGGTTCGGGCGATGTGACGTTCGAGCTCTACCAGGCCCCCGCGAAGTCGATGAACGTAAGCGTGGACTCGGGCGATGTGGAGGTAACGGTTCCGAACTCTACGGGCTTTACGGCGAGCCTTACTCTGGGTAGCGGTGACTTCGAGAGCGATTTCCTTCCGGATAGCTACGACGACGAGGCGATTTCGAGCCTCGAGTTCGAGAATGGCGATAAGTCCGCCACGTATCGCTTTGCGGTTGGTTCGGGCGACATGTCGTTCAATCCGGAATGACGACGGCGGGCTAAGTCCGCAAACATAGATGCTTATACGCGCTGTTTGATGTAGGCGCCGGAGCCGTGACGGGCTCCGGCGCCTTTGCCTTTACAATGGGGTCATGGAACAGATTATTTTGAACATACTCGATACCCTGCGTCGCGGCGAGACCGTGGACGACAAGGCGCTCGTCAAACTGATACATGCCGAGGCGCGCCGTGAGGGTGCCGACAAGCGTGATCTGGCCAAGCGCCGTCTGCTGCCGTTTTACCAGCGGGTTAAACGCGAGGAGCCGGCTCGTTGGGCTGCGTGGAATGTCGATGCCGATCTGGAACGCCAGTTGCTGCGAGTGCTGAGGATGAAGCCGCGTCGCACGGCTTCGGGCGTGGCGACCATTACCGTCATCACCAAGCCGTGGCCCTGTTCGGGCGATTGCCTGTTTTGCCCCAGCGATCTGCGCATGCCCAAAAGCTATCTGCACGATGAGCCGGCGTGCGCCCGTGCGGAGCAAAACTGCTTCGACCCGTATCTGCAGGTGAGTGCTCGTCTGACCGCACTTTCGCAGATGGGGCATGCGACCGATAAGATCGAGCTCATCGTGCTCGGTGGCACCTGGAGCGACTATCCGGAAGGCTATCAGACATGGTTTATGTCGGAGCTTTTCCGTGCGCTCAATGACGATGCCGTGGCCGGCGTGGCGGCCAATCCCATGCTGGCGCGTCCGGGTATCAGTCGTGCCGAGGCAGGGCGCCTGCTCGATGATGCTCCCGCCGATGCTCTTCCGTCGGTAGTGGCAGAGCGTCGCGAGCGCTATCGGGCCGCCGGCATTGCGACAGACGAGGCCGAGCTTACTGCCGGCGTTGCCGACGAGCAGGGGCGTGTGGATGCCGCCGTGGGCGGCTACAACCGCGCGGTGCGTCGCCTGTACGGTCCCGGCACGCCATGGGGCGAGGTTGCCGAGTGGCAGACCGCCACGATGGAGGAGCTTGAGCGTCAGCAGCACATCAACGAGACGGCGAAGCATCGCGTGGTGGGGCTCGTTATCGAGACGCGCCCCGATGCCGTGACGCCGCAAGCGCTTACGCTCGTTCGCCGCCTGGGCTGCACCAAGATTCAGATGGGCATCCAGAGTCTCGACCAGCACCTGCTCGATATCAACGAGCGTCGTATTTCGGTGGCGCAGATCGAGCGGGCGTTTTTTCTTGCGCGCCTGTTTGGCTTTAAGATCCACGCGCACTTTATGCTCAACTTGTTCGGCGCCACGCCCGAGGGGGACAGGCGCGACTACGAGCGCTTTATGACCGAGGGGGCCTTTATGCCCGATGAGGTCAAGGTCTACCCGTGCGCGCTCATCGAGGGCTCGCGTCTGGTGGGCTGTTACGAGCGTGGCGAGTGGCGCCCCTATACCGAGGAAGAGCTGCTCGACGTGCTGGCCGACGACATCGTGGTGACGCCGACGTTCTGCCGTATCAGTCGCATGATCCGCGACTTTAGTTCTGATGACATCATGGTGGGCAACAAGAAGCCCAACCTGCGTCAACTCGTCGAGAACCGCTTGGCGGGCCGCGGAGAAGGCGCGGCGGTGCGCGAGATTCGCTATCGCGAGATCAGTACCGCGGGTGCCGACTTGGATGAGCTGTCTCTCGATGAGGAAGTGGCGTACGAGACGCCGGTGACTTATGAGCGCTTTTTGCAGTGGGTGACGCCGCAGGGCAAGATCGCCGGCTTTTTGCGCCTGTCGCTGCCCGACCGTTCGTTTGTTGCCGCGCACGCGGACGAGCTGCCGACGGGGCCGGAGGAGGCGATGATTCGCGAGGTACACGTGTATGGTATGGCGGCACGTGTGGGCGATCAGGGCCAGGCGGCTCAGCATCACGGTCTGGGGCGTCTGCTCGTGGAGCGCGCGTGCCAGATTGCTCGGGATGCGGGGTATACGCACATCAACGTGATCAGCGCGATCGGTACGCGCGAGTACTATCGCCATCTTGGATTCTATGACCATGGCCTTTATCTGCAAAAGGAGCTCTAGATGAACAAGCCGAGTGTTTCTGCCGGCGTCGTTGCCGGCGTTGCTCTGGGAGCCGCGGCGCTTGGTGCGGCCGCTGTCGCTGTTCGTGCTGCCTGTCTGCAGGTTGCGCGAACCCGCAATGGGTTGGCGCGTGTGAAACGCGTGCACGATGAGGGCGACGATGAGATTCGCGTGTTGGTGCAAGGCGGAGTCTACCAAAGCGCAAGCTACGTTGGCGAGCGTTGGGCAGAGCCCGTCTTTGCGTACTATCGTGCGTTTGACGACGTGTTTGAGGCCGAGCGCGCAATGCATGACGCCTATGGTCACGGTATCGACCGCATGCTCATGTTGGGCGGCGGCGGGTTTGCCTATCCCAAGTTTGCGCTGATGTCGCACGAGAGCTTGCGCATGGACGTCATTGAGTACGATGCCGAGATTACGCGCCTGGCACGTCGTTGGTTTTACCTGGACGAGCTGGAGCGCATGGTGGGCGACCGCCTGCGGGTGATTACCGCTGAGGCTCGCTCGTATCTGGGCGTGACGAGCGTGGGTCATCGTCGCTACGATGTGGTCGTGAGCGATTGCTTTGGCGGTGCCGAGCCCGTACGCGAGCTGGCGACGGTTGAGGCGCTGCGCCTGGTGCGAGGCAGCCTGAACCCCGGGGGTATCTACGTTGCCAATATCGTGAGCGCAAACGAGGGGAGCGACGTGACGTTCCTGCGCGACTGCGCTGCCACGGCACTCGAGGTATTCGCCCACGCCTGGGTGGTCCCATGCGGCGATGCGGAGTTTGGCGGCGAGGAAAACTACCTGCTCATTGCCAGTGACGGCGACTATGCCTTTGCCGAAGCCGTGCCCTTCGACGCCGACTTCCTTGGCACTGCTCTCCACGACTAGCCTATTGGGAGTAGTCAGTCCCGTCTTAGGTGTGGTCGCGCCAGCCGAGAACGCGCTGCTTCATGCCTTCGGTGTCGAGCACGCCTTCGGCAAAGCCTTTGCGCACGAGCTCTTCGGGAACAAACTCGTCGTAGCGGTCAAAATAAGGCACCTCGCCGGGATAGACGAGCTCGATGGGGTCGAAGTCCTTTTCGACCTCGGCGGCGAGCACCTCAAAGAACGTCTCCTCGTCGGCCTTCATCTTAAACTGCATAAAGTATGGACGCGACGGATCGAGTCCGCGAAGGCCCAGTTCCGCGGCACACTTGATCTTGAGCATGCGCTCGAGTGCCAAAAAGGCGTAGCTACCCAGCCAGGGGAAGAGCACCCAGGTGTCGCCGCCCAGGTTAATGAGCGGCTTGGTTCCCGCGCCCGAAATCTCGGCGGTATGACGAGCCTGTGCAAGGCGTGCCCGCGCGTTGCCCATGAGGTACGGATATGCCGCATGCTCGTTGAGCGCTTTGCGCATGCGCTCGAGTACGTGTGTATTGATGTCTCCGGGGCAGTCGCCAAAGTAGGCCGGCACACGTCCCTTGACCTGCGTGGCAAAGACGGTATGGCGCTTCCAGTCCACTTCCTCGACAATCCAGCAGTGTCCGGCGATGGCGATGCGCTCACCGGGCGGTGGCGGATTGACGATCGTGCCCAGCTCGGCCGACTCGCTGCGAACGGTGAACTCCTCGTTTTCCTGGAACACGGCGTAGAACTTAAAGTTGTTGATGATGCGCTCGCCCGCGAGACCCACGATGAGCCCACCGCCCTCGGTGACCTGGATGTGGTCGATCTTGATAAGGTGGCGCAGCAGTACGCGATAGTCATCGGCCGAGACGCGGTGGAAATAGCTGAGCGTGAGCACGCGCTGGGCGAGCTCGGCCGGTGTGAGCTCGCCGGTGCTGGCGAGCGTCGACATGGTCTGGTGATAGAGCAAACTGTAGGGGAGTCGATCGAGCTCGGGCGGCTCGACCCACTTTTCCTCGCGATAGAGTTGTACGAGTGCGATGCCCTGCAGGAGCTTCCAGGGTATCGTTTCGGGCATCATCGTGCGCGGCTCGGGCTCCTCCTCGCGCATGACAAACCACATCTCGGGTGGAAGATCGCGGCGGCCTGTGCGCCCCATGCGCTGCAAAAAGGAGCTGACGGTAAACGGCGCATCGATCTGGAACGCGCGCTCCAGGCGACCGATATCAATGCCGAGTTCCAGCGTGGAGGTGGTGACGGTTGTCTGCGCCTGTTCTTCGTCGCGCATGAGCTCCTCGGCGGTCTCGCGTAGAGATGCCGAGAGGTTGCCATGATGGATAAGGAAGCGGTCTGGCTCGTGCCGGTTTTCACAGTAGCTGCGTAACATGGAGCACACGGCCTCTGCCTCCTCGCGCGAGTTGGCAAAGACCAGGCACTTGCGGCCGCGGGTATGTTCAAAGATGTAGCCCATGCCGGGGTCGGCGTTGTCGGGTGCGGTGTCGGTGGGGTTGAGCAGCGCCTGTTCGGTTGCCTGCGGGATGTCGACTTCGCCCTCGGGGGCCGAGGAAGCGCGACGGTCCTTGGGGGCAGCCTTGCCCCGTGCCTGCTCGCGACGTTGACGGCGCTCCTCTTGCGTGAGCTGTCCGCTGTGGCGCATGTCTTGGGCGCCGGCGGGCAGCGCCGCGGGTGGTGCCGCCTCAATGCGCTCGCATGCGAGCACTTCGGCCTCTTGAGGACCCATGCTCTCGAATCCCCGCCGCTGCGCCTGGGGACCCGAGTTGTAGAAGTGCTCCATGGAGATACGCCACACGCGGCGCGGCTCCTCAAAGCGGGGGATGACGCAGCCGCGTCCCGTCCCCTGCGACAGGAGGGCACCCGTGCGTTCCGGGTCCCCGATGGTGGCCGAAAGGCCAATGCGGCGGGGCTGAACGCCCGCCATGCGCGAGAGGCGTTCGATAAGGCAGAGCGTCTGCCCGCCACGGTCGCCGCGCATGAGCGAGTGGACCTCATCGATGACCACATAGCGTAGGTCGCAGAACATGCGCGGGATCGCCATGTGCTTATGGATTAAGAGCGCCTCGAGCGACTCGGGCGTAATCTGCAAGATGCCGCTCGGTTTTTTGATGAGCTTAGCCTTATGCGACTGCGAGACATCGCCATGCCAGTGCCAGACGGGGATATCGGCTTCTTCGCAGAGGTCGTTGAGGCGGACGAACTGATCATTGATGAGCGCTTTGAGGGGGCCGATGTAGAGGGCGCCCACGCTCGCGGGCGGGTTCTCCCAAAACTCGGTCAGGATGGGAAAGAAGGCCGCCTCAGTTTTGCCAGATGCCGTGGATGCCGTCAGGAGCACATTGTCTTGTGTGTTGAAGATGGCATCGGCTGCTGCAACCTGGATAGAGCGTAAGCTCTCCCAATCGTGGGAGTAGATGAAGTCTTGGATAAACGGAGCATATCGGTCATAGGCGTTCATGGGGCCTCCTCTCAAACACGAACCTCTCAACGCGGCTGGCAATGGTTTGCTGCATTGCCGTCTCAACGTTTGTGCAGATAAAACCTGCCAAAATAAACCTGTCCCTTTTTGGCAGGTTAGATGGTGAATTCGGCGAAGTTACGGTCGTCGCCTGCGGTGCCGGTGTTGCCTGTTGCGGCTGCCGGCGCCAGCGCATCGCCGCCGACGCTTTGTAGCAGCTCGGCTACGTTGGCGTCGGGATTCTGGCACAGGATATCGAGCAGCTCGATAAAGTCGCGAATGACCTCACGCGGCGTTAGGTGCGTATCGGCTCCCACACGGCCGAACTCAATCTTGAGAAAGTCCACCAAGTCGTTCTCGGTAAGCGTGGGTGTCCAGCCAAAGTAGCCGGCGTGAATTTGCATGAGCTTTTCGATGAGCACCAGCAGCTCCTCATAGGTGAGTGGCTGCAGGCGAATGATGGGCGCGAGCATGTCCTTAAGGTCTTCGCGCGCAAACCGACCCTGAGCGAGTCGGCTGCGCAGGGCTTCGTAGGAGAACACGCCGCGGCGACGGTCCTCGATAGAGGTCGGCGTGCCGCCCATGATCATGCCCAGGTACTGCGCTTTGCCTTGGAGCGTGTCGTTGTACATCGTTAGGATTTTCTCGTAGTTGTACTGTCGCGTGATCGCGTTGGGAATCTTATACAGATTCACGAGCTCGTCGATGAGTACCAGCATGCCCTTGTAGCCGCTGCAGACCAAAAAGCGCGCAATGAGCTTAACGTAGTCGTACCAGTCGTCGTCGCTGATGATGGTCGAGGAGCCCAGCTCGGCGCGAGCCTCGCTCTTGGTGCGGTACTCGCCGCGGATCCATTTGGTCACGCGGCTCATGGCCTCTTCGTCGCCCTCGGATACGGCCGCGCGATAGCGGCGGAGCATGCGGGTGAAGTCGAAGCCGTGGACCATCTCTTCGAGTGGAGCGAGTTGAGCATTGACGGCAGCCTCGTCGGCCTCGGCACACGAGGCGACCCAGCGGTCCAGGATGAGGTTGAGCGCGCCGCCCTCGGGGCGCGTCTTGGTCGATATGTTGCGGATGAGCTCGCGATAGGTGGCGAGGCCCTGGCCCTGGCCGCCCTGTAGGCGGCGCTCGGGGGAAAGGTCGGCATCGGCGACCACGAAGCCCTCGCCCATGGCATGCGTTCGGATGGTCTGGAGCAAAAAGCTCTTGCCGGCGCCGTAGCGACCGACTAGGAAACGGAAGCTTGCGCCGCCGTCGGCGATGAGACTTAGGTCGGTGAGCAGGGCGCGGATCTCGACCTCGCGTCCTACGGTGATGTAGGGAAGGCCAATGCGCGGGACAACGCCGCCCTTGAGCGAGTTGAGAATGACGGCGGCGACGCGCTTGGGCACACGGGGTGCTGCGGATGCGGTATCACTCATGGTCTAAGTACCCTCTCACGTCTGCTTCGTAGTCCTCGATAATTTGCGGTCCTGCTGAGCCAAATTCAATAACGGTGTCGCCCACCAGGTCAAAGAGCGCTTCGTTGATGCTATCGACGAGCATGTCCTCACTCTTGCCCGACTGTTCCACCGCCGATGCCGTCTGTGCTGCGTTTTGCTCGAGTAGTGCTCGAAGATAGGCGTCTGCGGCGGGATCGAGTGCGGACGCGGTGTCGGCGGGCGCGGGCGTTGGCGCGAGGAGCGGGGCTACGACGCCAAACTGCTCGGTGGAGATGGTCGGCACGCTAGCCTCGTCCTGCTGCATAGTCGTCGCGACTGGTTCGGCGATCGTGTCGGCCACGGGCTCGGCTCCCCGTCGTTCGGCAACTGCCACCTCGGCATCCGCAAGCGTGCCGTCCTCGCGCTCCTCGTCGATCAAAAGCGCCTCGCGCGTTTGTGCGGCGGCGCTCCGAATGTGCCCCAGCTGGCTCAGGTCGATATCGATCTTGACGGGCTGATGTGCGGCATCCCATGAAAGCCATGCCACGATCTCGTCATCGATAATTTTAGCCAGATATTTGGGTACCTTCTCTTCCTTAAGGGGATGGCCGGGGTCCAGTGCCAAGCGCAGGCGCTGATCACAAGCGCGCATCATCTCACCGAGCTTGCTACTTTTTTGTCTGCTGCCGTGGATGCGCATACATTCCCAAAAGCCATTTTGGCAGCGGTAGATGTGAATGGGGTCCAGGCGATATTCACAGTCCTTGTGGCGCTCAGGCGCAAAGAACACGGCCGAGGCAAACATGGTGTAGGGCATGGCCGTCTCCTCCCCAAACAAGCTCGCTACGATGCCGTTTTTTCGGTGCGTGTCATAGTAGCGCGCCATACGGACATACACGGCGCATGCCACGTGGCGCAGGTCGCGATGGTGGGAACGGTCGAGCCGTGAGTTATTCAGGTTGTACGTCGAGAGCGCGTCGATGGCAGCCATGAGCCGCTCCTCGCGTGCCTCGTCGGGCGGAAGGGGAAGCGTGGGCTCGGAGGCCTTGCGACGTTTGGGGGCCTGGTCCGACGCCGTCGGCGCGGGTGCAAGGTCTCGCGCCGCGCGCCGTAGCTCGATAAGGGCGTTATCGAACATGACGGTTTTAGAGTTGCGAAGCAGCTTGGGGTCGAGCCCGTGGAATACGGCGTAATCCTGCAGCCACACGCGTGCAAACCGGTCGATGCCGGGTTCAAAGGCGCGATAGGCATCCCAAAATGCCTTGATCTTGTCATAGCCGTCACGCGGATTGTCGACGCCAATGCCGCAGATCAATTCGTAAAGATACAGAAAGGCAAACGAGGTCGATGTCTCCTCGATATTGCCGCGGCGCACTTGGGCACGCCAGGTAAAGTAGCCGCGCAACTGTCGATCGCTCATGGCATTGTAGGTGGGAAAGTACGACTTAAAGGTGCCGTTGTAGGGGCAATCGTCCTCGAAGTCGGCCATCAGCAGGCCTTGGCGGTAAAAGAGCTCCGCCTCCGATAGCCAACGTCCCGCGCCGCCCTTGGGGTCATCTTGCCAACGCGATATCTCGCGCATCTTGCGGTACTGGTCGGGGAGGAAGTTCTGCATCTGCCGGCCGGTCTTGAGAATCGGCTCGTCGGCGTATACCTCATTTGAGAAGCGAGCGGACTGATGTGTCCGGGCCTCGGCCATAATGCGCTCGATGAGCATCTTGATGTCCTGGTCGGCCACCGTCTCTCCTCTCCTAACGCAGCTTCGGTGACCTCATATCATAGCACAGCATCAAACAGGTGTTCGAGATACTGCTCACAGGTAGATTTTTGGGACATGCCTAAAAATCTACTTTTAGGTGGGCAGTCTTTGGAGCGCTGACGAAAGGTAGATTTTAAGGCATGTCCCAAAAATCTACTGAGGAGCTAGAACAGGAGGGCGTAGATGACGGCTATGACAACGGAGGGGAGCATATTGGCCGTGCGGAAGGTCTGAGGACGGATAAGGTTGACGCCGACGCAGAAGATGAGCATAGAGCCCACGAGCGATAGGCTGTCGAGGGCCACGGTGGTCATGATGGGGGAGAGCGCGCCGGCAAAGAGCGTGATCGTTCCCTGGAATACGGCGACGGGCAGGGCCGAGAAGATGCAGCCACGGCCGAGCGAGGCCGTCATGGTGCAGACGATGATGCAGTCCAGCGCGCCCTTGAGGGCAAGTGTGGACCAGTCGCCGAGCAGGCCATCTTGGATTGAACCCACGATAGCCATGGCACCGATGCAGACGGTCAGCGATGCCGAGACAAAGGCGTTGGTGAACTCGTTGTCGCCTTCGCTGCCGGTTTTGCGCTTGAGCCATTCGCCGAGGTTCTCGATGGCGGCCTCCAGGTTGATGGCCTCGCCGATGAGCGAACCGAGGGCAAACGAGACGATAAGCATGGTGGTGCCGGTGGTCGCCAACGCCTCTCCATCGATAACGAGCATCTTTTGCATGGTGCCGCCTAGGCCGATAAACAGAACACACAACCCCGACGCCTTCATGAGCGTGTCTTGGATGCGGGGCGTAATGAAACGCCCACCCATGAGGCCCAGCAGACCGCCCGCAATCAAAAGCGCGACGTTGATGATCGTTCCTAAACCCGGCATGAACCCTCCTGTAATTGATGCCAACGCGGCAATCGTAGCAGAACGGGGAGGAGGGCGCTCAGTATCCGAGCCAAGCGGCGGTTAGCGGTCTAGGACAGGACGGGGCTAAAGTCGAAGCGCAGCGTCATGAGGTGCTGCGGGGATTCGATGGCTGCGGCAATGATGTCGGCATCTCGTGCACGATCGAACCCTTCAAGTTCCATTTGATAGGGGAAGTCTTCTTGGATGCCGATGCGACGCGGAACCAAAAGCTTGGTCCCGTCGAATTCTTCGGTTCGCGTTCCGTCTGCTGCAACGGAATAAAGGTGTAACTTGGCGGACGTTGTGGCATCAAGTGCCGAAATAGCTTGGATATCGTTCGATGCGCTCCTTGCTCCCACTGCTGTAAGCGCCGTAGGCGCGACGACTTCACCCGATGGCAAAAAGACGAGCTCGACAGTATTGGGGAATGCGATGAGGATATTTTTGCGGCGGGGCGAATTGGCGGCGACTGGCTCAATGCTTGCGGCATCGACGGTTTCCGTGTGGTCGAGCGCGACCATCATGCAACAGTTGCCTTCGTCGACATCTGGGGGAGCGGCAAAGTCCAGGCCGTCTTTCGGTTGGGGATCGCCTAGTTCGGTGGCGGTGCCGCCCGGCTTCTCGAGAGGAACCGCAGCGTTGTCTTCTGATGATGCATCGTCTGCATCGTCAACATGTGCCGGTGCGTCTGCGACCTCGTCTTTGGGGGATTTGTCATTATCGCTAGATATAGGAGCAGCAATCCCGACGGACCCCGCTCCGTGCCATGTCATTTGGAGCAGCGCCGGATCGGCGAGAATGCGCTGCACACCTTGCGCCTGGGTATCGATATTGATGGGGGTGGGTTCTGATCCGCGCGTGAGGATGAGCGAACCCTTCTGTCTATTGCTTTGAGCCTCTTGGTCGTCCGCGTCGCCAGCGTAGAACAGCAAAGGCGCATCTCCCGTTGCGATGGCTTCGGTGCCCGCCTTGGTCAGTCGCAGCGATGCCGTAAAGGAGATGATGGGCTGCGCACCATCGACATTCGAGGGAACGCAGCCCAGGCATACACCCCCTCCTTCTTCTTCATAGGCCGCGCTGTCGAAGACGACCTTCGCCCCGTTCGCCGAGTCATCGACCGAGTCAATATCGATGCGCAGCTCCAAGTCGCATGGGTCGCCATCGGCGTCGACTGCGGCCGATTTCCATGTGCAGACGGCACAACCTGTCTGGGGGCCGTTCTCCTTGTCCGGTCGCTTGATATCCACGACTATCGAGTCGACCGTATTGCGGTGAAGGCATCCCGAGGTTCGGACCGTGGCATGTGCGAGCGAAAAACGTTGGCAGGCGACGATACCCGACGAATTCGCCAGGGGGGTCAGAGCTTGCGGTAAGGAGTTTGCCATGGCGGGCGTCGCCCAAGCGGCGAGAGGCGTGCCGCTCGCCAGTGCGCTGCAGAGCGCGGCAACGGGCAAAAGGTTTTTGGGTGCCATGGTTCTCCTATCTATTCCGCGTACTCCGGTCGTGCTTGGCTATTGGTTGCGTTTGATGTGCAGGCCAAGGCACGTCAGTCCTGCTCCCGCCGTGGCGACGCCCACCGCAATGAGTTGCCGGGTGTCGCTCGTCTGAGCGAGCGGCTCGTGACGGCTGCCGCGATTAAGGCCCGAAAGGTCGACGGTCACTTCTGTGGCCGCCTGCGCTTGCTCTTCTTGAGCAAAGGCCATGGCGGGTGCGGACGCCAAGATGCCGACGATGGCGGCCAGTGCAATCGCCTTAGGACGTGGCGTGCGCACCGGGCTCGACCGTCCAGGTGATGCTTGCCACTTGATCTCCCGTACCGGTGGCGTGGTAGATGTCACGCGTTACGCGGGCGACGTGGCCACTCACATTGAGCTTGATTTTGTCCGTTCCGTCGGCAATGCCCTGGTACTTCATGTCGAAGCTTGCCTCTTTGGAAAGATCGAGGCCCGTAGTCTGAGTCGCCGAGCTGGCATCCTTTTCTGCCTTATCGGGGCCAACCTTAAAATCGATGGAGTTCTGGGCCGAGCCCGTCTTTGCGTCTGCAACGATTGTCCAGTCGTTCTTGGCCGTGACCTTCATGTTGGTGACGTGGATGCCATATGCCGAGAGGTTGTCGATGGTAATCGTCTTGTCGGAGGGTCCTACAAGCGTTCCGTCGGCTTTGGCGGCAAAGGGGATGACCGTTGGCGCCTTAAACGAAACATTGCTAATGTCGGCCTTCACCGTCACATCGGTGGTTCCAACGCGCACCTCTGCCATGGCCGCCGTTGGCGCGGCGCCCATCGCAAGTGCGAGCGCAAGCCCTGCGCCCACGGCGAGTGCCCTGGCTCCGCTCAGGTTCATGGGTGTGTTCATAATCGATCCTTTCTGCTCGTCACGGACTGTTTCCGTGATGGTTGGACGAATGGGGACAGGGTGCTGCCCCTACGAGCGCGTCGGTCACTAACCTTCTGCCTGGGCCACCCGCACTTTGACGCGCGTCGGATTGCCGTGGGTGTCGTAGGTCTTGGCATCGAGTGCCTGAATCTCGATATATGCCTCGCCTTCTTGGATATCGCCGGCGGGGCAGGTCTCAACCGTCTTGCCGGCTTCGACCACACCGGACTCATAGATGGTCTCGTCGTTTTGAATCACGCGGAAACGCTGGGGAAACTTGTTGTCTTGGACGTTTTGCACGTTGACGCGCAACTTGCCGCCTTCCTGCAACTGTGCGACCGGCGCGACCGAGATCGTCATCATGTTGTCGCGGACGATGGCGTCGAGCTCATCCTGGATTTCTTGGCGCGATTTACCCTCTGCCGTCGTGACTGAGGCGCCTGCTTCGGGCACGGGCTGCGACTGCCAGGCGTATAGCCCTACGGCGACGAGGGCACAGACGATAGCCAGGCAGACAACGACGAGTTTCTTGCGACGCCCCAGTCCTGCAAGGCGGGGCGGCTTCTTCGCACTCATGCGGCGTCCTTGGTGGTATAGACACGTGCGAACGTGGACGGGTCCGCTCCAAAGAGCATGTGAAGCATCAGGCGGCGCGAGTAGATGAGCTCGTCGAAGTCGTGGGGGAGCTCGATGTTGTGGATACGCGCGATGTGGTGGGCGAGCGCCGAGAACGACTCGGGGTCGCAGATAACATCGGTGGTGACGTGGTAGACCGTCGTATCGGGGAACGCCTCTTCGTCGAAAGGCAGGAGATAGGGATCGTCGTCGACCTCGATGGCGACGCCGTACTGGGGCCAGTAATATGCCATGGGAACCTCCCTGCTTCTGGGGCCAAAACTTCCATTGGTTTTGGCTGTTGATGCCGACCGTATCAGTCACTACTTGACCAATTTCTGACCAAATGCTTGACGGATTGACATCTCCGCAGGTAAAAGGTGGTAAAAATTACTTCAACTTTTTTCGAGCGACAATTGCGTGGTCGCTGGCGGTAAAGCGACATGTGTCAAAAGCATCGTCTGCCGAGGAAACCTTGCCGCTCGCCGAATTGCACGAACGTAAAAATCGCCAATTATGGAGACGGTCTCGAACACGTCGTCGAAACGATGCGGTAACATCTCCCTGCAAACACTGTAGTTAGCTAAAGGGGGAGTTCGCGTGTCTGCAACTATCAAACCCTTCACCGACGAGTTCGAGGAGTATGGCCGCGATGAGTCTCGCACATCGGGCGAGGCTTCGAGCATCTCGTTTCCGACAACGGAGGACGAGGTCCGCGCCATTTTGGAAACGCTCCATGCCGAGCGTGTCCCGGTAACGGTTCAGGGCGCCCGAACCGGCCTTGCCGCCGGTGCCGTGCCCCACGGTGGGCATATCCTCAATACTTCCCGTATGAATCGCTACTTGGGCCTTCGCCGCGATGAACAAGGCCAATTTCTGCTGCGCGTGGAGCCGGGCGTTGTGCTCTCGGAGCTGCGTAAGCAGCTGAGCAAGAAGGTACTGCCGACCGCTGGTTGGGACCAGGCATCGCTTGAGGCCTACGAGGAGTTCCAAGAGTCCCCCGAGCAGTTCTTTCCCACCGATCCCACCGAGGCATCTGCCTGTCTGGGTGGCATGGCGGCATGCAACGCCTCCGGCGCCCGCAGCTACGCTTACGGCCCCATGCGCCCGCATATCACGGGACTCCACGTCGCGCTGGCTGATGGCGATTTGCTTGAGCTTCAGCGCGGCGAGGCTTTTGCCCAGGGCCGCCACCTGTCGCTCGTGACGGCAGAGGGTCATACATTCGAGCTTGATCTTCCTGACTACACCATGCCCAAGACCAAAAATGCCTCGGGGTATTTTGTTGCGGACGATATGGACGCCATCGATCTTTTTATCGGTGCGTGCGGCACGCTCGGCGTCATTACCGAGCTCGAGATCGCCCTGCAGGCGGCACCTTCGGTCGTATGGGGTGTGAGTTGCTTTTTCGATAGCGAAGACAAGGCCGTGTCCTTTACCGATTCCGTGCGTCCCGTGCTGTCCCATGCCGCCGCTATTGAGTATTTCGATGCTGGCGCCCTGGATATCCTGCGTCGCCAGCGCGAGCAGTCGACAGCGTTTGCCTCGCTGCCGGCGCTCGACGACGAGGCAAAGGTCTGTGTCTACGTGGAGCTCGACTGCGATGACGAGGCGCAGGCGACCGAGGAGCTGTACCACCTTGGATGGGTGCTGGAGTTTGCGGGCGGCCGCGACGATGCGACATGGGTCGCCCGCACCGAAGTCGATCGCGAGTGCCAGCGGTTCTTCCGCCACGCGGTGCCCGAGAGCGTCAACATGCTCATTGACGAGCGTCGCCGCACCGACCCCACCATTACCAAGCTGGGATCGGATATGTCGGTGCCCAATGCACGCCTTGCCGATGTCATGGCCCTCTATCGCCGCACGCTGGCCGAAAGCGGGCTTGAGTCTGCTGCCTGGGGACACATCGGGAACAACCATCTGCATGTGAACATCCTGCCGCGCGATGCGCAAGACTACCGTCGTGGTGGAGAGCTCTTTGCCCAGTGGGCTTCCGAGGTCACGGCCATGGGCGGTGCCGTTTCTGCCGAACACGGCGTCGGCAAGATCAAGGCGGGCTTCTTGGAGACGATGTACGGCCACGAGGCCATGGTCGAGTCGGCGCGCCTCAAACTCCAGCTCGATCCTGCCGGCCAGTTGGGTCGCGGCAACCTGTTTACGGAGAAGCTCTTGGATGAACTCGTCCAGAAAGGGGGCGCGTGAAGATGAGTGATTTCCATATGGTGGTGTGCGTCAAGGCGGTGCCCGGAAGCACCGAGGTCAAGATGGACCCCAAGACCAATACTATCGTGCGTGATGGCAAGCAGGCGGTCATTAATCCCTTCGATGCAAGTGCCCTCGAATGTGCGCTAGCGCTGAAGGACGACTTTATCGGCTTTGGCATGGACGTGCGTGTGACGGTGGTGTCGATGGGCATCCCCGCGACCGAATCGCTGCTGCGCGACTGCATCGCCCGCGGTGCCGACGACGCGCTGCTGCTGACCGATCGCGCCTTTGCGGGCGCCGATACCCTAGCCACCACCTATGCCCTCAAATGCGGCATCGAGGCACTCGATGAGGACTTTGACCTGCTCATCTGCGGCAAGATGGCGGTGGACGGCGATACGGCCCAGATCGGCCCCGAGCTGGCCGGCGCCTTTGGGGTCCCCTGCGTGACCGACGTGAGCTGTGTGCAGAGCGCGGGATTTACGACGTGTGGCTCGCTGGCGCTCGTTCACGGCTGCGATGCCGGCGAGGAGACGGTGTACCTGGAGATGCCGTGTGCGATGACGACTGCCAAGGAGATTGGCCAGCTGCGCATGCCGAGTATTGCCGGTATTCGCGCGGCCGAGGATGCAGACGTGCGCGTGGCCAGCGCTGCCGACGTAAACGCCGACCCCTCGCGTTGCGGCCTTGCCGGATCACCGACGCAGGTCGTGCGCTCGTTTGTGCCCGACCGTGACCAAACGTGCGAGGCCGTCGAGGGAACGGCGTCCGAGCAGGCGGTAAAACTTGCCAAGATTATCGAGGGGATGGCATAGATGAGCGGGCTGATTATCGATAGCGAAGCCTGTATCGGCTGCGGTCGCTGCGTTCGCGCCTGCGCCTCGGGCGGCATTGTGGTGGAGGGTGAGCGCCCCAATCGCTGTGCCCGCGTAACCGACGGCTGTATCCTGTGCGGTGGGTGCGTCGACGCCTGCCCCGTCAACGCCATCTCGATTGAGCGCGACGAGGCCGCCGGCGCGGCAGACCTTGACGCATATCGAGACATCTGGATCTTCGTGCAGACTGACGAGCACGATGCCGTTGCATCCGTGGCCTTCGAGCTCATGGGCAAGGGGCGCGAGCTTGCCGATGCCCGCGGCTGCCGTCTGGTGGCACTGGTCGGCATGAGCCCCGAGGGCTCACTCGGGGACCTGGAGCATCTGATTTGCGCCGGTGCGGACGAAGTTCTGGTCTGTCGTGACGAGCGCCTGCGTCAGAACGACGCGGAGGTCTACGCCCGCTTGATCTGCGATTTGGTAGCCGAGCGCAAGCCCGAGGCCATTCTGTACGGCGCGACCGCCTTTGGTCGCGAGCTGGCGCCCAGTGTGGCCGTGCGCTTGCAGACGGGCCTTACGGCCGATTGCACGGTGCTTTCGATGGATACGGAGACGGGTCTGCTGCAGCAGACGCGCCCGGCGTTTGGCGGCAACCTGATGGCCACCATTATCTGCCCCAACCACCGTCCTCAGATGGCAACGGTGCGCCCCGGCATCTTTAAGGCGCCCGAGTTTGACTATAGCCGCTCCGGCACGATTGCCCAGGTAGTGCTAGCGGATGACGTTAAGGCCCGTGTCGAGATCTCGATTCCCGCCGAGGAGTGGGGACAGCAGGCCTCAATTGCCGATGCCGAGCGTCTAGTCGTGGTGGGCCGCGGCATCGGCTCCAAGAAAAACCTACCGCTGATGCGAAAGCTTGCCGAGGCTCTGGGTGCCGAGCTTGGCTGCACGCGCCCCGTGGTGGAGGCCGGCTGGCTGGAGTATCGCCACCAAATTGGCCAGACGGGTGTATCGGTCTCGCCCAAGCTCCTCGTGAGCATCGGTGTCTCGGGCGCTATCCAGCATCTCGCCGGCATCGGTGGGGCGGAGTGCATTGTCGCCATCAATGAGGACCCGGATGCCCCCATCTTCGGTGCCGCCCGGTACAAGGTCGTCGGCGATGCCGCTGAGATCGTTGAGGAACTGCTGGCTCAGCTCGAGTGCTAAGCGCTTGCCAGCCAGCGGCGCAGCTCGTCCTTAAGGCGGCTCCAGGTTGCCTGCGCGGCGGGGTCGGTAAAGGGTCGCGTAATGCCAAAGGGCGCGTCGAGCAGGCGATAGATATCGCCTTGCTCGCGCGCCAGTGCACGGCTTGCCGGATGGACGAGCTCAAACATAAAGCAGATGAGCCCCACCAGGTAGTCCGCCGGCTCGTTGCGCTCGTCACGCGCGACGCAGCGATGCTCGTCAAAGGCGGTAAGCGCCGGTGTCGAGAAGTGGCTGGCGAGAAACGTGTCCTCATCCACCTTGAGGATGGTGTCGACGGTGCTGTCGGCGATGGTGCGCATAATGTCGATCTTGTCGCCATCGCGCACGATATCGCAGAAGCGCCGCGTGCGCTCGTCGAGCTGCGCGGGTAGACGGAAATCGCTGTGATAGGCAATGCTCGATCGGATGAGCTCATCTTCTGTCGGGTCATCGATAAAGTCGCGGACGCTCGTCACGGCGGGTGCATCGGCGGGATTCTCGCCAAAGAGGACCTCGATGCCCAGCGCTGCATGGCCCATGCTCTCGGCGTCCTTAAAGGTGTCCCAGCGTCGCAGCTGCTCAAAGCGGCCTATATCGTGCAGCAGGCCGCAAAGCCATGCCAAGTCAATATCATCTGACGACCAGCCCTGCTCGCGCGCTACGGCATCGCATGCCTCGGCCACGTGGTACGTATGCTCGATTTTGAGCGCGATGCGTGGGTTGGTGGCGTCGTAGGCATCGGTGTAGCTTTTGAAGGCTGCGCGCGCCCGGTCTCGATCGATAGCTGTCATAATGACTTCCTAAAAAGTTGTGTCTTTCGATCCGGTGGCAATTGTAGGCGAACTTTATTGCCACCGGTTGATATTTCTGCTGCGTTGCGAGGTGCGCTGCAGACGACTTACCAGAATGGGAGTGGCATGGTCCTTAGGATCTTTAAAACCGTCTGGCCGGTGATGCTTACCTATGTTGCAATAGGCGCGCCGTGCGGAATGATCATGGGGCAGACGGGAATGGAACCCTGGATGGTCTTTGCCCTGAGCAGCACGTTTGTGACGGGCAGCGGCCAGTTTATGATCTGCAACCTGTGGCTGGCGGGCGTGCCTGCAGCATCGATCGTCGCGAGCGTTGCTGCCATCTCCTCGCGCTTTGCGCTTTACTCGGCATCGATCGCGCCGCATCTGACGGGTGCCTCGAAGCGTCAGACGCTGGCTGTTGCCGCGACACTTACCGAGGAGGCATATGGCATCTCGCTTGCCAAGTTGGTTGAAGGGGAGGATTGGGGCCCGCGCGAGTCCTTTGTGCTCAACGTGATTCTCATCGCAACATGGGGCGTTTCGTGTACGATGGGCGCCATCGTCGGCGCCGTTGTCGATGTTCCCACCGCCATTGCAGCCTTTGTCTGCACCTCGCTCTTTATCTGCCTGCTCTTTTCGCAGCGGCTGTCGCGCGGCAACGTTGTCGCGGCGGTTTCGGGCGCGGTGTCCGTCGCCGTATGCAAGTTCTTGGGCCTCACGAATATTGCCGTGCCGGCAAGCGTCGTGGCCGGCATGGCCATTGCGTTGGCGTGCGATGCTGTATTTGACGGAAGAGGTGCCCGCGATGTCCGTTAACGAGTTCTTGGTTCTGTGGCTGTCGTCGTGGGCTGCTATCGCGTTCTTTCGCATCGCGCCGGCGTTCGCCTTGCGCGGGCGGACCCTGTCGCCCCGCATTACCGAGGCCCTGGGCTATATCCCGCCCGCCGCCTTTGCCGCGCTGGTCGCCAACGACTTGGTGAGCCCCGGCGCGTTCGACGCGGGACTCTGGCCTGCCTTGGTTCCCTGGATTGCGGCCGCCGGCGTCGTGGTCGTGGCGGTCAAGACAAAATCGATGCTGTGGTGCTGCGTCTCGGGCATCGTACTCTATATTGTCTTGAGCCTTATATAGGGGTGGCGTCGCGGGCGCCAAATCTCGTTCCATCCCAACTCGTCGGATTTTTCACCGAGCTGGTCTATTTCTTCTGGTACCATGGTCAAACTTTACTGTAGCAAAGCGTGACGTGGGCTTTTGTACCCCGTCAGCGGAAATGGGGGTTTCATGGCACAGGAAGCAACCGCCAACGAGCAAAAGAAATTCAAGGTCCCGCGCATCCCGGGCGACATCATGATCTATCCGATGATCGTCGGTCTTTTGCTCAACACCTTCTGCCCGCAGGTTTTTGAGATCGGCGGCTTCTTTACGGCTGCCTGCCGCGGTGGCTCCAATACCATCGTCGCCGCGATCCTGCTGTTTGTGGGCGCCGGCATCAGCTTTAAGTCCACGCCGGGTGCCATCAAGACCGGTATCGTCGTGCTGATCCCCAAGCTGGTCGTCGCAGCGGCTCTCGGCCTGGGCGTGGCATATTGCTTTAACGACAACTTCCTGGGTCTGAGCTCCGTGTCTATCATCGGCGGCATCACGTTTTGCAACATGGCGCTCTATACGGGCATCATGGGCGAGTTCGGCGATGAGTCCGAGCAGGGCGCCGTCGGTATCCTGTTCTTTACGGCTGGCCCCGCCGTCACGATGATCATCCTCGGTGTTTCCGGCCTCGCCAACATTCCCATTGGCACCATTATCGGCTCCATCTTGCCACTCGTTATTGGCATGGTTCTGGGCAACCTGTTCCCGTTTATCAAGAACCTGCTGGTTCCCGGTGCCAATCCCGCGATTGCCGTCATCGGATTTCAGCTCGGTGCGTCCATGAGCCTGTCGAGCTTTATCACCGGCGGTATTTCCGGCATCTTGCTGGGCCTTGTCACGCTGTTTGTCGTCGGTCCCATCACCTTTGCGTTCGAGCGTCTGTGCGGCGGCAATGGCAAGGCCGCTGTGGCTTGCTCCACCATTGCCGGCACGGCTATGACCACACCGGTTGCCCTCGCCGAGGTCGCACCGCGCTACGCCGAGCTTGCGCCCACCGCGTACGCTCAGATCGCCACCGCCGTTATCATCACGGCGATCATGGCTCCGATTCTGACTGGCTGGGTCGACAAGAAGTTCTGCCAAGGCAAGGAGGATCTGTCGCCTGTCGGTGTCGAGGCCATCGAGGAGGCCGTCGCGACTGACATCGATGGCGAGTAGCAATCGATACCCATCAATGATGCCGGCGTGTGCAATTCGCGCCGTATGGGCGCCCGAACAGAAACTGTTTTGCAGTGATGTTCGGGCGTTCTGCTATTATCCCCTTTACCCCTGCGGAGTAAAGGGGTGTTTATTGCCCTGATTCGAATTGGGCGATTCTGACCACTTGGGTATTGAAGGGATGGCGCTAGTGGTTAAGGCACTCAAGATTGAGATATTCGTGCTATGCATGATTGTTCTTATCGGGCTTGCCGTGCGAAGTCGTCGCTCCTTGTTCTCGAGCACCCAGCAGCTATTGTTTAGCATGCTTGGCTACACCTCTGCCGCGTACATATTATTCGATATGATCTGGACGCTTTCGGACGGTGTGGACGGCACGTTGGGCATTGCTGCCAACTGGATTTCCAACGCGGTTTCGTTTTCGCTCTTTGCTATCGCGTGTCTCATTTGGTTTATCTATTCCGAGACGGTGCAGGGTTCTCGCCTTTTGACCTCGCGCTATAGGGTGGTGCTTGTAGCGTTGCCTACGGCTCTGGTGGTCGTGCTGGCGTTTACCAGTTACTGGACGCACGCCCTGTTCTATATCGATTCGCAGGGCGTGTATCGTCGCGGCTTTGCCTATATGATCCAGCCCATCGTCAGCTACTGTTACGTTATACATACGTCCCTGCATGCGTTTGTGCAATCTCGCAGGGTCGAGAGCCTGCAGACGAAGGCCATCTATCGAACCTTGGCATTTTTCGCCATTCCGGCCCTGGTGGGCGGTACCTTTCAGGTCGTATACTCGGTGCCCGGCCTTTGTGTCGGCATAATGATTAGCATGTTGCTGCTCTACATCATCTACCAGGAGCAGCTCATCTCGACCGACCCGTTGACTGGACTTAACAATCGCAACCGTTTTGAGACCTATATGCTGTCGCTCTTCTCAAATGTGGATCAGGCCGAAGATGTATATCTGCTTATGATGGACGCCGACGGCTTTAAGCAGATTAACGATCGCTATGGGCATGTGGAGGGCGACTACGCTCTTCAGGTCATATCCGCTGCGCTCAAAGAAGTCTGCTCGGCGTCTGGCGGCTTTATCGCACGTTATGGTGGCGATGAGTTCGTGGTGCTCCAAAAGGCAGTGGCGGAACAGGATATCATGCATCTGTGCGCGACAATCAACGATGAGCTCGCGCGCGCCGAGGTTCCGTATCTGTTGCGGATGTCCATCGGCTACGCACGGGTTGGTGATGGCGTCGATACCTGGCAAGACTTGCTTCGTGCTGCCGACGCGGAGCTCTACCGCGTAAAGCGCGAGAAGAAGAAAGCCGGCGTTCAGATACGCTAGGAAAAGGGGCACACGCTGGCGTGCGTGGCGGCCCTCGGCTCTCCGATGTACTCCATTAAACTAAAGTATGTGAATCCGCTCTGCTAAATAAGGGCAGTTCATTAGGCCTTTTTGGGCCTGTTGACGATGATGATGCCGCCGCAGACCAACAGCAGGGCAACAAGTACGGTCACAGGGCTCGTGCCAGCGCCCTCGCCGAGCAGCAGCGCGCTTAACAGTACGCCAAAGACTGGATTCATAAAGCCAAAGACCGACACACGGCTGACGGGGTTGACGGCAAGCAGACGCGACCATAGCGAGTACGCGACGGCGGAAATGAGTGCCATATAGATAATGAGCGCGATGGCGGGGGCGATTTCAGTGGGGGAGAGCGCGCCGCCCATCAAAAAGCCGATGGCGGTGAGGACCAGTCCGCCGACCAAGAACTGCCACCCGGCAAGCAAGACGCCGTCGTGCTTGCGCGAGAAGATGCCGATCAGGCAGGTCGAAAGAGCACCCGCGACAGTGGAGGCTAGGATAAAGCCCTCGCCATCGAGCCTGAAGCCAAAGGTGCCATCTGCGCCCGAGAGGTTGACGAGCGCGACGCCGGCAAAGCCCAGCGCACAGCCAAGCACCTTGGCCGTATCGAGCTTCTCGGTGTGAAATGCCAGGGCGGCAAAGAGGATTGCGAGGAAGTTGGCGCTGGCCTCGATGATGGAGCTCGACATGGCGCTGGCGCGCGAGAGGCCCAGATAGAAAAAGAAGTACTGCCCGATAGTCTGGAAGAGCGACAAGACAAAGATGGGCTTGATGTCGCGAGCCTGCGGAATGAGGGGGCGGCGTTGGGCCGCACTCATCCCAACGACAACCAGGGCGCCGGCAAGGGTGAAGCGCAGACCCGCGAAGAGCAGCTGCGAGGCGTTATCGTGCGCGGGGATGCCAAAGAGCGCATAGCCGATCTTGATGCAGGGAAAGGCCGATCCCCAGAGTGCACAGCAAACAAGACAGCCCAGGATGAGTCCGGGTAGGGTGGCGAGATACGGCTTGCGGCTTTCCATGATGTCCTTCCTGCATGCGCGAAGCAAAAAAGAACCCGCCACCGGATGTGTCGGTGGCGGGTGTTGTTACCCGAGGGGATTGTACCCGATGGGAAAGGTTTAAGCGAAGTAGGCCACGCCGCTCTCAAAGATCGGCATGAACTTATCGCCGGGGACATGCTCGGGCACGTTGCGGTACAGGTTGTCGCCGCGACGCTCGGCATGGCCCATCTTGCCCAGGACGCGGCCGTCGGGGCTCGTGATGCCCTCGATGGCGAGTGCGGAGCCGTTGGGGTTGACGGAAAGATCCATGCTGGGCTTGCCGTCCTCGCCCACGTACTGCGTGGCGACCTGGCCGTTGGCGATCAGCTGGGCGAGCACCTCGTCGTTGGCGACAAAGCGGCCCTCGCCGTGGCTGATGGCGACGGTGTAGGGGTCGTCCAGGCTGCACTGCGACAGCCACGGGGACAGGTTGGACGAGATGCGGGTGCGCACCAGACGGCTCTGGTGGCGACCGATGGTGTTGAACGTCAGCGTGGGCGCGTCGGACGTGGCGTCGACGATATCGCCGTAAGGCACCAGGCCGAGCTTGACCAGGGCCTGGAAGCCGTTGCAGATGCCCAGCATCAGGCCGTCGCGGGCCTTGAGCAGGTCGCGGACTGCCTCGGTGACTTCGGGAGCGCGGAAGAACGCCGTGATGAACTTGGCGGAGCCATCGGGCTCGTCACCGCCCGAGAAGCCACCGGGGATCATGACGATCTGGCTTGCACGGATGCGGCGGGCGAGCTCGTGGGTGCTCTCGGCGACGGCCTCGGGCGTGAGGTTGTTGATCACGAAGGTGTCGGCCTCGGCACCGGCGGCGCGGAAGGCACGGGCGCTGTCGTACTCGCAGTTGTTGCCGGGGAAGACGGGGATAATCACGTGCGGGCGGGCGATCTTGGCGCCGCCGTACACGTGGATGTCCTTGGCGCGATAGTCAATGGTCTCGACCTCGGGTTGCTCGCCGGTGCTGCGGTAGGCAAAGACGCCCTCGATGCCGCTCTCCCAGGCTTCCTGGAGCTCGGAGAGATCGATGACCTCGGAGCCGGTGTCGATGACATAGCCCTCGACGGTGGTGCCCAAGGGCTCGACGACAACGCCGTCGGCGACCTCGGGCAGCTCGGCATCCTCGGCGAGCTCGACGATAAAGCTGCCGTAGAGCGGGGTGAAGAGGCTCTCCACATCCACATCCTCGGCAAGCTCGATGCCGATCTGGTTGCCGACGCACATCTTAAAAAGGCTCTCGGCGCCGCAGCCGTAGCCGGGCGTGGAGACGGCCAGGGCATCGCCGGTAGCGGTGAGCGCCTCGACGGCGTCAAACGCGGCGAGCAGCTGCTGGGCATCGGGGCGGTAGTCCTCGCCATAGGTGGCGGGGGCGATGCGGACGACGCGGTGCGTCAGGCCCTTGAACTCGGGCGAGGTGGCACGGGCTGCGCGGCCTACGGCCACGGCGAAGCTGATGAGGGTCGGCGGAACGTTGAGCTCTCCGGCCTCGTCCTCAAACGAGCCGCTCATGGAGTCCTTGCCGCCGATGGCGCCGGCGCTCAGGTCGACCTGGGCCATAAGGGCACCCAGAACGGCTGCCATGGGCTTGCCCCAACGCTCGGCCTCGGTACGCAGGCGCTCGAAGTACTCCTGGAAGGAGAGGTAGGCGCGCTTGTGTTCAAAGCCGGCGGCGACGAGCTTGGCGATGGACTCGACTACGGACAGGTAGGCGCCCGCAAACTGGTCGGCCTCCATCAGGTAGGGGTTGAAGCCCCATGCCATGGCGCTCGCCGTGGTGGTCTCGCCGTCCACGGGGAACTTGGCGACCATGGCAGAGCTCGGGGTGAGCTGCGTCTTGCCGCCAAAGGGCATGAGCACGGTTGCGGCACCGATGGTGGAGTCGAAGCGCTCGGAAAGGCCCTTGTTGGAGGCAACGTTGAGGTCGGTGACAAGCGAGGTCATGCGCTCGGCAAGCGTGGTGCCGGCCCAGCTGGGCTGCCACACGCTGCGGGCGCAGACGTGAGCAGTCTGATGCTTGGGCGCACCGTTGGAGTTGAGGAACTCACGGGACAGGTCGACGATGGCGACGCCGTTCCAGGCCATGCGCATGCGCGGCTCGGCGGTAACCTCGGCGATAACGGTAGCCTCCAGGTTCTCCTCGGCGGCGTAGCCCATGAACTCCTCGACATCACCGTCGGCGACGGCGCAGGCCATGCGCTCCTGGGACTCGGAAATGGCGAGCTCGGTGCCGTCCAGGCCGTCGTACTTCTTGGTCACGGTGTCCAGGTCGACATACAGGCCGTCGGCAAGCTCGCCCACGGCGACCGAGACGCCGCCGGCGCCAAAGTCGTTGCAGCGCTTGATCAGGCGGCAGGCGTCGCCGCGGCGGAACAGACGCTGCAGCTTGCGCTCGACCGGGGCGTTGCCCTTCTGGACCTCGGCGCCCGAGGTCTCGATGGACTCGGTGTTCTGGGTCTTGGAGGAGCCAGTGGCGCCGCCGATGCCGTCACGGCCGGTGCGGCCGCCCAGCAGGATGATCTTGTCAGTGGGGGCGGGGCACTCGCGACGCACGTGGTTTGCCGGGGTAGCGCCCACGACGGCGCCGACCTCCATGCGCTTGGCGACGTAGCCGGGGTGATAGAGCTCGTTGACCTGGCCGGTGGCAAGGCCGATCTGGTTGCCGTAGCTGGAGTAGCCGGCGGCAGCGGTGGTTACGAGCTTGCGCTGCGGCAGCTTGCCCTCGAGCGTCTCGGACACGGGGACGGTGGGGTCGCCGGCGCCGGTGACACGCATGGCCTGGTACACGTAGCTGCGGCCCGACAGCGGGTCGCGGATGGCACCGCCCACGCAGGTGGCGGCACCGCCGAAGGGCTCGATCTCGGTCGGGTGGTTGTGGGTCTCGTTCTTAAAGAGGAACAGCCAGTCCTGGTCCTCGCCGTCGACATCGACCTTCACCTTGACGGTGCAGGCGTTAATCTCCTCGGACTCGTCGACATCGGTCATGACGCCGGTCTTCTTGAGGTACTTGGCGCCGATGGTGCCCATGTCCATGAGGCAGACGGGCTTGGTGTCGCGACCGAGTTCGTGGCGCATCTCCATGTAGCGGTCGAAGGCCTGCTGCACCACGGCGTCGTCGATCGTCACGTCGTCCAGGACGGTGCCGAAGGTGGTGTGGCGGCAGTGATCGGACCAGTAGGTGTCGATCACGCGGATCTCGGTGATAGTGGGGTCGCGATCCTCATCGCGGAAGTACTGCTGGCAGAAGGCGATGTCCGCCTCGTCCATGGCAAGGCCGCGCTCGGAAATAAAGGCGGCAAGGCCGGCTTCGTCGAGCTCGCGGAAACCGTCGAGCACCTCGACGGGCTGGGGCTCGGGGGTCTCCATGTACAGCGTCTCGGGCAGGTCGAGCGAGGCGATGCGCGCCTCGACGGGGTTCACCACGTAGTGCTTGATGGCCTCGACGGCGGCCTCGTCCAGAGCGCCCGAGATCATATAGACCTTGGCGGAGCGCACGGCGGGGCGCTCGCCCTGGCTGATGAGCTGCACGCACTCGCTGGCGGAGTCGGCGCGCTGGTCAAACTGGCCAGGCAGGAATTCGACGGCAAAGACGGCGCCATCGCTTGCGGGGAGCTCGTCGTAGGTCACATCGACCTGGGGCTCGCTAAAGACGGTCGGCACGCAGGACCGGAAAAGCTCCTTGTCGATGCCCTCGACGTCGTAGCGGTTGATAATCCTCAGGGCCTCGATGCCCTTGATGCCGAGAATTTCGGTCAGCTCGCCCTTGAGCTGCTGAGCCTCGACGTCGAACCCGGGTTTCTTCTCCACGTAGATACGAGAGACCATTGGTTCCTGCCTTCCTGATCGGTTGGGCGTACGGTACGGTATGCGGCAGCGGTCGGTTTGCGGGGTCTGCCCTGCGGTCGCCTTGAGCCACATGTTTGTAAACCTCACTATGATACGACAGCTCGCGGCGCGTTGAGGACGGCGAGGGTGCTACAGTGAAGCGCAAACAAGAGAAAGGCATCACATGGCATTCGTTTCGCTCGCCATCATCGCACTCGTGGCCTTTGCGAGTCCTTTTATCGCCTCGGCGATTCCCGGAAAACCCGTTCCCGAGACGGTCTTTTTGCTCGTGCTCGGCGCGGTACTGGGACCCCATATGCTCGGCGTCATCCATGTAGATGCTGAGGTCTCGCTGGTGTCCGAGCTGGGCCTGGCCTTTTTGTTCCTGCTTGCCGGCTTTGAGATCGACCCCAAGAGCATCACGGGCGTCGAGGGGCGCTACGGCTTGGCGACGTGGGTCGTCACGTTTGGTATCGCCTGGCTTGCCGTGCGCTTTACCCCGTGGTTCTCAGTCAGTCATTTCGACGGTATCGCCGTGACGCTTGCCCTCACTTCGACGGCGCTCGGTACGCTTGTGCCCATCATGCGTGAGCGCTCGCTCACCGGCACGCGCGTGGGCGACTCGATTCTCGCGTATGGCACTTGGGGCGAGCTCGGTCCCGTGCTCGCCATGTCGGTGCTGTTGTCTGCCCGCACTGGCATCCAAACGCTCGTTATCCTTGGCTTGTTTGCGGTGGTTTGCGTGTTGCTGGCCGTGGTCCCGAGCCGCTCCAAGCGCGTCGGCAGCCGCTTCTTTGCATTTGTTGAGGAGCGCGCCGATACCACGTCGCAGACCTTCGTGCGCCTGACGGTGCTCATCCTGGTCACGCTCGTGGCATTCTCGGCTGTCTTTGATCTCGACATCGTGTTGGGTTCTTTTGCCGCCGGCTTTGTCCTGCGCTATATCATCCCCGAGGGCAACCATACGCTCGAGACCAAGCTCGACGGTCTGGCCTACGGTTTTTTGATTCCGGTGTTCTTTACCGTATCGGGCGCAAAGATCGATCTGACGGCCGTGGCGTCGCGCCCGGGTCTGCTCGTGGGCTTTATCGTGGCGTTGTTGATTATTCGTGCCGTGCCCATTCTTATTTCCATGAGCATTTGTCCTGCGACGCGCGATGTGTCGGCGTATGGTCGCATTACCGTGGCCCTGTACTGCACCACGGCGCTGCCGATCATCGTTGCCGTTACGAGCGTTGCCGTCAACGCGGGCGCGCTGTCGCAAGATATTGCGTCGGTCATGGTTGCCGCCGGTGCCATCACGGTGTTCTTGATGCCATTGCTCGCGCAGCTCTTCTACCGCGTGGTGGATGCCGCACCGGTCGCCGCCGTGGCAGAGGTTGCCGAGCATCCATCCGATGCGCTCGACATCTTGCGCGCCCACCACGACCTAGCGAGCTTGCTCGCGCGCGAGCACGAGCTGCTGACCTCGCATGGCCATGGTCGCGTATTCGAGGGCCTGCCTACGCTCGATACGATTGCCGAGCGTCTTTCCGCCGAGGCGGCGAGCGGCCACATCGATGCCCGCATCGTGGACGCGGCGCACCTGCTTGCCGATAAGACCTATGGAGACGAGGTCGACCCGTCCGAGCTGACTCCGCGTGAGCGCCGCCGCCTGGAGCGCGCCAAGCTCGCTGTGCGCGAATACCGCCGCCGCATGCTGGAGCTCTATGCGCGCGAAGAAGCCGAAGACGACGACGGCAAGTAGCCGACACCGCCGCGGAAAATGCATCCCGGAATTGGCGTCCAGAGTGGGATGCGCTTTCCGCGAGAAGCCCGTTGCGGAAAGCGTGTCCCAGAATGCGCGCCCAGAATGGGACATAGTTTCCGAAAGAAGGCCCTGAGGGAAACTGCGCCCCGTTCTGAGCTGAAATACCGGGACGCAGCTTCCCCTGCAAGCAGAACAAGGCGCGCTGCCTGCGGTTGATGCAGACAGCGCGCCTTTTGCGTTGGGCCTCGTTGAGGTTCGAAGTCGTGGTTTGCGACCTTTAGGAGCGGGCGGCTCCGTCGACGGGGAACACGGCGCCCGTGACGTAGGAGGACATGTCGCTCGCCAGGAAAACAAAGGCGTTGGCGACATCCTCGGGCTCGCCCATGCGACCCAGCGGAATGGTGGCGATGATGGGCTTAATAACCTCTTCGGGCAGGTTGGCGACCATATCGGTCTTGGTTACGCCAGGCGCGACGGCGTTGACGCGGATGCCCATGGGGGCGAGCTCGCGCGAGAGCGACTGGACCATACCGTTGACGGCAAACTTGGACGTGGGATAGCCAACGCCGGAGGGCTGACCGTACTTGGCGACCATCGAACTCGTGGTGGTGATGGTGCCGCCATGACCTGCCTCGGTCATGATCTTGGCGGCTGCCTGGTGGCCATTAAAGACGGCGACGACGTTGAGGTCCATGACTTTGGCGAACTCCTCGGCCGTGTAGTCCAAGAGGGGTGAACGCTGGGAGATACCGGCATTGTTGACGACCGTGTCCAAGCCGCCCATGTCGGCTGCAGCCTGGGTAAAGGCCTCAGTCACGGCTTCGAGTGAGGTGAGGTCGCAGGAGCGGCCCCAGACCTTGGCGTCGGGATAGGCGGCTGTCAGCTTCTCAACGGCCGCATCGGCGGTCTCTTGACGCGAGCCAAAGACGGTGACGGCGGCACCCTCCTCGATAAAACGGCAGGCGATGGCATAGCCGATGCCGCGCGTGCCTCCGGTGATGATTGCTTTCTTGCCCTCGAGCAACATGGTGCCTCCATTCTTCGGGGGTGGACGTACGCAGCACAGGATAGCGGCGGACAAAAACAAACATGCCTGCTTATCGGTGAGCGGTATCCCTGGTTGACACCGAACGGTCAAGTTGTTCAAACGCTGGCCGCGGCAATGCGCTCCGAGCGCGCAAGCAAAGGGGGCTCCCGTCCAAGACCGGACGGGAGCCCCTCAAATATATGTCGTATGGCGAGAACCGAACTAGTTGGCCATGACGCCTTCGGTCCAAGCCTCAACGTCCTCGATGCGCAGGACGTTGGCGACTTCGGCCACGCAGTCGACGCCGGCAAGCTCGGCGGCGGCAGCCTGGACGTCCTTCTCGAGCGCGCGGTGCGTCAGGAAGATGACCGAGCAGGCATCGCTGACGCCCGACTTGCCGTCCTCGACCTGGTTGATGAGCGAGATCGAGATGTTGTGCTTGGCAAAGATGTCGACCGTCTCGGACAGGGCGCCCACGCGGTCGGCGACCTTCAGGCGCACATAGTACTTGGTCTGGAGCTCGTCCATAGGCTTAAAGGCGAGATTGTGACCATAGGGCTCAATCTCGGGCAGCGGAGCCACGCCGCGGCTGATCTGCTCGGAGAGCGACAGGATATCGCCCACGACGGCGCTCGCGGTGGGGAAGGAGCCTGCGCCGGCACCGTAGAACATGGTTTCGCCCACGGCGTCACCCACCACGTAGACGGCGTTCATGGCGCCGTTGACCTTGGCGAGCATATGGTCTGCCGGGATGAGCGTGGGATGCACGCGGACGTCGACGCCGGCGTCGGTGTTGCGTGCGATGCCCAGCAGCTTGATGGTGTAGCCGAGCTCGCGGGCCTGGGCGATGTCCTCGGCGCCGATGGTACGGATACCCTGTTGGTAGACATCGTCGGTGGTCACGCGGGTGCCAAAGCCGATGGAAGCGAGGATGGCCGTCTTGCTGGCGGCGTCGAAGCCGTCGACGTCGGCGGACGGGTCGGCCTCGGCATAGCCCTTGGCCTGCGCGTCGGCAAGCACATCGGCGTAATCGGCGCCCTCGGCGTCCATGCGCGACAGGATATAGTTGGTGGTACCGTTGAGAATGCCGGCGATGGTCAGGATCTTGTTGCCCACCAGGTCGTGCTCGAGCGTGCTCACGATGGGGATGCCACCGCCACAGCTGGCCTCGCACTTAATCTGCACGCCGCACGCGCGCGCCTTCTCGGCGAGCGTCTCGACATGACGGCCCAGCAGGGCCTTGTTGGCAGAGACGACGTGCTTGCCGTGCTCAAAGGCAGTGGTGAAGATCTCGGTTGCGGGATGCTCGCCGCCGATCAGCTCGACGACGATATCGACGGCGGGGTCGGTGACGACATCGTGCCAGTCACTCGTAAAGGCCTCGCGCTCAATACCGGCTGCCTCGGCCTGCTCCCAAGCAAGCGCGCAGGCGCGGGTCAGCTTAAGGTCGATGCCGTAGGCTGCCAGGTACTCATCGTGGTGGCTCTTGATCAGGCGGGCCACGCCGCCGCCGACGGTTCCCAGACCGATGAGGCCGACGTTCACGGTGCGCAGGGGTTCGCTCATAGATAGCTCCTTCGTGCATCTTATGGATGGATTAACCGCTTAAAGGTTGAGTGCATTCTAGCGTGAACCGAGGGCGCGTGCTCGCCAGGCAACAGGAGTCGCACAAAACGGCACCCCCGAAACGCTGCGGAAACATTGGAAACATGCTCGCTGCAAACGAACTTCCGTAACAAACTGTCAACGTTTGCACCATAAGGTTTGCCCTGTGCGACTGGGGCATGCAGGCGCTCGTCGGCCCCGTCACGACCGGTGCTGCCGTCGCCGTCTCGGGTGAGATCGCCGACGATATGCTCATGACCCCGTTTTCCGCCGACGATGAGAAGAATGCCGACTTCGTCAAGGCCTATAAGGATGCCTACGACGAGACGCCTAACCAGTTTGCCGCCGACGCCTACGATTGCGTCCACGCCATCGCCGAGGCTATCGATAAGGTGGGCATCGACATTACGGCTGACGGTGCCGACATCGCCGGCGACCTTGCCAAGGCCATGCGCAAGATCAAGATCGAGGGCCTGACGGGCGAGCTGACGTGGAACGACGAGGGCCAAGTCGAAAAGCCCGCTACGGCCTATGTGATTCAGGACGGCAAGTACATCGCCGCCTAAGTGCATATAACGAGACCGGTGGGGCCGTTTTATGCAAGGCAAGGACGCCTGTAACAGAACGGAAACATTACTTTCACACAATAAAGTGGCTAAACTGCATAAACCGACAGGAATACGCAGAATTATGGATAAATGGGCAAAACAAAAGAAAAGTTGAAATAATCGCCACTTTCCTTAACTAAAGCGTCTAGTATTTTGCGAACGCCGAACACGGCGAAGGATGGCCTGTCGGGTAACCGAAACCCGACGAGATTTGAGAGGAGAGCCGCATGTCGAGCCTCACCGGTAAGTCATTGAACCCTGTTATGAATCGCAGGAGCGTTATCGCGAGCGCAGCAGGTCTGGGGGCGATGTCCATTCTAGCTGGCTGCTCCTCCAACGGCGGCGACAGCGGTTCCGCTTCGAGCGACGCTTCGTTTAAGATCGGTACCATCGGCCCGCTGACCGGCGCCAACGCGTCCTACGGCAAGTCCGTTACCCAGGGTGTCGAGCTTGGCTGCAAGGATTTCTCGACCAAGGAGCTGCCGCTTGCCAGCAAGGCCGAGGATGACCAGGCCGACGGCGAGAAGGCCGTCAACGCCTTCAACACCCTGCTCGACTGGGGCATGCAGGCCCTCGTCGGCCCGACCACCACGGGTGCGTCGGTTGCCGTTGCCGCCGAGTGCGGTAACGACCCCAAGACGTTCATGATCACCCCGTCCGCGTCCTCCGAGGACGTTACCAAGGGCAAGGATTGCGTCTTCCAGGTTTGCTTTACCGACCCCAACCAGGGTGTCAACGCTGCCAAGTTCCTGGCGCAGAAGTATGCGGACGAGAAGTTCGTGCTGTTCTATAACTCCGGCGACGCCTATTCTTCGGGCATCGCAGACTCCTTTAAGGCTCAGGCCGCTAAGTCCAAGCTCGAGATTGTCGATGAGGAGACCTTTAAGGACGACTCCGCCACGAGCTTTACCAACCAGCTGACCAAGGCCAAGCAGTCTGGCGCCACCATGATCTTTGCCCCGATCTACTACACCCCGGCCTCGGTCCTGCTTAAGAACGCCAAGGACATGGGCTACGACGTCAAGATGATGGGCTGCGACGGCATGGACGGCATCCTGGGCGTTGAGGGCTTCGACACTTCTCTTGCCGAGGGCCTGCTGCTCATGACCCCGTTCTCCGCCGACGACGAGAAGAACGCCGACTTCGTCAACGCTTACAAGGATAAGTACGGCGATACCCCCGACCAGTTTGCCGCCGACGCCTACGATGGCGTGCACGCGGTGGCCGAGGCCCTCAAGGAGGCCGGTCTTGGTGTCGACGCCGACCCGACCGAGGTCGCCGAGAAGCTGCCCAAGGCTATGCTCAAGATTACCGTTGACGGTCTGACCGGCAAGCTCACCTGGAACGATAAGGGCCAGGTCCAGAAGGACCCCACGGCGTACGTCATCACCGACGGCAAGTACGTACAGGCCTAATAAGCCGCCTTACATAGAGCGGTTTTGATCCCAGGCAGGGGAGGTTTTGGCCTTCCCTGCTTGCTTGGTATCTAGGGACAGTGTAACGTCCCTGCTTCATACATCAACTGGAAACCTATTCGAAAGGGGGATGTGGAACATGACGGTCTTTATCCAATACCTGGTCAACGGCCTGTCCATGGGCAGCGTCTACGCCATCATCGCGTTGGGCTACACCATGGTCTACGGTATCGCCAAGATGCTGAACTTCGCTCACGGAGACGTTATCATGGTCGGTGCCTATGTCTCGTTCTGCGCCACGTCGTATCTCGGCCTCCCGGGCTGGGCATCTGTAATTCTCTCTTGCGCGGTCTGCACGGTTCTCGGTGTTCTCATTGAGGGTCTGGCCTATAAGCCGCTGCGCCAAGCAGGCCCGCTGGCCGTTCTGATCACGGCCATCGGCGTGTCTTACTTCCTGCAGAACGCCGCGCAGCTTCTGTGGGGCGCCACGCCCAAGAACTTCACTTCGCTCGTCACCTTCCCGGTGCCGGAGTTCTTGGCCAAGTTCAACGTGAGCGCTGTCTCGCTCGTCACCATCGTCGCCTGCCTGGTTATCATGGCCGGCCTGATGTTCTTTACAGGTAAGACCAAGATGGGCAAAGCCATGCGCGCCGTGTCCGAGGACAAAGCCGCCGCTCAGCTCATGGGCATCAACGTCAACCGCACCATCTCGATGACGTTCGCCATCGGCTCCGCCCTTGCCGCCATCGCCGGTGTGCTCCTGTGCTCCTACTCGCCGGTCCTGCAGCCCACCACGGGCGCCATGCCTGGCATCAAGGCCTTCGACGCCGCCGTTTTCGGCGGCATCGGCTCCATCCCCGGTGCCTTTGTCGGTGGCATCCTCATCGGCATCATCGAGGCGATGGCGCAGGCATACATTTCCACGAGCCTTGCCAACTCCATCGTCTTTGGTGTTTTGATCATCGTCCTGCTCGTCAAGCCTGCCGGCCTCTTGGGCAAGTACGTCCCCGAGAAGGTGTAGGTGAGCGTTATGAAGTTTCTTAAAGACAAGCAGACGCGTCACGACTTTGTTACGTACGCCATGTGCCTTGTGGCGTTCGCCATCGTGTTCTTTATGCAGTCCAACCATATGATTCCGCGCATGATCGCCGGTCAGCTGGTTCCCATCACGGCCTATATCGTTATGGCTATCTCGCTCAACCTCGTCGTCGGCATCGCGGGCGACTTGTCGCTGGGCCATGCGGGCTTTATGAGCGTCGGTGCCTACACGGGCATCGTTACCGCGGTCGCCCTCGAGGGCGCCGTTCCCTCCGATCCGGTGCGCCTTATCATCAGTATCGTGGTCGGCGCCATCGCTGCCGCCATCCTGGGCTTCTTGATCGGCATCCCGGTCCTGCGCCTGAGCGGCGATTATCTGGCTATCGTGACGCTGGCGTTTGGCGAGATCATCAAAGAGATCGTCACCTGCCTTATCGTGGGCGTCGACTCCCGCGGCCTGCATGTGATCTTTAACATCACGGGTAACTCCACGATCGACGACCTGCACCTGCTCGAGGACGGCACCGCCATCATCAAGGGCGCGCAGGGCGCATCGGGTGTGTCGACGTACTCGACCTTCCTCGCCGGTGCCATCCTGGTTATGGTCGCACTCGTGATCGTGCTCAACCTGGTTCGCAGCCGTACCGGCCGTGCCATTATGGCCGTGCGCGACAACAAGATCGCTGCCGAGTCTGTGGGCATCTCCGTCACCGAGTACCACATGATCGCCTTCGTGGTTTCCGCCGCTCTCGCCGGCGCTGCCGGAGCCCTCTTCGGCGGTAACTTCTCGCAGCTTTCCGCTACCAAGTTCGACTTCAACACGTCCATCCTCATCCTGGTGTTCGTGGTCCTGGGCGGCCTGGGCAACATGCGCGGCTCCGTTATCGCTGCGGCACTGCTCACGGTGCTTCCCGAGCTGCTCCGTCAGTTCTCGGACTACCGCATGCTCATCTATGCCATTGTGCTGATTCTGGTCATGATCTTTACCAACAACCCGCAGCTCAAGGCGTTCTTCGCACGCATTAAGGACCGCTTTGCTTCCAAGAAGGAGGTGGCAGCCGATGCCCAGTAAGTTTGAGTTCAACAAGGGCAAGATGGTCCCGTATCCTTCTGGCGCCATCGTTCCCGACCGCGACCTGGGCCAGCGCCCGGCGCTCGAGTGCATCCACTTGGGCATTGAATTTGGCGGCCTTAAGGCAGTCGACGACTTTAGCCTGACCATCGGTAAGACCGAGATCGCCGGTCTGATCGGCCCCAACGGTGCCGGTAAGACCACGGTCTTCAACCTGCTCACCAAGGTGTACCAGCCCACGCACGGCACCATCCTGCTCGACGGTGAGGACACCTCGGGCAAGTCGGTCTACCAGGTCAACCGCATGGGCATCGCCCGTACCTTCCAAAACATCCGCCTGTTCAATACCATGACGGTGGAGGATAACGTTAAGGTCGGCCTGCATAACCAGGAGCGCTACTCCGGCTTTGAGGGCGTGCTGCGTCTGCCGACGTATTGGAAGCACGAGAAGGCCGCCCACGAGCGCGCGATGGAGCTGCTGTCCATTTTTGATATGGAGCATCTGGCAAACGAGCAGGCCGGATCGCTGCCTTACGGCGCTCAGCGTCGTCTGGAGATAGTCCGCGCGCTTGCCACCAACCCCAAGCTACTGCTGCTCGACGAGCCTGCCGCCGGCATGAACCCGTCCGAGACCGCCGAGCTCATGGAGAACATCGTCAAGATTCGCGACACCTTTGGCATTGCCATCATGCTTATCGAGCACGACATGTCGCTCGTTATGAACATCTGCGAGGGCATCTGCGTGCTCAACTTTGGCAAGGTCATCGCCAAGGGCACGGCCGAGGAGATCCAGAACAACGACGCCGTTATCGAGGCATATCTGGGCAAGCAGGATAAGGGGGAGAACTAAATGGCAGAGCCGATGCTTTCCGTCTACAACATCAACGTCTGGTACGGCGCCATCCACGCCATCAAGGACATCTCCTTTAACGTCAACGAGGGCGAAATCGTGGCCCTGATCGGCGCGAACGGCGCCGGCAAGTCCACGACGCTTAAGACCGTCTCGGGCCTGCTGCGCTCCAAGACCGGCTCCATCAAGTTTATGGGCGAGGACATTACCCATACGCCTGCCGACAAGCTGGTGGGCAAGGGCCTGGCCCAGGTCCCCGAGGGGCGTCGCGCCTTTTTGCAGATGACGGTTGAGGAGAACCTGGAGATGGGTGCCTATACGCAGCCCAAGTCCACGGTTGCTCCGGGCCTTGAGCGCGTCTACGAGCAGTTCCCGCGCCTGAAGGAACGCCGTCGCCAGGTGGCCGGCACCCTCTCGGGTGGTGAGCAGCAGATGCTCGTCATGGGCCGTGCCCTCATGAGCAATCCCAAGCTGCTCATGCTCGATGAACCCTCCATGGGTTTGGCGCCGATCCTGATCGAGCAGATCTTCCAGATTGTCGAGGACCTGCACAAGGCCGGCACCACGGTGCTTCTGGTCGAGCAGAACGCCCAGATGGCGCTTTCAATCGCCACGCGCGGCTACGTGCTCGAGACCGGCAAGATCACCATGACCGGCACGGGCCAAGAGCTCCTGCACGACGACAACGTGCGTAAAGCCTACCTGGGCGGTTAGGCGGTTCCGCCGTTCTACCGAACGGCGGACCAGTCGACGCTGCGCGGGCGCCAGAGCGACAACTTGTCATTCAAAGAGGGCGGCATGACCAGAAGGTCTATGCCGCCCTCTTTTCATGCCAATTTGTTCGCTCTGGCGCCCGCTCGCTGTCGGTCCTCTGCCTGCGGCGTTACTTTGGTTCTGCCCCCTTTATGTTGCGGTGGAATAGGGACTAGATGGGAGCCTCAGAGGCCAAAAGCAGTCCCTATTCCACCGCAACTTCATGGGGATGTGTGACAATGCCCGTCGGAAAACATCTGCTGTCTTTGGGGGTCTAGCTATGCTGTACGAGTTTTGTGCCGAGAACTTTGAGCGAGTGCCGGCGGCCATCGAGGCCGGTGCGGGGCGCATTGAGCTGTGCGACAACCTCGCCGTCGGTGGCACCACGCCTTCCGCCGGCGTTATCAGCGCTACGGTCAGCTATGCTCACGAGCATGACGCGCGAGTGATGTGCATGATTCGCCCGCGTGGCGGTGACTTTCACTACAACCAGGACGAGCTGCGCATGATGGAGATGGACTTGGGTCTTGCCGTGAGCGCCGGCGTTGACGGCCTGGTCTTTGGCTGCTGCAAGCCCTGTGCCGGCGGCTGGGCGCTCGACGAGCTCACCCTCGGCGCCCTCGTGATGGCTACGGGCTGCGCGACCGAGGAGTGCAAGCGCGGGGCCATCGATATCACCTTTCACATGGCCTTTGACCAGCTCTCGCTCGAGGCTCAGCTCGATGCCATTGACACACTCGCCGACTGCGGCATCACGCGCATCCTGACGCATGGTGGTGCTGCCGGAACGCCGATCGAGGACAACCTGGAGCACCTGTCGCGTCTTGTCGAGTATGCGGGCGACCGCCTGACCATTCTTCCCGGTGGCGGCATTTCCACGGCCAATCGCGATACCGTGGCGGCGGCACTGGGCGTCTCCGAACTCCATGGCACCAAGATCGTGCCGCTGGAGGTATAACCCGTGGCGCTGGTATTTGACGTTCAGCAGGCGAACGGTAAGCCCGACGATAATCGTCGCCCTGGCACCGCGTGCCCCTTTTGTGATACGGAGGGGCTCGCCAGCGTCATCCAGCGCGATGGTGACTGCATCTGGCTCGAGAATAAGTTCAAGACCTTGCGGGCCACCCGTCAGACCGTATTGATCGAGTCTGCCAATCACGACGCCGACCTGGCGACCTATGAACCGGATGAGCTGCATCATGTGATGCGGTTTGCCCTGGGCTGTTGGCAGCAGATGCTCGATTCCCAACAGTACCGCAGTGTGCTCATGTACAAGAACAAAGGCCCGCTTTCGGGCGGCAGCCTCGTCCATCCACACATGCAGATTGTGGGCTTGGAGCAGGAAGACGGCTATGCTTCGCTGGCTTCCGCCAATTTCGAAGGCATCAATGTTTGGCAACAGGGGAGAATCTCGGTCAACATCTCAACCGAACCGATTATGGGATTCTTTGAGGTTAACGTCTCGGCTCCACAGGGAATCGCCGCCAGCGACGACGCCCGCGACCAAGCCGAAGCGGACCTGTTTGCCGATGCGATTCAGGTGGCCCTGCACTATATCCTGCACGAGCACCACGGCGGCCGCGCGGAGTCGTACAACTTGTTCTTCTACCACATGGGCGGTCGGACCATTGCCAAGGCGCTGCCGCGTTGGGTGGTTTCGCCCTACTTTGTCGGCTATCGTTTGGCCCAAGTCAATGCCGAGACGACGCTCGATATCGATGCTGAGCGTCTGCGTGCGCATCTGGAAACGCTCGTATAGCAAGACTAACACCCGCGTAATGCGGACAGCCTAGCGCGCCATGGCGTCGCGGCCAGCCTCGACCCGCTTGCGCTGGGCGGCGCGCTCCTCGCCGGTCAGGCGCTCAAAGAGGTGTCCGATAATTGAGGCCAACACCTGCTGAAACAGCGTGCCGCACATGACGGGGAATACCACTTCGCCGGGAAAATACTGCGTGGCGATGACGGCACCCGAAGAGATGTTGCGCATGCCGCAGGTAAAGCACATGGTGGTCGTCTCGCTATACGGCAGGTGCAGGGCCCGGGCGATCAGGACGCCGATGATAAAGCCGCTGATGGCGAACACCAGGATAAAGAGCGCGACTTCTAAGCGCTCAACATTCATGTGTAGCACGTACTCGCTCATAGCGGTGGAGTTGGACGCGATGACGCCCATCATCATGAACTTGCAGGCGGGCGAGAGCGCGGGGGAGAGTTTCTCGTGGCCCCAGCCGCGCGTGAGTTCATTGATGACAATACCGAGCACAGTGGGGATGGCGATCATAAAGGCCATGTTCTGCATCATGTTCGGCACGTCGATTGCAACGGTGGCACCCAGCAGGAGCTTAAGCGTGAGCGGAATCGTGACGGGCGAGATGACCGAGGACGTCAGGATGATGGTGAGCGCGAGCGGGCCGTTGCCGCCGAACATGCTAATCCACATAAAGGCAGTGACCGCCACGGGTACGCTGTACTCGAGCACGATGCCGCAGACAAGGTTGGGATTGGAGCCAAAGAATAACGATCCCATGGCATAGGCCGCGATGGGAATAAGCGCCGCCGAGACGAGCAGTGCCAAAATCAGGTGCAGGGGACGGCGGAACACCTCGGCTACCTGGTGGAAGGTGTTGCTGAGCGCACCCTGAAACGTCATAAAGGCGAAGAGGGCGGGAACAATGGGCTTGAGCACGCCAATCTGCTGGGGAAAGAGCACGCCGAGCGCCACGCAAATCGGAACGATGACCTGCATATGCCCCGCGAGGAACTTTCCCAGTCCAGCCCATTGCTTCATATGTCCCGTGACTCCCTTTATCCGCGAACTCGTTTGTATGGATATGCTAGACGCTCGTATGCGTCCGTGCGGCTGAAACGCTCGATTATTTCGAGGGTATTACCGGCATCGTTTACCGAAACCGCGGCGTGCTGCGGCGATTTGCGTCCGCGCCGCACGGTATAATAAATCCGTTCAACAGATCTGCCTGCCGAAGCGGGCATACACAGAGGACTCATCGCTATGAACCGTGAGAGGTATCGCGGCGACCTGCCCCTATCAGGGGTGGGTGCCTATGTCATCGCTTAAGACGACGCATCGCTGGGCGGTCGCTCAGCAAAACCCCGAGCTCGAAAAGGAGCTTTCGGCTGGTCTGGGCATTCCCGGGCTGGTGGCGCGCATTATGGTCGCGCACGGCATTGACTCCATCAAAGAGGGCCAATTGTTTTTGACACCTTCGCTCGATCGCGACTGGGCCGACCCACTCATTATCCCGGGCATGTCGGTCGTTGCCGACCGCGTCGAGCGTGCTATTCGCAACCACGAGCACATTGCAGTCTTTGGCGATTTTGACGTTGACGGTATTACGTCGACCTGCCTGTTGACCGAGGCGCTGCGCACGTTTGGCGCCGATGTCACGCCGTTTATTCCGCATCGCTTTGATGAGGGCTACGGTCTTTCGCGCGCGGCACTCGATCGCGTTAACGAGCTCGCTCGCCCCCAGCTGATCGTGACCGTCGATAACGGCATTGCCGCCAAGGAAGAGGTTTCCTATTTGGAGGACCTGGGGATCGATTTGGTGGTCACGGACCATCACGAGCCCTCCGACCAGGTGCCGCAGGGTGTGCCCCTGACCGACCCCAAGCTCGAGGACGAGGGCCCCTCGCGCGAGCTTGCCGGTGCTGGTGTGGCGCTCAAGCTGGTGCAAGTCCTGGGTGAGCGCCTGGGCAAGCCGTCGTATTGGCGTTCGCTAATCGAGGTCGCGGCGCTGGGCACCGTGTCCGACATGATGCCGCTCACGCCCGAGAACCGCGCGCTGGTTGCCGAGGGCATCCAGCAGATGCGCGTAACCGCTCGCCCCGGCTATATCGCGCTTGCCGCGCTTGCCAAGGCGGACCTTTCGAGCATTACGGCGGATGGCCTGTCATTCTCGCTCATTCCCCGCTTAAACGCTGCCGGCCGCATGGCCGATCCCAAGCTGGCGCTCGACCTGCTGCTTGCCCGCAATCCCATCGAAGCAAGCGCGCTGGCGGCTGAGCTCGAGGAAATCAACCGCCAGCGCCGTGAGATCGAGGCGGAGCTCACGCGCGATGCCATGGCAAAGGTCGAGGAGACCTATGACGGCGGGCGCGCGATCGTTGTGGGCGGCGAAGGCTGGCACGAGGGCGTCAAGGGTATCGTGGCAAGCCGTCTGACCAACCGCTATCACGTGCCGGCGCTGCTGTTCTCGATCGAGGACGGTATCGCGCGCGGCTCTGGTCGCTCGGTGGGCAAAGTTAACCTGTTTGACGCCGTCGAGCGCTGTTCCGACCTGCTGATTCGTCGCGGCGGACATGCCGGTGCGGTGGGTGTGACCATCGAGGCATCCAAGCTCGATGAATTCCGTCGTCGCCTTTCCGCCGTGCTATCGGAGATTCCCGCTGAGGACTTTGAAGACATCGACGAGGTTGCCGCCACGGTCGACCTTTCCGAGCTGAATATCGAGACTATAGAGCAGATTTCCCGTCTTGAGCCGTTTGGCCAGGGCAACAAGGTGCCGCTGCTGGCCGCCGAGGGCGTGACGATGTGCGATCGCGCCGTGGTGGGCAAAACCGGCGAGCACATGCGCTTTGTGGCGACCGATGGCGCCGCGAGCGTGCCGGCCATCATGTTCCGCGTGCCGCAAATCGATAAGCTCATCAACTGCGATAGCGCTGTCGACTTGGTGTTCGAGGCCGTTGCCGAGCATTGGCAGGGGCGTGTGAAGCCCAAGCTCATGATCAAGGATGTTCTGGTCCGCGATACCACGCTGCCCGGCGTCGACGATCCGGCATGCGAGCTTCGTCGTGGCGTGCAGCCGGCGGATTCTGGCCTGCGCCTGGAGTCGCGCAAGCGCGAGACGCTCGCCCAGCTTTCCTATACCGAGCTCACGCGCTCGCTTATCCATAGCTTTATCGGCTCGAACCAGCCGCACCGCGCGCAGGTCGAGGCGCTCGATGCCCTGGCCGATCACCAAAGTGTTCTGGCCGTTATGGGAACGGGGCGCGGCAAGTCGCTCATCTTCCATGTGCATGCCGCGCGTGAGGCGGTGCTTCGCGGACGTGCGAGCATCTTTGTCTATCCGCTGCGCGCGCTTGTTGCCGACCAGGCCTATCACCTCTCGTCGACGATGGCCGCGCTCGGCATTGGCGTGGGCGTGCTGACCGGCGAGACCGTGGAGGCGGCGCGCGATGACGTGTTTGCCGGCTTGGCTTCGGGCCGCACTGGCATCGTGCTCACGACGCCCGAGTTCCTGTCCATTCACCGCGACCGCTTTGCGCGTTCGGGGCGCATCGGTTTTGTCGTTATCGATGAGGCGCATCATGCCGGTCTTGCCAAGGGCGGCGACCGCAGCGCCTATCTCGACATGCCCGATATCCTCAAGGCCCTGGGCGACCCGGTCGTTCTGGCCGCGACTGCCACCGCAACGGCTCCGGTTGTGGCCGAGCTCGCCCGTGTTCTACCGATTACCCGTACGGTGGTCGACGAGACGGTGCGCGAGAACTTGCAGCTCGAGGATGACCGAGATCTTGCGAGCCGCGAGAACCGCCTGGTGTCAATCGTGGCTACGGGGGAGAAGACCGTCATCTACGTCAACTCGCGTGATCAGTCCGTGGCGCTTGCCAAGACGCTGCGCAAGCGGGTGCCCGATTGCGCGACCCGCATCGCGTTCTATAACGCGGGGCTTGCGCGCTCCGATCGTCGCCGTGTTGAGGAAGCGTTTCGTGACGGAAGCCTCAGCTGCATCGTTTCGACCTCTGCCTTTGGTGAGGGCGTCAACCTGCCCGATATTCGCCATGTCGTGCTCTACCACATGCCGTTTGGCAGCATTGAATTTAACCAGATGAGCGGACGCGCCGGTCGCGACGGCCAACCTGCCGTGATTCACTTGCTCTATTCGTCGCGTGACGCTCGCATTAACGAGCGCCTGCTCGACTGCTACGCGCCCGAGCGCGATGAACTCGTCACGCTCTATCGAGCGCTGCAGACTATGTGGCGCTCCAACCGCGGCAAGACCGGAGACGACTCGTTTAGCGCGAGCGATATCGACATCGCGCAGATGTGCCTTGCCATCGATGCCCGCACGCCGGTCGACGAGCGCTCGGTGGAAAGCGGCCTGGGAATCTTCGAAGAGCTTGGTTTCTGTCGCGTTTCGGGGTTTGACGACACCCGTCGCATCGCGATGGCCGAAAACCCCGGCCGTGTGCAATTGAGCAGGTCAATTCGCTATTTGGAGGGCTTGCGCTCGCGCATGGAGTTCTCGGCTTTCCGGAGCTGGGCACTCGATTCGTGCGCTTCTGATATGCTAGCCAAAGTTAACCGCCCGATCGTACCGCGGGCCTAGGGGAAGGGGACCTCGATGGATGCCGCAGCCCGTACCGCCCATGATTCCACCCTCCAGCCGTTTTCGGAGATGGAGCACTATAAGCATGCCGATGAGCTGCCGCCCGAGATTATGGCGGACAGCTACGACAAGCTGGAGCGCCTGTGCCTCAAATATATGAATGAGGAGGACTTCTCTAAGGTGGAGCAGGCCTATTGCTTTGCCGCCGAGAAGCACTGCAACCAAAAGCGCCGCTCGGGCGAGATGTACATTAACCATCCCGTCGAGGTGGCCATCATTTTGGCCGATCTCAAGATGGACTGCGATGTGGTGTGCGCCGCGCTGCTGCACGATACCGTCGAGGATACCGAGACCTCGCTTGCCGATGTGTCCGGCCTGTTTGGCGATACGGTAGCCGAGCTCGTCGATGGCGTGACCAAGCTCACCAACATCGAAGTCGACAGCATGGACGAGAAGCAGGCCCTCACGCTGCGCAAGATGTTCCTCGCCATGTCCAAGGACATCCGCGTCATTATCGTTAAGCTTGCCGACCGCCTGCATAACATGCGTACGCTGGCGGCCCTTCGCGAGGACCGTCGCCTGTTTAAGGCTCGCGAGACCATGGACGTGTATGCGCCCCTGGCCGACCGTCTGGGCATGAGCTCTATTAAGTGGGAGCTCGAGGACCTGTCCTTCTTCTACCTGGAGCCCGATGCCTACCAGCGCATTGCGCGCATGGTGGCTGAGTCGCGCGAGGTTCGCGAGCGCTATCTGGCCGAGACTATCAAGACGCTCACCGACGAGCTCAACCGCATTGGCCTGGAGGGCTTCCAGATCAATGGCCGTTCCAAGCACTATTGGTCCATCTACCAAAAGATGAAGCGCAAGGGCAAGGAATTCTCCGAGATCTACGACCTGGTGGCACTGCGTGTCATCACGCATTCGGTGCGCGATTGCTACTCCACGCTCGGCGCGGTGCATACGCTGTGGCACCCCATGCCCGGTCGCTTCAAAGACTATATCGCCATGCCCAAGGTCAACAACTACCAGTCGCTCCATACGACGGTTATCGGCCCCACGGCCCGCCCGCTCGAGATTCAGATTCGAACCTATGAGATGCATGAACAGGCCGAGTACGGCATTGCCGCCCACTGGCTGTACAAGAAGTCGGGCGGATCGTCTGCCTCTAAGACCAACGATGCGCAGCGTCTGGATGATCAGATTAACTGGCTCAAGCACTCACTCGACTGGGCGGCGTCTGACGAGATCACCGATGCCAAGGAATACCTGCACTCACTGAAGGTCGACTTGTTCGACCAGGAAATTTTTGTCTTTACGCCCAAGGGCGAGGTCATGGCGCTTCGTGCCGGCTCTACACCGCTCGACTTTGCCTACGCCGTTCACACCGAGGTGGGCAACCACTGCGTCGGCGCTAAGATCAACGGTGCGGTGGCCCCGCTCACGCACGAGATCAAGACGGGCGACCGCGTTGAAATCCTGACCAATAAGAGTTCCAAGCCGTCGCGTGATTGGCTCAAGATCGTTAAGACACCTTCCGCCAAGTCAAAGATCCGCCGCTATTTTGCCGCCGCGACCAAGGACGACGATGCTGCCGCCGGCCGCGATATACTGGCCAAGGACCTGCGCAAGCGCGGGTATGGCATCTCTACGCCACGATCCACGCGTGCGCTCAACGCCGTGGCGGAGCAGTTTAACTACAAGCAGCTCGAGGACCTATTCGCAGCCGTTGGTGCGGGCAAAGTCGCCCCACGTGCCGTGGGTAACAAGGTCGAGCAAATCTTGGATCCCAAGCCCGAGGAGCAGCTCACCAAGACCGAAGCCATTGCCGAGGTCGTCAAGCAGCCTGCCCGCGGATCCAACCGCAAGCCGCAAAAGCGCGGCAAGAGCGCCAGCAACGGCATTATCGTCAAGGGCGAGAGCAACAGCGGTCTGCTGGTCCGTCTGGCGCATTGCTGCAATCCGGTGACGGGCGACGATATCGTCGGCTTCATTACGCGCGGCCGAGGTGTTTCGGTGCATCGTGCCAACTGCCCCAACGTCAAAGGCCTCATGGAGCACCCCGAGCGCATGATTGACGTGGAGTGGGACGGCGCCGCCGACACCCTCTTCCAGGTCGAGATCGTGGTCGAGTGCCTGGACCGCATGGGCCTGCTCAAGGACGTCACTATCGCCATTGGCGATGCAGGCGGCAATATCCTTTCTGCCGCCACGTCGACCAACCGCGAGGGTATTGCAACTCTGCGCTTTATGGTCGAGATCTCGGACGCGAGTGGTCTGGATCCGCTGCTGGCATCGATTAGCAGTGTCGACTCGGTCTATGACGCACGCCGTCTGATGCCTGGCGAGGGTGGGGCCCAGCTCAAACGTCGCGTATAGGCGTAACGAGCGCGCGACAGTAATGATATTGGCTACGTTTGAGGCATCGTTTGATGCCTTGACGTTTATAGAAGGAGGGCGCACGCATGGACGCTGCGGCTTTGGATTTAGCCCCTCGGGGTACGGCTTCGATTGAGACGCTTGTAAACGGGCCCATCCAGACCAACAGCTATGCCGTGATCTCGAACGGCGAATGCCTGATTATCGATCCCGCCTGGGAGGGCGAGGGCCTCGTTGAGCACATTCGAGCCAAATACCCCGATGTGCAGTTGCTCGGTGCCGTTTGCACGCACGGTCACGCCGATCATGTTGGCGGTGTCGCTGGAGTTCGTGCCGCCATTGGCGCTGACGCCCTGTACGAGCTGTGCGGCAAGGACGCAGCTGTGCCGCATGCGAATATCGAAGAACAGCGAGCGATGTGGGGCATCGAGACGCCCGATCCGGGCGAGCCAACGCGGCTGCTTGCCGAGGGCGACACCATTGAGCTGGGCGACATTTGCCTGCAGGTTATCGAAGTGCCCGGGCATACGCCAGGCGGCATCGTTCTGTTCGCCGCCACCGAGCAGGGGAACATTGCCTTTGTGGGCGACACCCTGTTTCCGGGTGGGCACGGCCGCACCGATCTTTCTGGAGGAGACGAGGCGGCGATTCTGCGCTCGCTCTCCAAGCTCGCCCGGCTTCTCCCGCCCGATACCGTTTGCCTAACCGGCCATGGCGATTCGACCACCATGGCACGCGAGCTCATGCAGAACCCTTTCATGCGGATGTAGCTTAATAGTCGGCTTTTGAAGCACGAGAAGCGTCCAAACGTCAAGCTATTTTTCCCCAACGGGTCGATTCCGTAGGGCAAACGGTCAAAAAAGTCTGTTTGGACGATATTCGTGAACAAACGAACGTTTATGCTCGGGTGCGCCGTGGTAAAATCTCAGGCGTTATCGGAGCAACCTTACAGGAGGTTTCTTTTATGCTCGTCAACGCAGCAGACATGCTCAAGAAGGCCGAGGCCGGCAAGTACGGTCTTGGTGCCTTCAACACCAACAACCTCGAGTGGACCCTGGCTATTCTCCAGGCCGCCGAGGAGGCCAAGTCTCCGCTGATCCTTCAGTGCACCGCTGGTGCCGCTAAGTGGATGGGCGGTTTCAAGGTCTGCGCCGACATGGTCAAGGCTGCCGTCGAGGCTACGGGCGTTACCGTTCCCGTCGCCCTTCACCTCGATCACGGTTCTTACGAGGACTGCTTCAAGTGCATCGAGGCCGGCTTCACGTCCATCATGTATGACGGCTCTCACGAGGAGACCTTCCAGCTTAACCTCGACCGCACCAAGGAGCTCGTTGAGCTTGCCCACTCCAAGGGCATGTCCATCGAGGCCGAGGTCGGCGGCATTGGCGGCACCGAGGACGGCGTGACCTCCAACGGCGAGCTCGCTGACCCCGCTGAGTGCAAGCAGATTGCTGATCTGGGCGTCGACTTCCTCGCCTGCGGCATCGGCAACATCCATGGCGTGTACCCCGCTGACTGGGCTGGTCTTTCCTTCGAGCGTCTGGGCGAGATTAAGGCCCAGACCGGCGACCTGCCCCTCGTTCTGCACGGCGGCACCGGCATCCCCGAGGACCAGATCAAGAAGGCCATTTCCCTGGGCATCTCTAAGATCAACGTCAACACCGACCTGCAGCTCGTCTTCGCCAAGGGCGTCCGCGAGTACATCGAGGCTGGCAAGGATCAGCAGGGCAAGGGCTTTGACCCCCGCAAGCTCCTCAAGCCTGGTCGCGACAACATCGTTGCCCGCACCAAGGAGCTCATGGAGGAGTTTGGCTCCGTCAACAAGGCGTAAGTAGCGGTTTAACTTTCCCGCCGGAGGCCCCGTTTCCCCTACGCTGTTTCCCTCGCGCTCACCTGGCTTCGCCAGAAGTCGCGCGACGGAATCAGCTCCGGGGAAACGGGGCCTCCTTTGTTAACTCGCTGCAGGGTTACTGGGCTGTATAAAAAAGTTCCTGGCTTCGCCAGAAGTCGCGCCAAGGAAACAGTTTCGGGGGACGGGGCTTCCTTCGTTTAACGCCGCAGGGTTACGAGTCTGAATTCATTTTTAGAGGTACCGTTTATCGGTATTGAGAGTCCCTTTGCTGGGGCTTTCTTTTTATCTCGCTACAATGTGCTTCAAGAGTTCTAATGACTTGGAGTTTGGTATGGCTGTTATTGATGTGCTGCCTTCGGATGGGAAGGTTATTGACGAGGGTCCTGTTGGTTGCTCTGTTGATGTTTGCTGTGATGACTTTCGTCATCTCGATGTTGGACTGCCGCTCGAGATTCTTCGTCTTAAGGATGCCGGGTATTTGACGCAGGCTGTTGCTGCCTGCGATCGCCTTTTGGAGCAGAACATTGAGCCTTCGCTGGCTGCTTGTGTTCGTGCCGAGCGGTATCGCATGCTCGAGACGCCGCTTCATTTTTCGGTGTCGCGCGATCGGGCCATTGCGATGATTCGCGAGGAGTGGCCTGAGTTTACCGAAGATCAGTTTGATGACCTGATTAATCGCAAGCGTATAGACTGGCGCTTTATCGATGGCGAGCTGTTTGTTCTCGACAACTTCCTCGATTCGCTTCGCGTGTACCCCAAGGAGGTTCTGGGCCTGCGTCCCGATTCTACGGATGGAATTGCGCTGCGCAACCAGATGCTCGAGGAGATGGAGTCGCAGGGCGGGCTGTCTCGCGCCATCACGCTTAAGGCATGCGTATCTGTCCCCGGTGCTTTGGAGGGGGAGACCGTTCGCGCGTGGCTTCCCGTTGCCGCCGCCTGCCGCCAGCAGTCCCAGGTCGAGATACTTGATATGACGTCGGAGGGGGCCATTGCCCCTGCGAACGCCTCGGCTCGTACTGCCTCTTGGACATCTTCGACTGAACATTCATTCTCGGTGACCTATCGCTATCACATCGATGCCGCCTATTGCGATATCTATGGGGGTGCGCTTCCGGCGCATCCGTGTATGGACGCGCCATTGCCCGAAGATATTTCCGAGGACCGTCCGCACATTGCATTCACGCCGTATCTGCAGCAATTGACCGAACATGTCGTTGATGGCTTCGAGGATCCGCTCGATCGCGCTCGTGCTATCTATGATTACCTGACACAGCATGTCGACTATCGCTATCAGCCACCGTACCTGCTTTTGGGATCTATTGCCGATGACTGTGCGCACTCGCTCCGCGGCGATTGCGGCATTATGGCGCTCACGTTTATCACCATGTGCCGCATCGCGGGCGTGCCCGCCCGTTGGCAGAGTGGCCTGTACGTTGCGCCCGACTCGGTGGGGCCGCATGACTGGGCGGAGTTCTATACGCCGCAGACTGGTTGGCTTAACGCCGATGTCTCGTTTGGTTCCTCGGCACGTAGGATGGGGGAGGAGTGGCGCCGCCGCCACTACTTTGGCAACCTCGATCCGTGGCGCATGGTTGCAAACAACCGGTTCCAGGCGGAGTTCGAGCCTGTCTTCGACGGTATGCGCGAGGATCCCTACGACAACCAGATGGGCGAGGTCTCGGTCGACGGTCGCGGATGTCGTCAACGCGAGATGCTCCGCACCGTTGAACTTATCGAAATGCTCGAAGTTCCATTTTCGGACTAATCACAAGAAAGCTGTGATAAACTAACTCACGCATTACGTGCCCGAGTGGCGGAATTGGCAGACGCAGTGGACTCAAAATCCACCGTTGGCAACAACGTGCGAGTTCGAGTCTCGCCTCGGGCACCATACATGCAAATGAGCGTTCAAGGGGGTTAAGGCCCCCTTTTTCGTGCCGAACTCGCGTGAGCGCGCGGAGCGTTAGGCAAACAGGCCTGTGGCCTGTTTGTAGCGGAGCGTGGCGAGGGCGCCGTGCGCCCGAAGCCCGGGGCTTCGCGAAGCGAAGGCCCTTCGAGTCTCGCCTCGGGCACCATACATGCACCTGCGCTTCAAGGGGGCCAAGGCTCCCTTTTTCGTGTACGTAATGTGATAACGCGCGGTACGTGTTATTATTCGCAAGGCGTTGTTCCCGCAATGCCCTAAAGAGGAACCCGAGGGTTCCCACCTTTTGGCGCCAATGAGCAGCTGACTGGTCATACAACTTAGATTTATTTCCTCAAATCGAGGATGTCTATGTGTACGACCTGGTTGCAAAGAAGCGCCGGGTTATTTTTTTATGAATGGAGGTAGGGAAAATAGCTAAGTCTGATGACACCCGCATCAACGACGAGATCACCGCATCTTCGTGCCGTTTGATTGGCGTCGATGGCTCTCAGCTCGGCCTGTTCGCCATCCGCGATGCCCAGCGCGTCGCCGACGATCAGGGTCTCGACCTGGTCGAGATCGCTCCTAACGCGGAGCCGCCGGTCTGCAAGGTCATGGACTACGGTAAGTTCAAGTACCAGCAGGCCATGAAGGCCAAGGCCGCTCGTAAGAACCAGTCCAAGGTCGAGGTCAAGGAAATGAAGTTCCGACCCAAGATTGACGTTGGCGATTACGAGACCAAGAAGGGCCACGTTCTGCGTTTCCTCAAGAAGGGCGCACGCGTTAAGATCACCATCATGTTCCGCGGCCGTGAGATGGCTCATCCGGAGCAGGGTCTTAACGTTCTCGAGCGTCTCGCCGAGGATCTCAAGCCTTACGCTACGGTCGAGTCCAAGCCTAAGATGGAAGGCCGTAACATGCTTATGCTGCTCGCCCCGATTAAGGGCGCCTTCGATGAGGATAAAGCGGCAAGCGATACCAAGTAACTAGTGTTCTGTAACCGATTAAGGAGTATTTCATGCCTAAGATGAAGTCCCACAGCGGCACCAAGAAGCGTTTCCGCAAGACTGGTACCGGCAAGCTTATGCGCGCCAAGGCTTTCAAGAGCCACATCCTGAGCAAGAAGTCCACCAAGCGTAAGCGTGGCTTCCGTCAGGAGACCGAGATCGCCGCTGCCGACCGCAAGGTCATCAAGTCGCGTCTCGCCTAAGTTCGCGTTCCCGTTTTTCGTTTTACCGTCTAGGAGTTGATAGAACATGGCACGTATTAAGCGCGCTGTTGCCGCCAAGAAGAAGCGCCGTACCGTTATGCACCGTGCGAAGGGTTACTACGGTGCCGCTTCGCGTACTTACAAGCATGCTAAAGAGCAGGTCCAGCACTCCCTGCAGTATCAGTATCGTGATCGCCGCAACAAGAAGCGCGAGATCCGTTCTCTCTGGATCACCCGTATCAACGCTGCTGCTCGCCTGAACGACATCTCTTACTCTCAGTTCATGCACGGCCTGAAGGTTGCCGGCATCGAGCTCGACCGCAAGGTCCTGGCTCAGATGGCTTACGAGGACATCGAGTCCTTCAACGAGCTGGCTGCCATTGCCAAGAAGGCTCTCGAGGCCTAATAGATTCTCTTGAATCGCTAGGGGAGTGTCGCGTTGTGCGCGGCGCTCCCTCTTTTTATCTGAAGCGCGGTTTACATTGCTAAAAGCGCGGGTAGATAGACACTTACAGGTGACCGATCTCTATATATTTCTAAACCAAAGGGTCATCATCTGATACGTGCGGAAGATCCGCACCAGTCTTTCTATTAGCTATAGAAAGCGATATGTTGTGTAGGACTTGTGAAGAGTGGAATTGACGACCCACAGGGCTTCGCGGTCTGGCAATATATCTCCTTGCCGCGCGGCCCGGTCGGACCGGATCAGCCGCC
>CATYIU010000007.1:0-67415 GCA_958407445.1 uncultured Collinsella sp.
CTCGAGACGGGCCCGGGCTGACAATTTCGACTGTAATGGACGTTCTTAAACGACTCGTTATCGGGGACAGTCTTTGCCGATTCGCCGGCAGGGCTGGCAGGGATTGTCCCAATATGTCGGCACTTGGGGACAGTCCCGGCACTCATTGGGGACAGACTTAAATGAGCGATTTCACTCATTTAAGTCTGTCCCCAATGAGTAGGTTGGAAAAAAGCCGTGCACGTCGCTTAAAAATAGTTCGCCCGGGTTTACTATTAGCCTAGAAAAGTAGCAGAAGGCTAACAACGGGGGATAGCATGGCGACAAAGCGTGCCTACGTCCAGGTCAACGGACTCAAGAAACACTACGGCGACGGCGATGCGCGCCTGACGGTACTCGATGGCATCGACACGTCCATCAACCGCGGCGAGATCTGCGTCATGCTGGGGCCCTCGGGCTCGGGCAAGTCGACCTTTCTCAACCTGATCGGCGGCCTGGAGGATGCCGACGGCGGCTCCATCATGGTGGACGGCTGCGATCTCACGGCGCTCAAGCCCGCCGATCTGGGCGAGTACCGACGCCGCGAGCTGGGCTTTGTCTTCCAGTTCTACAACCTGGTGCCCGACCTTACCATCAAGGAAAACATCGAGGTCACGGCGCACCTGTCCAAAAAACCGCTCGACGTCGACGATCTGCTGCGTTCGCTGGGCCTCTACGAGCACCGCAACAAGTTTCCGCGCCAGGTCTCGGGCGGCCAGCAGCAGCGCTGCGCCATCGGCCGTGCGCTCGTCAAAAATCCGGGTCTGCTGCTGTGCGACGAGCCCACGGGCGCGCTCGACTACAAGACATCCAAGGAAATCCTGCAGCTCATGGAGGACGTCAACCGCACCTACGGCTGCACCATCATCATCGTCACCCACAACGCCGCCATCGCGCGCATGGCCAATCGCGTGCTGCGCCTGCGCGACGGGCGCATCGTCGAGGACGAGCTCAGCGAGTCGCCCGTCGCGGCCGCCGAGCTCGATTGGTAGGCGGCGCCATGACACCTCTCGCAAAACGACTCCCGCGCGAGCTGCGCCGCAATATCGGCAAGTACCTGGGCATCTTTTTGCTTATGTGCGGAAGCATCGCCCTCACGTCGGGCTTTTTGCTCGCGGCGCATTCCATCGGCTGCCTCATTGACGACATGCGCGATGCGTACACGATCGAGGACGGCCGCGTGACTACCTCCTTCGAGGCCACCAAAGATCAGCTCAAGGCTGCCGAAGACGCGGCTGAGGACGTCGGCGGCGTTACGTTCTACAAGAACTTCTCTATCGACGCCATCATCAAAAAGGCGGCTGGCGACGACGGCACCAAGCGCACCCTGCGCACCTATGCACACCGCACCAAGGTCGATATCGCGTCCTACTGCGAAGGCAGGCAGCCCAAGACGGACGATGAGGTGGCAATCGACCGTGTCTTCGCCACCAACAACGACCTCGCCGTGGGCGATAAGGTCGAGCTTGAGGGCCGCACCTACACCATCTGCGGCATCATGACCCAGCCCGATAGCCAGGCGCTGTTCCTCGACAATTCGGACTTTACGGTGAACACCATCACGTACGGCGTGGCCGAGGTCACCGACGCCGGCTTTGCCGCGCTTGAGGACGCCGGCGGCGCGCCTGCCTACACCTACTCCTTTACCTTTACCGATCGCGATCTCCCCACCGCGGATCGCATCGATGCGGAGCAGGATATGGTTGAGGCGCTGACCGATACCGATGCGCGCGTGGACGATCTGATCGATGCCGATTCCAATCAGGGCATTGGCTATGCGCGCGACGACGTGGACGGCGACTCCATGATGTGGATGACGTTGCTCGACATCATCATCGTGATCATGGCGTTTGTCTTTGTGGTGCTCACCGACGCCACCATCGAGGAGGAGAGCGCCATTATCGGCACGCTGCTCGCCAGCGGCTATCGCCGTCGCGAAATCGTGCTGCACTACCTAGCGCTTCCCGCCATCGTAGGCGTGGCCGCGGCGCTACTGGGCACCGCTCTCGGCGTTGCGTTCTTTACCGAGCCCATGCGCGGTCTCTACTACGGCTCGTACAGCCTGCCGCCCTTCCAGGTGTACTGGAGCTGGGAGATCTTTGTGAAGTGCGCCGTGGTTCCCGCCGCCGCGCTCATCCTCATCACGCTGGTGGGCCTGCTTCGCAAGATGGGCAAGACGCCGTTGCAGTTCCTTCGTCACGAGGCGAGCGGCAAATCGGGCACCAAGCGCGGCCTGCAGCTGCCGGAGCGCATGGGCTTTGTCTCGCGCTTCCGCCTGCGCGTCTTCCTGCGCAACCTGGGCAACTTCGCCACGCTCTTCGTGGGCATTGCATTCGCCTCGCTGCTGCTGCTCTTTGGCCTGGCGATTTTGCCCACGATGACGCACTACGCGGACAACCTCGAGACGAGCCTGGTCGCCGAGCATCAGTACACACTCAAGGCGCCGCTGGAGCTCGAGGGCACTGCCGAGGAGCGCGAGCAGTGGTCGGCGCTCGAGCGCTTGCAGTCGATTGACGGCGCGCTGCTCTCCGCCGCCCAGGATGCCGATGACGAGCTTGACGACGCGGCCGATGCGGCGCAGACGGCAGCCGATGCCGCGACCGCATCTCCGTCTGCCGAGAGCCTGACTGCAGCGCAGGATGCGCTTGCTAAGGTCAAGGACAAGAAGGATGCGCTCTACGCACGCCTCGACGATCTTGCCGATGCCCTCGGCTGCGACCGCGATGAGGCCATCGACCTGATCGACAAGGCCTCTAAGATCGACACCGACAACGACGACATTCACCCGATCAACACGACCGACAACGGCGCGGGTGCAATCGCGCAGGCCGAGAAATATGCCGTTTACCAGCTGCAATACGACCGCGGCGATGGTAATGGCGAGGAGACGATTTCCGTCTACGGCATTTCATCTCATTCGCGCTATTGGAAAGACCTCAACGTCGGCGACGGGCGCGTCGTCTTTGGCGGCGGTCTGCTCGATAAGTTTGGCTGGAGCGAGGGCCAGAAGGTCGAGCTTCGCGACAAGTACGAGGCTCGGGATTATTCTCTTGAGTACGCGGGTAAGGACTGCATCTGGGGTTCAAAGTCGGACATGAATATCTATATGAGCATCGATGACTTTAACGAGCTGTTCGGCAACGACGCCGCCTACTTTAACGGCTATGTGAGCGACGAGAAGCTCGACCTCGATGCTCGTTACTTTGCCGGTGACACCACGCCCGACGACATGCGCGCCGTGGGTGACCAGTTCATCGGCATGATGAGCAAAATGATCGGCATGATGGTCGGGCTCGCGGTGTTTATCTTCCTGCTGTTTATGTACCTGCTGACCAAGGCGGTGATCGACCACAGCGCCCGTTCGATCAGCTACATGAAAGTCTTTGGCTATCGCGATAGCGAGATCTCGCATCTGTACATCCGCTCGATCACGCTGTGCGTGGCGGCGTCGCTCGTGCTGAGCCTGCCGGTCATTATTGGCTCGCTCACGGCCATCTTCCGCTCGATGCTGCTCGCCTACAACGGCAATATCGAGATCTACGTGCCCGCTTGGTCCATGGCTGCATGCATCGGCATCGGCTTTGCGACCTACCTGGTCGTGGCGCTGCTGCACACGCGCTCTATCAAGTGCGTCAGCCTGGCCGAAGCCCTCAAGGTGCAGGAGTAGTCATTGGGGACGTTCTTAAACGACTAGTCGTTGGGGACAGTCTTTGCCGGATCGCCGGCTCGCCGGCCGGACTGGCAAGGACTGTCCCTGGCGGCACTCATTTAAGTCTGTCCCCAATGAGTGCCTAACGACTCGGTGTTGCGCTTGACTTCAACCCCACTTCACCGGGTACCATCCTCTATGTCTGTAACGCCATATAGACCGAGGGGATATATCTATGACCGCAACCGCACCCGCAGCACCGGCAAAGGTGTACTTCACCAACCTGCGCACGCATGCTCGCGAGAGCCAGCTCGACAAACTCAAACGCCTCATTCGCCGCGCCGGCATTGAGCAGATCGACTTCGAGAACAAGTTCGTCGCTATCAAGATTCACTTTGGCGAGCTGGGCAACCTGAGCTTTTTGCGCCCCAACTACGCCCGCGCCGTCGCGGATGTCGTGAAGGAGCTGGGCGGCAAGCCCTTCCTCACCGACTGCAACACGCTCTATGTCGGTAGCCGCAAAAACGCGCTCGAGCACATCGATACCGCCTACCAGAACGGCTTTACCCCGTATGCCACTGGTTGCCAGATCATCATCGCCGACGGCCTCAAGGGTACCGACGAGGCGCTCGTCCCGGTCGAGGGTGGCGAGTACGTGCGCGAGGCAAAGATCGGTCAGGCGCTCATGGACGCCGACATCGTGATCAGCCTTACGCACTTTAAGGGCCATGAACAGGCCGGCTTTGGCGGCGCCATGAAGAACCTGGGCATGGGCGGCGGCAGCCGTGCCGGCAAGATGGAGCAGCACGCCGCCGGTAAGCCGAGCGTCGATACTACCAACTGCGTAGGTTGCCGTGCCTGCGAGAAGATTTGCGCGCACAGCGCCATCACGTTTGACGGTACGCGTGAGCGCGAGCTTGCCAACGGCAGCACCCGCACGGTTCACGTGGCTGCCATCGACCACGATCGCTGCGTGGGCTGCGGACGCTGTATTGCGGCGTGCAACCAGGACTGCATCAAGCCCGACTATGATGCCGCGGCCGACGTACTCAACTACAAGATCGCCGAGTACACCAAGGCCATTGTTCAGGACCGTCCGAGCTTCCACATCTCGCTTGCCATGGACATCAGCCCCAACTGCGACTGCCACCCCGAAAACGACACGCCCATCGTCAACGACATCGGCATGTTCGCGAGCTTCGACCCGGTCGCCATCGACCAGGCCTGCGCCGACGCCGTCCTGGCGTCCGAGCCGCTGCCTAACACCGAGCTTACCGACAGCGCGGCCAAGATGGAGCATAATCACGAGCATCTGGAGGGCGAGCAGGCCAAGGATCCCTTCTGCATCACGCATCCCGACACCGACTGGCGCGCGTGCATCGCGCATGCCGAGAAGATCGGCCTGGGCACGAGCAAGTACGAGCTCATCGAGGTCAAATAGCGCCTAGCTATTGGACATATCAAGCGCTTTTGTAGCGCAACGTTAGTAAAAACCGCCCGTGAGCACAGCGCCCACGGGCGGCTTTTTGGAAGTGCTAGGGGCCAGATAGACCAGTAAACCGTACTATTTGCTTAAAAATTCTTGTCGAGGAAGTCGTCGACCGTGTTCCAGTAGAGCTCGGGGTCAACTTGCGCGCTCTTGGCGTGGGTGGCGCCGTGGATAGTGAGCTTCTGTTTAACCTTGCTGGCGCACGCGTCGTAGTTTTGGTCGAGCATGTCGTACGGCACAAAGGTGTCCTGGTCGCCGTGGATAAACAGCATGGGAACCGTCGCGTGTTCGAGTTGGTCCACACTGCTCGCCTTATGAAAGTCGTAGCCTGCGCGCACGTTGCACACTAAGTTTGCTACATCGAGCAAGGGAAAGCTGGGCAGGCCGAACACGTCCTTGAGCTGCAGGGAAAACTCGTCCCAAACGCTTGTATAGCCGCAGTCCTCGATAATGCATTTCACGTTTGCGGGCAGAGATTCCCCCGCTACATTCATGGCGGTCGCTGCACCCATCGACTCGCCAAAGACCAGGATGCGCGCCTTGGGATCGGCCGCAACGATCCGCCCGATCCACGCGACGACATCGAGTCGCTCGGGCCAGCCCATGCCGATGTAGTCACCGCCGGAACGCTCGTGGGCGCGGGCGGCAGGTGCGAGCACGTTCATGCCGCGGTCGTGGAATCGCTTGACGTATCGGGCCATACCGATGGGCTCATCGGTGTATCCGTGTAGGCAGATAGCGTAATTGTGCGTGCTCTCTGGGGCGGCAAAATACCAGGCGGCAAGTTCGGTTCCGTCATCTGCGGTGAGGCTGCTACTCTCGCGGTTTTCTTTAAACCATGCCCGCGCCTCGACTGCCTCGGCATCCATCTGCTCGCCCTTTTTGCCGTCCTTGCCGTCCTGCATCATCTTCATGGTGTAGGGCGCTTGGGGATTCAGGGCAAAGTCGAACAAGAAGTTGCCGGCAAACCCCAGCAGCGCGACAACGAGCACCAGCGCAACAACACCGGCTACCTTAAGCTTTCGATGGGAACGTGCGTTTTGAGACATAAGAAGCTTTCCTATAAGATGTTAGTACATCAACATTTAATGCAAGCGCATTATGGACGTTCACCGTTGATGCGTCAACAGGCAAAGAATGGGTAAACAAAGGGTCACGTATGGTGCAAATTTCGCACGCACCCAGACGCTTTGATATAGTGTTGAGAACTCTTTACGTTGGAGGATGTAACCGGCATGTCCGATTCGAGCGACAGTTCTAAGCCGCGACCCAAGACCGCGGCCGTTCCACACTACACGGTGGGCGAGGAGATCATGAACTCCGTCACCCATGGTGTCGGCTGCCTGCTGGGTATCGCGGGCCTGGTGCTCCTGATCGTATTCGCTGCCTTGCGCGGCGGAGGCCCGGCCCACATGGCCGCGGCGATTGTCTATGGTGTCAGCATTATCCTCGAATACCTAGCCTCCACGCTCTACCACGCGATTCAGCCCGCGCGCGCCAAGCGCGTGTTTCGCATCATCGACCACAGCTGCATCTACCTGCTCATTGCCGGTAGCTATACGCCGTTTTGCCTCATCACGCTCGCAAACGACGGCGGCCCTGCGCTGTTCTTTGCCGTATGGGCCATCGCCATTATCGGCATTGCCCTCGAATGCTTTATGTGCGAGCGCCAGCCGCACTGGGTAAGCGGCCTGGTCTACCTGCTGATGGGCTGGCTCGTCGTCTTTAAGCTGCCCGAGCTCGTGGCGCTGCTGAACCCCGTGGCGCTTGCCCTGCTCGCCGTCGGCGGCGTGTGCTACACCGTGGGCGTGCCGTTCTATATCGCCAAAAACGTGCGCTATCTGCACAGTGTTTTCCACTTGTGGGTGCTCGCCGGCAGCATCTTCCAGTTCATGGCGGTGATTCTCTTCGTAATCTAGCGACCGCGCCTGCGCGCCCGCGTCCTCGTTTGGGCGCCGGTGCAATTGCCGTATCCGTCATCAACGTTTTGACCTGACGTCCCGAATCTTGGAGGTTCGAGAAACTCCCGATGGACATAACCATCTCCCTTATCACTACCCTCGTTTTGACCCTCATCAACGGCTACTTCTCTATGTCCGAGATGGCGCTCACCACGGCCAAGCGCGCCGTGCTGGAGCATGAGGCCGAGGAAGGCGACAAGCGCGCCGAGCGTGCCATTAAGCTGGCCGCCGACTCCGACCAGCTGCTCGCCACCATCCAGGTCGCCATCACGCTCGTGGGCTTCGCCTCGTCCGCCGTCGCCTCGACGAGCCTGTCCGACCCGCTTGCCACGTGGCTCATGAGCTTTGGCATCGCGCCGCTCTCCGCCATCGCGCGCGGCCTGGCGCCGGTCATCATCACCGTCGCGGTCGCCTTCGTGTCCATCGTGATCGGCGAGCTCGTCCCCAAGCGCATCGGCCTGGCCAATGCCGAGGGCGTGTCCAAGCAGGTCGTGGGCCCGCTTTCCGTGTTCCAGAAGATCGCCCGTCCGCTCGTGTGGCTGACTGGCGCTTGCTCCGATGGCCTGGCCCGCATCTTGCGTATCAAGAGTGCCGACGACCGTCAGAACGTCTCGGAAGAAGAGATCAAGTACATGGTCTCGGAGCAGGACGACCTGCTCGACGAGGAAAAGCGCATGATCCACGAGATCTTTGACCTGGGCGACACCGTTGCCCGCGAGGTCATGGTGCCGCGCGTGGACACCACCATGTGCGAGGACGACGAGACGGTCGCCAGCGTGCTATCCACCATGCGCCAGACCGGCTTCAGCCGCATCCCCGTCTATCACGAGGACCCCGACAACGTCGCGGGCATCGCGCACATCAAGGACCTGATCCAGCCCGCGCTCGACGGCAAGGGCGACCAGCCCATCGCCGGCTTTTTGCGCGACGCCACCTTTGTGCCCGACACCAAGGACATCCTGCCGCTGCTGTCCGAGATGCAGACCTCGCACGACCAGATCGTGGTCGTCGTGGATGAGTACGGCGGCACGGCCGGCATCATCACCATCGAGGACATCGTCGAGGAGATCGTGGGCGAGATCGAGGACGAGTTCGACCCCGACAACAAGTACCTCACGCGCCTTTCGCGCCGCGAGTGGCTCGTCGATGGGCGTTTTTCGTGCGATGACGCGATTGAGCTTGGTTGGCCGCTCGAGGAAAGCGATGATTATGAGACCATCGCCGGCTGGATTTTGGAGCTTTGCGACTCGGTGCCCGACATCGGAGAGGTGTTTGAGGTCGCGGGGTACAAGTTTAAAGTGCAGTCGATGCGTGGCCAGCGCATCTCGCTCATTCGCGTGATCGCTCCGGCCGAAACCGATAAGAAGGATTCCGAGTCTTCGGCAGAGAAGCCGGCGGCGTCGGGTGCGGGCTCTGTGGATCCGCACGATGGCGACGAGTAGGACAAGGAAGAGTAGGGGAGAGTTATGGCAGGCCTGTTCAACATCCTTAAGGTCACCGTCAGCGAGGACAAGATCTGTGCGCATGTGCTGGTGAACCCCGGCATGCCGCTCATGACCTCGGAGGACATCGAGGCCACGGCGCGCGTGTACTACCTGGTACCGGCGATTGCCAAGCACCTGTGCCTGGGCGATTCCGGCCGCGAGTTCCAGGACTGCATGGGTCAGACCGAGCTCTGCCACCTGCTGGAGCACGTGACGGTCGAGCTCATGAACGAGACCGGTCTTGCCGGTAGCATCTCGTGCGGCCGCACGCGCGTAAGCGAGCATGACGAGCGTGTCTTTGAGGTCGAGCTTTCGTGTCCCGACGACGCACTGGCCATCGGTGCGCTGTCGTCGGCCACCTTTATGATGGACTGGGCGTACCTGCACGCCGACCAGCCTGCCCCCGACGTGGAAGGCACGGTCGCGGGCCTGCGCAACCTGGTGCTGGGCATGCGCGCCGAGGCCGAGGGCAAGGATCCTCACGAGGCCGTCGCTGCTGCGAACGGCGAAGATGCTGCCGAGGACGAGGGCGCTGACGAGGGCGATGTGCCGGTCGACGCCGAGCCCGTTGCCGATGCGACCGCCGAGCCCGTTCCCACCGAGCCCCAGGGCGTCCCCAACTTTGACGACGAGCCCCAGGTGGCGATTGATACCGAGGGCGCGGTTGCCGAGAACCACGAGGCCTCCGCTGCCGTCTTTGGCGGTGCGGCGACGGTTCCGGCAGGACCTGCGCATGAGGGCGGCCTGCCACTCGTGGACGGCGCCGGCGAGGACCCGGGTGCCACGGTGGCCATGCCGGCTATGCCTCAGGAGTAGGCCTACGCGTTTATCACCATCACGTACCTGCGCCTTTGCCGTACGCAGATGAGCGGAGCGGCAAGTGATGCGCTGCGGGTATAATGGACAGCATTCAAACGGTGGGCACCGACGTGCCCGCAGGAGAGGAATGATCATGGGTAAGACTTTCAGCTTTGTCTCCGGCGCACTTTTTGGTGCCGCTGCCGGCGCTATTATCGGTGTTGCTCTGGCCCCGCGCTCGGGCGCCGAGACCCGCGCCATGGCTGCCGATATCGCCAACGACGCCTGGGACAATATGCGCGACACCTACGAGCACAGCGCCGAGGAGGCCCGTGCTGCGGTGAATGACTTTGGCCCGATGGTCGACGCCAAGACCGACGACCTGCGCGCCAAGGTCGACCTGGCCCGCGAGCGCATGGACCAGCTGCGCGAGCAGCTCAACGACGCCATTTCGGGTGGCAACGTGACGCCTGCCGCCGACGTCATGGTCGAGAACGCCGTCGAGGCTGATGCCGAGGCTGCGGAGCCCTCGACCGAGGCATAATGCGCGCCGGGGATTTTGTCGGCGCCAAGATCTATCGCAAGCCTGCCGAGGACAAGCGCACCAAAAAGGACGGCACGCCGCGCAGCCCTAAAAAGCTCGGAAAGATTCACTTTCCGGTCTTTACCCCGGGCGGTACGCGCGTGGTCGGCTTTATGGTCCGCCAGTCCGATATCGCGGGCATGATCGAGCGTCCCGACCGATTCGTAGCGCTCGACGCCATTGGTGTCTACGAGGGCGCCATCGCGGTTGACGACGTCAAGGGCACCTACGATACCGCTGCGGCCAAGCGCCTCGACATCAACCTGGACGATTGCATCATCTGGGTCGGTATGGACGTGCGCACGGAATCGGGCGACGTCGTGGGCTATTGCTCGGACGTTGAGTTCAAGCCGCGCTCGGGCATCGTGCAGGCATTCTATGTGACCGCCGGCGCTGCTTCGAGTGTTTTGGTTGGTGACACGCAGGTGCCGCCGACGATGCTGCGCGGCTACGAGAACGGCGCGATGGTCGTCTCGGACGAGGTCAAGTCGCTCGGGTATTCGGGCGGTGCGGCTGCCAAGGCCGCCGAGGCCAGCGTCGTGGTGGGCGACAAGGTCAAAAAGGGCGCCAAGGTGCTCGATGACAAGGGATCGGTCGCCGTGGACAAGGGCAGCCGCGCACTGGGCAAGCAGCTCGGCAAGACGCGCGGTATGTTCAAGGCCTTTAAGGACGAATACCAAAAGGCGAGCGGAGGCTCGTCAAAAGCTACAAAATAGCGACGTACCAAATGATGGGAGGCAAGCCGGAGACCTGTTGCTCCGGCTTGCTGTGTTTATGGGGGAGGGCACATGCGCCAAAACGGATCCAACTTAAACGGGCGTTCGGGTGCGCGTCCGACGGCGCGCCGCGACCTGGGGCAGCTGCCCAGCGGTCAGCGCCGCCGTCACCGTAAGCCCGGCGCGATGTATCTCAACCATAGCCGCGGCTTTAGCGATCGCAGCGCGCGCATCGGCAACAGCCGCACACCCCGTCGTTCGTCTCGCCTGCCCTACGCGCTCATCGCCGTGGGTTGCGCGCTCGTGCTGTTTATCGCTGCCGTCGTGGGCTACGTCAACCGCAGTGTGGACGTGGAGCTCAACGGCCAGAAGACAGCGGTGCGTGTGGGCTCTACGCTGCAGAATCTCATCGACGACCAGGAGTTGACTGACACCTACGACGCAGGCGACCTGCTGGCCGTCGATGACAGCGTGCTCAAGCGCCATGGGGGCGAAAAGCTGTCGGTGAAGGTCGACGGCAAGCGCGTGAAGCAGGGCAAATGGGATAGCCGCGAACTTGAGGGCGGCGAGAAGGTGACGGTCAAGGATGGCCGTAACACCTACGAGAAGCACGAGGTTCAGGCTACGGTTATCGAGCCCAAGCTCAAGGTCGAGGGTACGGGCGCTATCGAGTATGTGCAGACGTGGGGTGTCCAGGGCCGCTCCGAGGTGTGGGTCGGCGAGCAATCGGGCAAGACACAGGACCGCGGCGAGGTCGTGCCCGCCACCGATTGCGTCGTTGCGTGCGCCAGCGTGGCGCCCAAGGGCAACAAAAAGTACGTGGCGCTGACGTTTGACGAGGGTCCGAGCAGCGCTACCAAGCAGATCTTGCAGGTACTCAAGGAAAAGGGCGTCACCGCGACGTTCTTCCTGTCGGGCGATGCGGCCGAGGCATCGCCTGCCACGGCCAAGGCGATTGTCGATGCCGGGTGCGAGATCGGATCCAACAGCTACAGCGACGATTCGCTCAAGGGTCAGGACCGTGAGGCGGTACGCGAACAGATCACGAAAGGCACCGATGCGATTAAGTCGGCGACCGGCGTGAAGACGATGCTGCTGCGTGCTCCCTACGCTGCCTTTGACGAGCAAAACTGGATTGATGCGATGGACCTGGTCTCCGCCGTGGTCTCGTGGAATATTGACTCGGGCGACTGGCTGCTCAACGGTGCCGACGAGCAGGTCTCGACGGTGCTCGATTCGGTGACGCCGGGCAATATCGTGCTGCTCACCGATAGAGACGAATGCGCCGAGCAGACGCTCGAGGCGCTGCCGCAGATTATCGATGGCCTTGTCGCCGACGGCTACAAGATCGTGACGCTCAGCGACCTGGTCAAGACGGACGCGTCGCTGAGCAAAAAGCTCACCTCGCTGACGAAGGTCACCATGCCCAAGGATGCCGTGTTCCCCCAACTTGCCGAGGACGATGACACCACAGAGTAGCCATTGGGTAGTCGTTTAAGAACGTCCCCAATGGCTATGTCACGGATACGTCAGCGTTTGGTATGCCTGCAATGTGCAGCGCATAAATTCGATGCCGCAAGGCGATGCTGATGCTATAGTTACTGCGGTTAATGAGGGTCAAGAGAAAGGTTACAGGTGAAATCCAAACCTCGACCATACAGTCGATGACCCCATGCAGGTGCTTTTTGCGCATGCACGGGGTGTAAGCGTCGAGCGGCGTGCCGCCCGCGCATGCGTATACATATCCAGAAGCCCCCGGACGCCGCACGCGCGGCCGCGTCCGGAGGAATAATGATGGGGAGCACCATTGAATTATCTGAGTGAGATGCTCAAATTGCCGGTCTTGGACGTCGACGGCGAAAAGCTCGGCGTGGTCAACGATTTTGGCATTGCTACCGGCGAAGTTTTTCCGCACGTGACGTCGCTCGCGTTCCGCGGTCCCGGCAAGACGCCGTTTATGATCAGCTGGCGCAAATGGGTCGACCGCATCGACGAGACAGGCGTGTATCTCAACACGTCTGCCACCAATATTCGCTTCTCGTACCTGCAGCCGACCGAGCTCCTGCTGGCGCGCGATGTTCTCAATAAGCAGATCGTCGACACGCAGGGCATGAAGGTCGTGCGCGTCAACGACATCAAGTTTTCCATGTCGGGCGAAAATCAGCTGCGCCTGCTGGGCGCCGAGGTCGGTGCCCGCGGTCTGCTACGCGCCATCAGCCCCGCGCTCGAGCATATCGTCGAAGGCTTTATGAAGCACCTGGGCAAGCCGCTCAGTGAGGACATCATCGCTTGGTCCTACATGGACCTGCTCGACCGCTCGACCAAGAACATTCAACTCTCGGTGTCGCACAAGACGCTCGGCGAGCTGCACCCTGCCGACATCGCCGACATTATCGAGCAGCTCGACCCGCGCCTACGTGCGCAGGTGTTTGCGCAGCTCGATACTGCCCAGGCCGCCGAGGCCATCTCGGAGTTCGATGACGACGAGCTCATGACCGAGATGCTCGAGGGCCTGTCCGACACGGACGCATCGTCGATGCTGGCCATGATGGACCCGGATGACGCTGCCGACCTGATCGACGAGCTCGATTACGAGAAGGCCGAGAAGCTCCTGCGCCTGATGGGCGTCAAGGAGGAGAAGGCGATTCGTAATCTGCTGGGGTATGAGGACAACACCGCCGGCCGCATCATGACCTCGGAGTTTGTCTCCCTGCCCGCCACGGCAACGGTCGGTGACGCCATCGAGGCGATTCGCGAGCTCGACGAGGACTTCGAGAGCGTCTACTACGTCTATACCGAGGATCCGAGCGGCATGCTGACCGGTGTGCTTTCGCTGCGCACGCTGATCGTAGCCGACCGCGACGCCACGCTGGGTCAGCTGGCCTATCGCGACCTGGTCTACGTGTCGCCCGACGAGGACCAGGAAGACGTGACGGACGAGATGACCAAGTACGACCTGGTCGCTATCCCCGTCTGCGACGAGAACCGTCATATCCTGGGTATCGTAACCTTCGACGACGCCATGGACGTTATCGCCGAGGAGCATCAGGAGGACCTGCAGATCGCCGGTGTCGGCTCGGGCGACAGCGCGTCGGACGACTCGACGAACGTGCTCAGCTGGTTCGTGCATCGCCAGTACTGGGTTGTTGTATGGGGCATCGCGTCGTGCATCATGGCGACCGTGCTGGGAACGGCGCTCGGCTCCGCGCATCTGGTGGTGTTCCCCATGTGCGCCATGCCGCTCGTGCTGCTGGCGGCCTCGCGCATGGTGTCGTTCGTCAAGAACTACTTCCTGGAGTATGACGGTCACGACGACGAGCCCAAGCCGTATCTGGGGTTCTTCTTCCAGAGCACGGGCATGGGCCTGATTCTGTCACTCGTGACCTACCTGTGCGCCCAGCTGGTGCGCACCGCTGCGTTCCTCGATGCGCCCATGTTTGAGGAGCAGCTCTTTACCGGGTGCTTTAATATCGCTGCCATTATTTGCCTGGTTGGCAACATGAGCGCCGTGATTTACCTGATGGTGCTGTTCTGGCGTGACGAGCATGACCTCAACACGTCGGGCACCGCCATGAACGTCATTGCCGTCATGATTTCGTGTGTGGCGTATTGCATCGCCGCGGTGCTGCTCGCCATATCAGTCATGGGTTAGGTGGTCGCGTGCAAAATACCAAGCAAAAGTCGGGCACCAAGCAAAAGTTGACCATCGCGGCCATCTTTGGCGCTATGGGTCCCGGTCTGCTGGCGGCGCTTTCGGGCAATGACGCCGGCGGCATTGCAACGTATTCCAGCGCGGGCGCCAGCTATGGCTACAAGATGCTGTGGATGCTTCCTGTCATGACTGTGCTGCTCATCGTGACGCAGGAGACCGCGGCGCGCTGCGGCTGCGTCACGGGCAAGGGCCTGGCATCGCTCATTCGCGAGCGCTTTGGCGTGCGCAAGAGTGTACTTGCTATGGCGGCGCTGTTGATCGCCAACACGGCTGTGACCATTTCGGAGTTTGCGGGTATTGCGAGCGGCCTTGCCCTCTTTGGCGTGCCGGCGAGCATCTCGGTGCCGTTGGTGGCGCTGCTGGTGTGGATGCTTACCATGTCGGGGAGTTTCCAGCGCATCGAGAAGATTCTGCTGCTGGTGAGCTGCGTGTTCGTGACCTACATCGTCGCCGCGTTTATGGCTGGCCCCAACTGGGGTGAGGTCGCGGTCGACCTGGTCGTGCCTAACATTCAAAATGACCCCAGCTACGTGTCGCTCGTGGTCGCAACGATCGGTACCACCATCGCGCCGTGGATGATTTTCTTGGCGCAGAACAACGTGGTCGATAAGAACGCGGGCGAGGACGACATCGTGCTGCAGCGTATTGATACCGTGAGCGGCTCGCTTGCCGCCGATGTTATTGCCGGCTTTATTATCATCACGACCGGCACGGTGTTGTTCCCGGCGGGTATTCAGATTAGCGATGCTGCCGATGCTGCCCGCGCGCTGGAGCCTATTGCGGGTCAGTGGTCTACGGTACTGTTTGCCTCGGGCCTGGTCGCGGCGAGTTTCTTGGCTGCCTGCGTGCTGCCGGGCGTTACGTCGAGCGCTATCTGCGAGGCATTTGGCTGGGAGCGCGGTGCCGACCGCAGCTGGGACGAGGCCCCGGTCTATCGCGGCATCATTACGGCCATCATCGGTATCTCTGCCGTGCTGGTGCTTATGCCCGGCGTCGATCTGTTCCAGATTATGATGACCTCGCAGGTCATCAATGGCGTGCTACTGCCCGTGGTTCTGGTGTTCCAGGTGGTTATCGCCGCCGACCGTCACATTATGGGCGCCAACCGCAACGGCCGCGTATGGAACGTGCTCACGTGGGCGACTATCGGCGTGATTACGGTGCTCACGGTCGTCATGTTTGTCCTGCAGGCGATGGGCTACAGCGCTTAACGCCCACTTTTGCTTCCGAACAGGCCGCAGCGATGGACTGCGGCCTGTTTTTTGCCCGCTATAGGGCATTAGTTATATGGCAGTGGACAAAAAATGCCAAATATGAGTACTGTTGCTAAGTGAATAGCATTTACATCCAAGAAGATAATGGACATAGCCGATAGTATGTTCATTAAAATTGGCTCCAATATGTCTTAAACCAGTCAGGTTGGCTGCTTTAGGGGGTTGTAGGGGTCGCTCGGACGTCATTTTGGGTGGTTTTGCCTGCTACTAAAATGGTAACAGTACTCATATTTGCCCCTTTTTGTCCACGACCCCTTGGAGCCGGCTCGAAAAGAGTGATTTTGGGTTGTTTGCTGCGGGTGTGGGCTTGGAAACAACGTTCGGGGTGGCGAGGCGCCCAGAATTTGGTCGCAAGGAGGGCGTTCCTCGGCTGTGTCAGGAGTGTCCCTGGGTGCCGGCACATAAGGAACGTCCCTAACTGTCGGAGGGGGTGCCTGCCGTGGCGCACCCCTCCGGATGTGGGAAGTTTGCGCTGCAGGTTACTTGTCGGTGCCCAGCTTGTGCGGCTTGAGAGCGAGCGCATTGACGAGCGCGTCGGTGGCAGACTTGACGGCCGCCGGCTGCAGATCGTTGACGTGATCCTCGGGATGCACGGGCAGGTCCTTCTTGACTGCATCGTGGATCAAGTTGAGGTACTCAGTCACGCCAGTGGTCGACAGGTGCGTGCCATCGCCATCGAACAGGTCGTTGCGATTGGCACTGTATCCGTACCAGTCGATAACGCGCACGTTCTTGTAGCGCGTAGCAGCGTTGGCGATGGCCTGGTTGGTAGAGCCAACCCACGGCTGCGGGCTGCGCGTGTTCACAAACACCACAATACGCTTATCTCCTGCATCGGTCATGATGGCGTCGATCTGGTCGTCGGTTACCAAGCCGTTGGTGCCCAGTGCAAAGACCACGATCTTGCCGGCAAGGTTCTGTTGGAGATAGCCCTCAAATGTCGCGCGGCCCGCATCAAACTGGCGGCCCTTTTCGGCATCGATATGGCTGTGCGGGAACACGCCGTCAAAGGAATCAACGGCGCGCAGCGACACGGAGTCACCGATCATCAACAGGTCGTAGGAGCCATCGGGGAAGCCGTCGTTGTCCTTGTCGGTGTCGTCGGCCGCCTGTTGGTCTGTGGGCGCGGTGTTTTTGGCTTCCTTGTTGAGGACTTCGGCGCCCTCACCGCTCAGTGCGGAGGTCTCCGGCACAAAGATCAGGCCGCCCAGTGCAACGACCAACACGACAGCGCAGGCTGCGCAGACAGGGACGTGCGCGCGCACCCAGTTGGCGGGCGCGGTGGTGCCGTCGCGGAACTCGGATACGGTGCGCCCAAAGGCGCCCTTTCTAAACGGCGTCTCGATAAAGCGATATGAACATTCGGCTACGGCGACCACCAACAACACCTGCAAAATGTACTGCCACCACGGCGTATCGTTGATGTTGGCGACCGGGTTCATGAGCAACAGTAGCGGATAGTGCCACAGGTAGATGCTGTACGAGCGCTTGCCAACCCACACGAGCGGCTCGGCGGACAGTGCGCGGGCAACCATTCCCTGGGGCTGCACGCAGGCCGCGATGACCATGAGCGTGAGGATGGAGCATAGCAGCGTGCCGCCGCGATACTGGAACGCGGTGTAGCCGTTGGTGAGCGCGACCATGGCGGCAAGGCCAACCAGACCCACGACGCCCAACACATCGATGGATGCGGGCGAGGACCAAAAGCGCACGAGGGCGCTCGGCTGTGCCGGGACGGTCTCGGCTGCGTTGTCGGCCTTCTCGCCAGGCTTGCCCTCGGCGTTCTTGCCGTGCTTGGCGGCGCCAGCCAGGCGATTGAGCCCCAAACGATGAGCGAGACGCACCGGCGCCAGGTCGCGATCGGGGATAAAGGCCATCCAGGCGCCCAGCAGCAGCGAGAAGACGCGGGTGTCGGTGCCGTAGTACACGCGGCTGGGGTCGGCGGCAGGGTTGTAGAGCACCATCATGGCAAGGGCGGATACCGCTGCGAGTCCCAGGACCATACGGCGCGTGTTGGGTTTGCTCACATGCATGGACACCATGGCAAACAGCAGCGGTGGCCAAACCAGGTAGAATTGTTCCTCGATGGCGAGCGACCAAAAGTGCGTAAGCGGCGAGGGGTCGCCCAGGGCGTTGAAGTACGAAACGTCCTGCATAATCTGCCACCAGTTGTTAAAGAACAGCAGCGACGGCAGAATGTCGGGACGCATCTTGGTGAGCATCACGTGGTTGAAGACGGTGCACAGCGCACAGGTTACAACCACAACGGTCACCACGGCGGGGACCAGGCGACGGATGCGGCGGATCCAGAAGCTCTTGAGGTCGATGCGGCCGGTCTTAGCGACTTCGTTGAGTAGCAGGCGTGTGATCAGATAGCCCGAAAGCACAAAGAAGATCGTGACGCCAAGCAGGCCGCCCTGAGCCCACGTGAGGTTGAGGTGATAGAGCACCACCGCGACGACGGCAAGCGTGCGCAGGCCGTCGAGCGCAGGGATGTAGCGGGACTTGGGGCGAGCAGGCGTCTGCTCCGCGGCGGGAGTGTTGGCGCGGCCAGCGTTGTTGGCAGAAGCGCGATGGGGGCTCGCGGTGCGTCGCGGCTCGTTGGCACGGCGCTCGCCCTTCACGCGTTCGTGCGGCGCCGGCTCGTTGCCCGTGCGGCGTCGACCGCGCGAGCCCGATTGCGAGAATTGTTCCATAAAACATCATCCAATGACGAGAATAATCAGCACGTATTCATTGTAGCTGCCTGCCCCTGTGAATGCTTGCTGCTGGCGCAAGCTCAAGCGCGCGTCCACATCAAAGTGGACTAAAGTTATAGGGGGTGCGAGAGTGCACAATCGTTGGTCGATGGTGGGCGCAAAGCCTGAAGACGAGGAGGTTTCCATGGCGGATCACAGCATCGTTGCGGTGTTCGGCAGCATGAACATGGACCTTTCGGTGGCGTGCGAGCGCATGCCGCGCGCGGGCGAGACGGTCGATGGCAGCGGTTTTATCACCAACGCCGGCGGTAAGGGAGCCAATCAGGCCGTTGCCGCTGCGCGCATGGGTGCGCGCACGTGCATGATCGGCGCTGTTGGGCGCGATACCTTTGGCGATGCGCTTGTGGCAGGGCTCCAAGATGCCGGCGTGGGCGTTGAGTCCGTGACACGTCTCGACGACGTGGAGACCGGTACTGCGACTATCATTCGCTGTGAGAGCGACAACCGCATCGTGCTGTCGCCGGGCGCCAACCATGCGCTTGCGGGCGAGGACGTTGCCCGCGCACTGAGGCGCTTGGTGGCCGACGAGCTCGACGGCGATGCCAGCGAGATTGCCCCGGCTGCTGGCGGCGTCTTTATCGCCCAGGGCGAATGTGACCTTGCGGCGACGGCCGGGGCGCTTGCTTGCGCTCACGAGCTGGGGTTCTATACGATCTTTAACCCGGCGCCCGCCTGCGACCTGCCGGCAGGAGCGTGGCCAGCGGTCGACCTGGTCTGCCCCAACGAGACCGAGTGCCAGGTACTGACGGGCATTCTGCCCACGGATGATGCGAGTTGCGTCGCCGCGCTCAATGCGCTGCTCGACAAGGGCGCCGGGGCTGCGGTCATCACGTTGGGCGGCGCCGGCTCGGTTACGCTCGGCGATGGCGGTGAGCCGCTGCGCATGCCGGCGCTTTCGAGCGCGGTGGTCGATACGACGGCCGCGGGCGATACGTTTATCGGCGCGTTGGCGGCGGCTCGTCTGGAGGGCCTGCCGCTCTTTGAGTGCATGGCGGCGGGTGCTCGCGCCTCGGCGGTGACGGTGTCGCGCCTGGGCGCTCAGCAATCAATTCCCACGCGTGCGGAAGTCGAGCACAAGTTTGGTTTAGACGGTTTGGATGTAGACGGAGAAGCGGAGTAGAACAATGGCAACCAAGAAGCTGATCCTTGATCTGGATATGGGTGTGGATGATGCGATGGCGCTTGCCTACGCCATCGCGAGCCCCGAGGTGGAGCTCGTCGGCATCACCACGTGCTTTGGCAACGTGCGCGTCGAGCAGTCGGCGCACAACTGCTTGGCGGTGCTCGACCTGTTGGGTCGTCCCGAGGTGCCGGTGTACCTGGGCGCCGATCGTCCCATGAAGGCGACCGAACCCTACACGCCGCCGGCGTCCACCACGCTTATCCACGGCAAGAACGGCATCGGCGGCGCAAGCGTGCCCGCCTCGCCGTACGAGCCGGTGGGCGCGACGTCGGCCGACGGCAATGCGGCGGTCGATTACCTGATTGATGCCGCGCGTACCTATGGTCCCGATCTGGTCTACGTTGCGACCGGCCCGCTCACCAATCTGGCGCTTGCCCTGGAGCGCGATGCGGCGGCGATGATGTCTATCGGCCGCGTGGTCGTGATGGGCGGCGCCCTTACCGTGCCCGGCAACGTGAGCGCGGGCGCCGAGGCCAACATGGCGGGCGACCCCGAGGCTGCCGACGCTGTGTTGCGCTCGGGCCGCAAGCTCACCATGGTGGGCCTGGATGTGACGCACCGCGTGGTGCTCACACGTCGCGACGTTGCCGGCTGGACGGGCTCGGGCACTATGGCTGGCTGCGCGTTTGCGAGCATGGTCGAGCACTATATCGGTTCGTACGAAATGAACGCGCCCTACCTGGGCGGCTGCGCGCTGCACGATCCGCTGGCGGTTGCCGTGGCGATTGATCCCACGCTCGTGGGTGCGCTCGGCTGTAACCTGCGTGTCGACCTGCTGGGCGAGTATCGCGGCCGCACCATCTGCGACGAGCACCGTCTGTCCGATCCAGATAAGAGCGCGCTCGTGGCGCTCACCGTGGACGCCCCATGCTTCCTGTCCGAGTTCAAGGCGCGTATGGCCCGCGTCCTGGGCTAAATGTTTTTCACGCCCCGCCCCAAGTAGTCAATTTGGGACGGGGCTTTTTTAGCTACCGAGCAATGTGCCCGTTGGGGGAATAGTCGCGTCGCTTCGCTTGACAACAGGCTAAACTAGCTATTAAACATTTACTATTCTGTTTAGATTGAATTTGCGGTCGTTTAGTTGTCGAGTCACGGGGCGGTCAGGCCACGATGCTCGACCGCGACCGCTACTAGGGGGAACAATGGCCAAAGCAAGTGTTCGCGAAATCAGCCGCATCACCGGTTTTTCGCCTGCGACCGTGTCCAACGCGCTTAACCGCAAGCGCAGCGTGAGCGAGGAGACCGCCAAGGTCATCCTGGAGTGCGCGCAGTCGCTCGGCTATCAGCAGTCGACGCAGCTCGAGAGCATCCAGTTTGTGCTCGCGCGCAAGACGGGCGCCATCCTGGACGAGAGCACCTTCCACCCCGCGGTCATCGAGGGCGTGGAGCGCCAGGCGCGTCGCCACGGCATGAGCACGAGCTTTGTCTCGCTCGACTTTAGCGACCTGGACGCCGTGCGCCCGCAGGTCGAGGGCCTGATCGCCGACCCGTCGGCCGCCATCGTGCTGATGGGTACCGAGCTGGGTGAGGAAGACTATGCCTTGTTCGCCAACGCTGCCGCCCACTTGATCGTGCTCGATGGCTGGAGCGATCGTCAGTACTTCGATGCCGTAGTCATTGCCAACACCGACTCGGTGCTGCGCGCCGTGGACTACCTTATCGAGAAGGGTCACAAGCAAATCGGCTATCTGGCAGGCGACCTTCGCATCCGCAACTTTAAGGATCGCGAGCGCGGCTATCGCCAAGCGCTTGAGGATGCGGACCTTGAGGCCAACCCGACATGGCGCGTCACATTGGGCACCACGCTCGAAGGTGCTTATCGCGACATGGGCGCATGGCTCGACAGCGTCTCGCGCGACGACCTGCCGACGGCTTTCTTTGCCGAAAACGACGTGCTCGCCGTAGGCGCCATGCGCGCGCTGAACGAGCACGGCATACGTGTCCCCGAGGATGTCTCAATCATCGGCTTTGACGATCTGTCTTTGGGCGCCTTCTCCAATCCGCCGCTCACCACGGTGCACGTTCCCAAGCACGAGGTGGGCGAGATCGCGGTGCGCCGCCTGGTGGGCAACATCCGCAATCCCAAGAGCTATACCTGCAAGACGGCCGTGTCGACCTATTTTGTCGAGCGCCAAAGCGTGCGTGAGATCTAGGCAAAGGCAACGCTGGGCCGTAGGGAGGCAAAGCTCGCTAAGGCAGCCATACATAACGCTACTAAGAGAGGGTCCTTTGGGCCCTCTTTTTGATGCCCTTGTATGTTCAGTTTGTTTACATACCGTTTAGGCTGATTTCTCTACCGTCTACGGGTATTTCGCGTTAAACTTCTAAACAGTAGAGTAAAACATTTAGTAAACAGAACAAAACGAAACATGCGTCTGTTTACTGAACATGTGATTAGGGGAGGACGTACATGGACAAGATCAAGCTCGGCTTTGTCCCCACGCGCCGCAGTATCTTTAGCGCGCCGGACGCAATCAAGTATCGCGGCCTGACGGCTGATCGCCTGCGCGAGATCGGCGTCGACATCGTGGATATCGACGACATCAATGAAGAGGGCCTGCTGTTCGACGACAGCCATATCGAGCCCATCGTCAAGAAATTCCGCGCCGAGGGCGTCGATGGCATTATGCTGTGCCACGCCAACTTTGGCACCGAGTACGTTTGCGCTCGCCTTGCCCGCGAGCTCGGGCTACCTGTACTGCTGTGGGGTCCGCGCGACGAGCGCCCCGAGCCCGACGGCACACGCCTGCGCGATAGCCAGTGCGGCCTGTTCGCCACCGGCAAGGTCCTGCGCCGCTTCCAGGTTCCCTTCACCTACATGACCAACTGCCGCCTGACCGACCCCGAGTTCGAGCGCGGCGTTTGGGACTTTTTGGCCGTTTGCAACGTGGTCAAGACCTTCAAGCACACCCGCATCCTGCAGATGGCCACCCGTCCGTTCGACTTCTGGTCGACCATGTGCAACGAGGGCGAGCTGCTCGAGAAGTTCAACATCCAGCTTTCGCCTATCCCCATGACCGAACTTGTCCAGGCTGTGCGCGACGCCCAGGCCGACGAGCAGGCCATGGCCGCCATGCTTGCCCACATCAACGACAGCTTTGAGATCTGCATCCCCGAGGACAAGGTCCCCGCGGTCGCCGGTCTTGCCATCGCCATGAAGCGCTTGGTCGAGAAGTATGGCTGCAACGCCGGTGCCATTCAGTGCTGGAACGCTCTGCAGGACGAGCTGGGCATTATGCCCTGCGCCGCCAACGCCATCCTCAACGAGATGGGCATTCCTATCGTATGCGAGACCGATATCCACGGCGCCATCACCGCGCTGATGGTCGAGGCCGCCGACCTGGGCCGTCACCGCGGCATGTTCGCCGACTGGACCGTGCGCCATCCCGATAACGAGAACGGCGAGCTGCTGCAGCATTGCGGCCCCTGGCCCTGCAGCTGCGCGGCCGTCAAGCCCAAGCTCACCTACCCGCTGGCTTTCGATTACCCCGGCGCGCTGACGGCCGAGGCCAAGCACGGCGACCTCACCCTTGCCCGCTTTGACGGTGACAACGGCGAGTACTCGCTGCTACTGGGCAACGCCCGCGGCATCGACGGCCCGGCCGGCATGGGCACCTACCTGTGGGTCGAGGTCGACAACCTCAAGCGCCTCGAGGCCAAGATCGTTGAGGGTCCCTACATCCACCACTGCGTCGCCATTCATGCCAACGTGGTGCCGGTGCTCTACGAGGCGTGCAAGTATATCGGCATCGCCCCCGACCTGTACGACCCCATCGAAGAAGACGTTAAAGCCTACCTGCGAGGAGAGTAGAAATGGCAACTATCGAAGAGCTTGAGTCCCTGCGTTGGGACCTTCGCCGCGATTGCGTCGATATCATCATGGCTGGCGCCGGCGGCCACATCGGCGGCGACATGTCGGTGATCGACGCCCTCATGACCCTCTACGCCAACCACCTCAACATTTCGCCCGAGACCGTCGACGATCCCAATCGCGACCGCTTCGTGCTCTCTAAGGGCCACGCCATGGAGGCTTACTACGCGGTGCTCTGCCACGAGGGCTATCTTGACCTCGACGACGTCAAGGCCCGCTTCTCCAAGTTCGGCAGCCCCTACATCGGCCACCCCAACAACAAGCTCAAGGGCATCGAGATGAACTCGGGCTCGTTGGGTCACGGCCTGCCCGTGGCCGTGGGCATGGCGCTCGCCGGCAAGATGGACGGCCGCGACTACCGCGTCTACACCATCATGGGCGATGGCGAGCTTGCCGAGGGCTCGGTCTGGGAGGGCGCCATGAGCGGCGGCAACTACCAGCTCGATAATCTGTGCGCGCTCGTGGACCGCAACCGCCTGCAGATCAGCGGCAGCACCGAGGACGTCATGAAGCAGGATTCGCAGGAGGAGCGCTGGGCCGCCTTCGGTTGGAACGTGCTGTCCATTCCGGGCAACGACGTCCAGGCCATCGACGCCGCGCTGACGCTGGCCGCCGAGACCAAGGGTAAGCCCACGGTCATCATCCTCAACACGGTGAAGGGCTACGGCTCGCCGGTTATGGAGGACAAGGCCGCCTGGCATCATCACCTGCCCAACGATGAGGAATATGCCCAGATTATCGCCGATTTCGCTGCCCATAAGGAGGCTATCAATGGCTAACAAGATCGCCAACCGCAAGGTTATCTGCGACACGCTGCTCGAGGCCGCCGCAACTGACAAGGACATCGTCGTCCTGTGTTCCGACTCCCGCGGCTCTGCATCGCTCACGCCGTTCTTTGACCAGTATCCCCAGCAGTCCATTGAGGTCGGCATCGCCGAGCAGGACCTGGTGAGCATCGCCGCCGGTATGGCCTCGTGCGGCAAGAAGGCCTGGGCCGCCTCGCCGGCGTCCTTTGTGACCACGCGTTCGTATGAGCAGTGCAAGGTCGACGTTTCGTACTCCAACACCAACGTCAAGCTCATCGGCATCTCGGGCGGCGTGTCCTACGGCGCTTTGGGCATGAGCCATCACTCCGCGCAGGATATCGCCGCCATGAGCGCGATTCCCAACATGCGCGTGTATCTGCCGAGCGACCGCTTCCAGACCGCCGAGCTCGTGCGGGCCCTGGTCGCCGATAACAAACCGGCCTACATCCGCGTGGGCCGCAACCCGGTCGAGGACGTGTACACCGAGGACGAGTGCCCGTTCCAGATGGATCGCGCCACCTGGGTACGCCGCGGCACCGATGTAACGCTCGTCGCTACCGGCGAGATGGTCCGCCATGCCGTGGACGCTGCCGACCTGCTGGCCGAGCAGGGCATCTCGGCAACGGTACTCGACATGTACTGCGTCAAGCCGCTCGACGCCGAGGCCGTGATTGAGGCCGCCGGTGCCACGCGCGCCGTCGTGACCGTCGAGGAGCACAGCCCCTTCGGCGGTCTGGGCTCTATGGTCGCGCAGGTGGTGGGCGAGCATTGCCCGCGTCCGGTCAAGTGTCTCTCCCTGCCCGACGCGCCGGTCATCACTGGCACGAGCCCCGAGGTCTTTGCGCACTACGGTCTGACGGGTGTCGGAATCGCCAAGACCGTTGCCGAGTTCCTGCCCGCAGAGTAACTGGAATGTGACAAAGGGACCGTCCCTTTGTCACATTCGTTTTGAAAGGGGTGGCCATGGGCCGCTACATCATCGGAATCGATCAATCCACGCAGGGCACCAAGGCGCTGCTGGTGGACGAGGGCGGCCATTTGATTCATCGTGCCGACCGTTCGCATCGCCAGATTGTCAACGAGGCCGGCTGGGTGAGCCATGATCCGGCCGAGATTGCCACCAATGTGCTGGCCGTGGCGCGTGCCGTGGTGGAGGAGACCGGGGTCGATCCGGCCGACGTCGCCGGCATCGGCATCTCCAACCAGCGCGAGACCACCGTTGCATGGAACCGCACGACGGGCGAGCCACTGTGCGACGCCGTGGTGTGGCAGTGCGCCCGCGCCCGCGAGCTGTGCGACGAGCTGACCGCGCGCGAGGGTGTGGCCGAGCTGGTGCGCGACACGACGGGTCTGGTGCTCTCGCCCTACTATCCGGCGGGCAAGATGGCCTGGATCCTTGCGAACGTTCCCGCTGCTGCCGAGGCCGCGGCGGCAGGCGAGCTGTGCCTGGGCACCATCGATGCCTGGGTGGTCTGGACGCTCACGGGCGGCGCGGAGTTTCGCTGCGACTGGTCCAATGCCAGCCGCACGCAGCTCTTTGACCTGCGCCGTGGCTGCTGGAGCGAGCCGGTGTGCGAGGCCTTTGGCGTTGACGTGGCCTGCCTGCCGCAGGTGACCGATTCCGATGGACTGTTCGGCACGACGGATCTGGGCGGCTTTTTGCCGGCGCCCGTGCCCATTCACGGCGTGCTGGGCGACAGCCACGCGGCCTTGTTTGCCCAGGGCTGCCATAGCCGCGGCATGGCCAAGGCGACCTATGGCACCGGCAGCTCGGTCATGATGAACGTCGGCGACGAGTTCGTTGCCAGCTCGCACGGGCTTTCGAGCTCGCTCGCATGGCGCATGGACGGCGTGACCGAGTACGTGCTCGAGGGCAACGTGAGCTACGCCGGTGCTGTCAAGACGTGGCTGCGCGACGATCTGGAGCTCATCAATAACCCCGAGGAAGTTACCGACCTGTGCTACGCTGCCAATCCGGCGAGCCGCGTCTACTTTGTGCCGGCGTTTACCGGTTTGGGCGCGCCGCACTGGGCGAGTGACGCCGAGGGCTGCGTCTTTGGCATGACGCGTACCACGGGTCGCGCGGAGTTCGTAAAAGCTGCAGACGAATCGATTGCCTATCAAATCTTTGACGTAATTGACGCAATGGTCGAGGATTCTGGCGCGGCACTTGCCGAGCTTCGCGTTGACGGCGGTCCCACGCGCGACGCGTACCTGATGCAGTTTGAGAGCGACTTGGTTGGCTCGCCCATCCGCATCGCGAGCAATGACGAGATGAGCGGCCTGGGCGCGGCCTGGGCCTGCGGTATTGCGCTGGGCATGTACACGCGCGATGTCGTCGACGTCTACGGCGCCCGCGGCATCGTGGAGCCGTCGATGCCCGCCGACGAGCGCGCCAAAAAGATCGCCGGCTGGCGCCACGCCGTGAAATCAACGATTGCCTACACAGCCTAGAATGGTTTTTCTGGGACGGGGATTAAAAAATCATTGGTCCTCGTCCCAGGTAGTCAATTTGGGACGGGGCTTTTTTGACTGGTATGATTGGTGCGACCATTCGAACCAGCTAAAAGAGCCCGTCCCAATTTGACTATCGAGAGGATCTGCCATGGAGCGCATCGCGAGCTTTTCTGTTGACCATCTGCTGCTTGAGCCCGGCGTGTATGTGAGCCGCATCGACCGCGATCCGGCGACCGGCGCCGCCGTCACCACGTTTGACCTGCGCCTGACCACGCCCAACAAGGAGCCGGTCATGAACACGGCCGAGTGCCACACCATCGAGCACCTGGGCGCGACGTTCCTTCGCAACCATGCCGAGTGGTCGAGCCGCATTGTCTACTTTGGACCCATGGGCTGCCGCACGGGCTTTTACCTCGTCGTGTTTGGTGAGGTGACGAGCGAGGAGATTCTGTCGCTCGTGCGTGAGCTGTTCGAGTTTGTCGCCGGCTTTGAGGGCGATGTCCCCGGTGCCGCTCCCGAGGAGTGCGGTAACTATCTGGACCAGAACCTCCCCATGGCAAACTGGCTCGCACGCCGCTACCTCGACCGCGACCTGGCCGATATCGACGAGAAGCACCTGCATTATCAGCAGGCGTAAGGGCTTTATCGCCTAAAACGCACGGATTGGGCGCCTTCGCTTATGCGGGGGCGCCTTTTTGTTGAGTGGTCAGGACGAGCGTTCAAAATCGCTCGTGTTTGTTCTAGAATGTTCGTATAGTCACATTTACGAACAGGAGTGAACATGCATATCTACTCTGTCTCTGATCCCGAGTTCAAGTCCTATGGCCGCGTGTGGGATGACGTTCCGTCCAGCCTGACCGCTCCACTCGTCGAGGCACTCGCGGCTACGCCCATCCCCGAGGGCAGCAAATACGTGGCCTCCGCGCCCGAGCTCGAGCAGGTTGAGGGCGCCGACACGCTCGGCCTGCTCATGTACGGCGGCCGCCCCTTCCAGCTCGGCTGGTGCAACGGCCACAACACACGACTCAACTGTCTGGAGTATCACCGCGCGAGTGAGTTTAACCTGGGCGCCCGCGACTTTATCCTGCTCGTGGCGCATCGCTGGGAGATCGAGGACGGAAAGCTCGATACCGCGTTCGTCAAGGCGTTCCGCGTGCCGGCGGGCAAGGTTGTCGAGGTCTTCAACACCACGCTCCACTACACGCCGTGCATGGTCGATGAAAGCGGCTTCCAGGTGATGGTGGCGCTGCCCGCCGGTACCAACGGTCCGCGCCCCGAGGCCGCAACCGACATGCCTGCCGCCGGTGACAGCTACTGCTACTGGAAGGCCGACAAGTGGGTCCTCTGCCACGCTGACAGCCCCAAGGCAGCCGAAGGCGGCTACGTGGGCCTCATCGGAAAGAACCTCGACATCACCGTGGACTAGAATCTTCTGTCTCAATCTGTAACACCTAGCGGGCTAGATCGTCTCTACCTGTTACAGATTTAGACAAACTGCAGGGGACAGGCCGAACAATCTCAATCTGTAACACCAGGCCCGGTTTTGGCGGCCTAACTGTTACAGATCGAGACAAACGGGCCCCAGCCATCACAAAGGTGACTGTCCCCTTTGCGGTGGCTGGGGCAGGTGGGTATCAAAAAGTGTCAGACGGGGTGGTTGCCGGGCGCCTGCACGCGAAAAGAAGTATCGGCCTGCGCCGTTGCCGTTGAGCGACGCGTTGTTTGCAGGGATACTGAGCCTATGACAACAGCGTGCGAAAGGATTGATGCATGGCTTTCCGTAATGACTTCCTGTGGGGCGGCGCGACGGCTGCCAACCAGTGCGAGGGCGCCTACAACGTGGACGGCCGCGGCCTTGCCAACGTGGACGTGGCTCCGCACGGCCCCGAGCGCTATGCGGTGGTCTCCGGCCAGCGTAAGATGCTCGACTTCGAGGACGGCTATTACTATCCCGCGCAGACCGGCATCGATTTCTACCACCATTACAAGGAGGACATCGCTCTCTTTGCCGAGATGGGCTTTAAGACCTTCCGTATGAGCCTGGCTTGGACCCGCATCTTCCCCAACGGCGACGAGACCGAGCCCAACGAGGCTGGCATGGCCTTCTACGAGGATGTGTTCCGCGAGTGCCAGGCGCACGGCATCGAGCCGCTCGTGACTATCACGCACTTCGACTGCCCGATTCATCTCATCAAGGAGTACGGCGGCTGGCGCAACCGCAAGCTCATCGACTTCTACAAGAATCTCGCGACCACGATCTTTACCCGCTACAAGGGCCTGGTGAAGTACTGGCTCACCTTTAACGAGATCAATATGATCTTGCACCTGCCGTTTATGGGTGCCGGCCTGGTCTTTGAGGAGGGCGAGAACAAGGAGGCCGTCGAGTACCTGGCCGCCCACAACGAGCTCGTCGCCAGCGCTTGGGCAACCAAGATTGCTCACGAGATCGACCCCGAGATCAAGATCGGCTGCATGCTCGCCGCAGGTAGCTACTACCCCTACAGCTGCCGTCCGGGCGATGTACGCCAGGCGCAGCTCGATAACCAGGACAACTACTTCTTCGTCGACGTCCAGAGCCGCGGCTACTACCCGGCCTATGCCGTCAAGAAGCTCGAGCGTCTAGGCATCGATGTGGGCATGACCGAAGAGGATCGCGAGGTCCTGGCCGCCAACACCGTCGACTTCATCAGCTTTAGCTACTATAGCACCCGCTGCTCTGCCGGTGCCGACAACCCCGATGTCGAGCGCACCCAGGGCAACGCCTTCGCCGGCGCCAAGAACCCCTACCTGCAGCAGAGCCAGTGGGGCTGGGCCATCGATCCGCTGGGCTTTCGCATCACCCTCAACGACCTGTACGATCGTTATCAGAAGCCGCTGTTTGTGGTCGAGAACGGCCTGGGCGCCAAGGATGTTGTCGAGGAGGACGGCTCCATCAACGACGACTACCGTATCGACTACCTGCGTCAGCACATCCAGACCATGCGCGACGCGGTGACCGAGGACGGCGTTGACCTGCTGGGCTACACCACCTGGGGCCCGATCGACCTGGTGTCTGCCGGCACGGGCGAGATGTCCAAGCGCTACGGCTTTATCTATGTGGATCGCGACGATGCGGGCAACGGTACCCTCAAGCGTTCCAAAAAGAAGAGCTTCGACTGGTACAAGCATGTCATTGAAACGAATGGTGAGGACCTATCCTAAGGAAGCTGAGACACTCAACTTCATAGCCTCCTAGCCAAGGCGCCCGGCGAGTATGCGCTCTCCGGGCGCCTTGCCGTCTGCGGATTTTGGGACATGTGGCCCGATTTTTGGGCCTATCTGTCGGTACACTAAAAGCACTATGGGTACCCGCGCACGACATATTGGCCACGCGGCCGCCCGATCCGCGCCCGTAGCGGATCCTAGGGGCGGCAGGCTCTTCGCCATGCCGCGATTCCTTGTTGGCATAACACATCAGGCGTACCGTCACCGCGTCTTTGCTATCGCCGGCGCCATCACCGCGCTGTTCCTTATCCTTTTGGCAGTCTTGCCAGCGCTGTTCGCCTCCGACCCCAAGCTTTCCAACACCGTGCCTGCCTTTGTCGAGGTGTCCGAAGAGGTCGTGGACGAGCTTGTCCATACGAGCTGCTTTCCGTTGCTTGTCGCCGCGGTTTCGTTTTCAATCTGGGGCGTTCTCACGTACCTGCGCTGCTTGGACTATGTGTTGCGCCGCCGCCTTGTTGCCATCGCTACCATCTGCACCCTGTGGATGATTGAGGTCATCTTTAAGTACAAATCATTCACGCCACACTATGCCACGCTGCTTTGGTACCTCTACTACGTGCCCATGACGCTCGTCCCGTTGCTCTATCAGCTGTGCGGCATGCGTCTCGCGGGCGTGGAGCAGCATCACGCAGGTCGCCGCTACCGCGCGGCCCTGTGGATTGCGGCCGCCCTGCTTGTCGCGTTTGTGCTCACCAACGATTTGCACCGGCAGGTATTCCACTTCGACCGCGCAAGTGAAACCTGGAGCAACGACTACACGTATGGTTGGGGCTACTTTGTCTATCTGGCGTGGACGGCCTTTAACTTTGTCGCCTTTTTTGCCCTGGTGGGACGGTCCTCGTCTTATAGAATCCAGCGTTTTTCGGGCACGGCGGCGCTCGTGTTGCTGGGCGGCGCGTTCTTTGCCGTTTCATATGCCATGCGCGTGCCTTGGGCGTGGAAACTCAACTTTTCGCTGGTCTATTGCGTGCTGTGTGTGGTGACGCTCGAGATCTGCCTCGATTGCGGTGTCATCCCGTCGTATCACGATATCGCCGGCATCTTCGATACCCTGCCGCTCGACCTCAAGGTCCTGACGCGCGACTTGCAGGTGGCATATGCCACGCCCATGTCGGGATCGACGCCGCCGGGCGTGCGCGAGGAGCTTCGCGCGCAGGAGCACGGACGCGCCCATGCCTTTACCGTGGCGTCCGCCCCCGATGTGATGTATCGAGCCTTTCCGCTGCTGGGCGGATCGGCTCTCCTTGCCCAGGACGTCTCGGAGCTCAACGAGCTCAATCGCGAGTTGGCGCATCGGCGTATGGAGCTGCAGCGTCAAAACGAACTGCTCGCGGCCGACTACGACCTCAAGGCGCATTTGGCAGACCAGGAGGCCGAGGCCTTGCTCGTTCAAGATGTGGACCGGGCACTTGCTCGTGCGCTCGATGAGCTGTACGGCCTGCTGAGCTCGCTGCCTCCGCTTACCGACGAGGCGTCCTCGCATGAGCGTTACCGCATGCTGCAGTGCGCCAAAATGCTCGTCGCCTATTGCAAGCGCAAGGGCTCGCTCACGCTGGCGCAGCATGGGGAGAGCGGCTTTGACCGCGACCGTATCCAGCTGATTGCCAATGAGCTCGCAAGCGATCTGCGCACCATCGATGTCGACTGCGCTTCGATTATCGCCATACGCCGCCCCATGCACGCCAGCGCGGTAAGCGCGCTGTACGACTGCGTGTACGACTTTGCATTTTTTGCCTACACCACCGACCACCCGGCGCTCATGTATCACTTGGGCGACCATGACTCGTGCAGTGTCGAGCTGCGCGCCACGCTCTTCTCCAACGATGAGGAAGACTTGTCTCAGACACCGGCCGCCCATGAGCTCGAAAGTGCGCTGCAAGGGCGCAACGTGGCATACCGCCTTGAGGGCGAGCCCGGCCAGCTGCGCATGATCGTCTTGATGCCGAGGGCGGGTGAGTAACGATGCAGATTTCGCTCATCCTTCCCCAAATCGTTGCGCTCGATGTTGTCTTCGCCCTGGCTGCGTGTCTACAGACGATCCACGTCCCGCTCATCGCATCGCGCCGCTCGTCCTATAACCGTAAGGTGATTTGCGCCTACGAGGCGAGCCTTGTGCTTCACTTGGTCATCTCGGCTGTCATTTTGTTCGCGTCGTCTGGCTCATATCTGGTGGCGCCGCTTGACGTTTGCGCCAGGGCAATGGGCGGAGCGCTGTGGCTCAATGCCGCGATCTTCGCCTACGGCGTAGTGCTTATGGTGCACTATCGTTGCCCCGTCATGCTGGCCGAGCTGCTGCTTGTTGCTGCCGTGACACCGCCGGTGGTTTTTGCCATGGGCTCGGCGTGGGCCGTTGTCCTTATCGCAGAGGGAGCGTTCTTCCTGTTCCGCTCCATCGCGGCGCTCCTGATGGACGTCCGTAACCGCCAAGAAGATATCACGGCGTTCTCGACGATCGAGACCATCAACGTGATTCCCGTCGGCATCCTGTATCTGGATTCAAAGGGCCATCCGTTGCTCATGAACCGCTGCATGCGCAAAAACCTCGCTGAGCTTCACATGCCCACCGACTTGCACGATATGAGCGGCACATGGAACGGCCTTCGAAAGCTCAGCGCCCAGATGCCCGAGAGCAGCAGAGACCGCGTTCGAATTGACCTGGATCGCTTTGGTGAGACACGCGCGGTGGTCGAGGTTTCTCCTTCCGAGATTCGCCTGTTTGTGTGCGACGACGTTATGGTTTCGGGTCGCCCCTTGGAGCGCATCATCGGCTTGGACGTGACGGAGTACGCACATGCCCATGACCGCCTGGCGCACGCCAACCGACTGCTCGAGCTTGCGGGCCAAGAACTTCAATCGCAGATCGAAGAAGTCAAAAAGGTTGCTGACAATGCGGCCTATCTGCGTATGCGCGCTCGCGTGCACGACGTGATCGGGCAGCGCCTGTCCATCCTCCATCGTTATCTGGAGGAGGGACGCCTGGATGACGAGTCACTCGAGCAGATCGACCCGCTGCTGCGCTCAATCGCTGCCGATCTGCGCAGCGGGGGCGACGCCGAACCGGCAGAGCAACTGGGCGATATCGTCCATGCCTTTGGTCTGGTGAGCGTGCAGATCGATGTGGAGGGGTCGCTTCCCGAGGACGCGCGCGTCGCGGCGGCCTTTTTGCAGATTCTCCGCGAGGCCTCGACCAATGCCACCAAGCATGCACAGGCGCATCGGGTCCATGTGTGCCTGTGGCAGGAGACGTCGGAAGACGGCGCTGTTGCGCGGATGACCGTTTCTAACGATGGCGCGCCTGCGCCCGTATCGTATCGCGAGGGAACGGGTATCCCTGGTATGAGGCATGTCGCACAGAATCTGGGCGGCAGCCTGGAAGTCCGCGCCGCCCCGCCCTTTACGCTTGCGGTGTCCATCCCGCTCGCCTCCAACGCCACGGTCCAAAGGAGAAGCTCATGATCCGCGTGTTAATCGTCGAAGACCAGGCTATCTTGCGCGAGAGCCTCGCGCGTTCCGTGGGCGACCAGCCCGACATGACGGTTGCCGCCGCGATCGCCGACGCCTCGGATGCCTTGGACGTTGTGCTCAAGGAGCGCCCGGACATGATACTGATGGACGTGTGCACCGAGCATGACTCCAACGGCATTGTGGCGGCGGCGCGTATTAAAGAGGAGCTGCCCGAGTGCCGCGTCATCATCATGACGGGCATGCCCGAGATCACCTTTGTCGATCAGGCGCGTGCGGCCGGCGTCGATAGCTTTGTGTACAAGAACGTCGGTATTGATGAGCTGTTCGCCGTGATGCGCTCCACGCTGGCGGGCTACTGCACGTTTCCCAAGCCGCCCGAAAGCATCTTCTCGGGCACGGCGGCCCTCGACGATGTCGAGCTGTCGATTTTGCGCCTTGCCTGCGAGGGTAAAAGCCGCCGCGAGATTGCAGGCGAGCTGTTTATGAGCGAGGGCACCATCAAACGCCGTATCTCGGAGATCCTGAGCAAGACCGGCTACGACAATATCATGCGTCTGGCGGTGCACGCGGTAACCGAGGGCAGCATCGTCCCCAACATGGAGCGCCCGTAATCGATTTGCCGACCGCGCTTCGACGCTAAAAACAGGCCGCCCGCCGCTTTACATCCAAAAGTGGCGGGCGGCCTGTGTGCGTGGGCGGAGTGTTGCCGGCGCAAAGCGACGGGGCCGCAGGATCATCTCCTGCGGCCCCGTCTTGCGCGCGCGGGTTTGTCCGCCAGCCCGCGGCTGTCGATGTCTGTTGCTACGCGATGGTTGCGCTGTAGGAGGCGACGTCCTCGTAGGAATCGGTCAGGTAGGCGTCGATGCCGATGGTCGTGTTGACCAGGTCGTCAAGGCTGTCAAGCTCGCCGCTCGAGAACGTGAATTCCTCGGTGGCGTTGGTGCCGGGCATCAGGTGAGCCGAGAACCAGGGTTCCTTCATGGTGCCGTTGACGTTGGTCTTGCCGCTGGGGGCGTAGAAGGTCAGGTCCTTGTCGCTCTTGTTGGTGATGTTGACGACAAAACCGATGTCGCCCCACTCGTCCTTGAACTTCTCGGTGATGGTGATGGTGCACAGGTCGTCATCGGCAACGGTGACGGCGGGGGAGATTTCAATCTTCTGGACGTCGTCGTCTTCGACGGCCTCGTCGATCTCTTCTTCCTTCTCGGCCGCCTCGCGATCCTTCTTCACCGTGCCGGACAGGTCCTTGTCGGACTTGGTAAAGACAAGATTGCCGTCATCCTCTTCGAGGATGAGCTTGCCGTCCTTGAGCTTCATGTCATGCGACTCGTCTTCGGCGGTGATGGTTACGGTGGTGGCGTCCTTTGCCTCCCATTTAAGGTCGACGACTTCAAGGAACAGGTCGAGGGCACCTGTACCGTCCTCATCGAGAATCAGGACGCAGTGCACACCCCAATCCTCGAGCATCTTCATGTACTCATCGGTCAGTTCTTCGCCCTCCAGGGTTCCACCCGAGAGTTCCCAGCTGCCGACGAAGTTGGCCTTGGGGTCTTTGCCGCCGCCGCTGCAGCCCGTCAGGGCAAAGGCGAGCGCAAGGACGCATGTCAGAAATGCGAGTACGGACTTTTTGAACGTTGTCTTCATGGTGTCCTCCTTTATCGAACGAAACCCATAGAAGCAAATGCGGGGGTGGCGGATCCCCCGCCAATTACCAGATAGAGGGGCTAGGGCCTGGGCGTTCCGCAGTTGCTGCAGAACTTGCCGCCGTTTTCGCTGCCGCAGTTGGGGCAGAACCACTTGGCCGGTGCCGGGGCGGGTGCGGGACTGCCGCACTCGGAGCAGAACTTGCCGGTGTTGGTGGCGCCGCAGCTGCAGGTCCATGTGCCGGCCGCGGGGGCAGCGGCAGGAGCCGGTGCGGGAGCGGGTGCCGGAGCCGGCTGCGGGGCGGCCTGCTGCTGTGCCTGGCCGGCGGCGAACAGCTGGCTGGCGTTCATGCCGCCCATGCCACCTGCCATGCCCATGCCCATAAAGCCTGCCATCGCGCCGTTGGGATTGGCGGCTGCCGCGCGCATTGCGTCGCTCTGGGCGCTGGCAATGTTGGCTGCCGCCATGGTGGGATCGCGCATGACTGCGGCCTTCTGCAGGTCCTTGATCATCTGCTCGTCTTCTTGCGAGGCTGCGATGGAGTTGACGCCAAAGCTCACGATCTCGACACCACGCAGGTCGCGCCAGTCGGCAGAGAGGACCTCGTTGAGCGCGCGGGCGAGCTCGGTGGTGTGACCGGGGATGGCGCTGTAGCGGATGCCCATTTCCGAGATCTTGGCAAAGGCGGGCTGCAGGGCGGTGAGCAGCTCGGACTTAAGCTGGCTGTCGATCTTGTCGCGCGTGTAGCTATCGGTCACGTTGCCGCACACGTTGGTGTAGAACAGCAGCGGGTTGGTGATGCGGTACGAGTACTCGCCGTTGCAGCGCACGGAGATGTCAACGTCCAGGCCAATGTTGTTATCGACCACGCGGAAGGGCACGGGCGAGGCGGTGCCGTACTTGTTGCCGATGATCTCCTTGGTGTTGATGAAGTAGACGCGCTGGTCCTTGCCCGCGTCGCCGCCAAAGGTAAAGCGGCTGCCGATATTGGCGAAGGTCTCCTTGATGGAATCGCCCAGGTTGCCGCTAAAGACGCTCGGCTCGCTGCCGGTATCGAAGACGAACTCACCGGGCTCCAGTGCGACTTCGATGATCTTGCCGTTTTGCACCACGAGCATGCCCTGGCCGTCGTTGACGGCGATGACCGAGCCGTTGGAGATGACGTTGTCCTCGCCGCGCGTGTTGGAGCTGCGGCCACCGGTGCGTTTGCTGCCCTTGCAGGCCAAGACGTCAGCAGGCATCGATTCGCAATAGATAAATTCCTTCCACTGGTCGGCCATGACGCCGCCGGCAGCACCCAATCCAGCTTTCAAGAGTCCCATGGTGATCTTCCTTTCTCGTCAAAGGCCGGGTGGTATTGGTCGGATTGCTTAGTCGTCCTTGTCGTCTTTCATGACAACGGTGGTCTCGGTGTGGTTGAAGGTGTCGTGCTTCTCGGTCAGGTCGAGCTCGCCGCAGTACTCGTCGGCGTGGGTGGCCTCGTTGGCCGTCTTGAGCTGGCCTACCAGTAGCGCGTCTCCGATAATCACGATGATCAGCGGCGCGACGATGTTGATGAGGATGCCCTCGATATCAAAGGCGAGGTAATCCGGATCGAAGGCGTTCTCACCCATAAAGAGAATCTGGGAGAGGATAAATCCGATCACAAAGAACAGCACCGAGGCAATAGCGAGCTTGGGCTTGGAGCAGGGGAGCTCGCCGACCAAGCGGCCGGTCTGGCCGTTCATGGCAAACAGGTAGCTCTTGCCGTTCCACGAGGTGGAGAGCATCCAGACGGGGAACAGGGCGTAGTCGCTGTCTTCCCAGGTGTAGTCGAGCTGCTTGCTTTCGACCGTGGCATCGTCGTATTCGTCGACGACAGTCTCGCGCAGGGCCGAGATCGTGCTTTCTTCCATACGGCGCTCGGCGCGCGCCTTGCAGGTCTCGCAGTCCTCGTCGTAACGGTTGGCGATGTAGCCGGGCATATATGCGACCGAGAACGGACGCAGCGCGTCGTAGTCAAACGGCTCGATGGCGTCCATGTGGCCGTCGGGCATCTTGGACGATCCGTCGACGGGCACGCGCTTAAACGAGATATTGCCCTTGCGATAGGCATCGTAGTGGTCGGTGGTCGTGACGGTGCGGTCGGATTCCTCGGTCACGGTCTCGTTGGTCGCGTCAAAGTACACTTCGCCGTCCACGCGGGCGCCGTAGAGCCAAAACGGCACGTAGACACCTTGGACCTCGTCGATGTGGTTGCCGGTGACAAAGCTCTTGGGCAGCAAGATCTTGCCCTTGTAGTGTCCCTTGAGTGCGGCCGTGACGTCGTCGCGCCCGAGCTTAAACGGAATCACCAGGTCGGGCGAGAAGTCGCCAGAGAGCTGGCCGGGCGCCACGGCGGAGTTGCCGCAGTACGGGCAGGTGGTGACGGCGACGGTGCCGTCGGACACGAGCTCGGCGCCGCACGACGAGCAGATGTAGCCGGCGTTTTGGGCGAGCTCCTGCACGGCATCGTCGGCAGCAGGTTTGGGAGCTGCGGCTGCGGCATCGGCTTTGGCATCTGCCTTGTCCTGGCGCTCGCGATAGAGGGCCTCGACTTCTTCGACTTCAAAGCGTGAGTCACAGTAGTCGCAGACAAGCTTTTGCTCGGCGCTGGCAAAATGCAGGGGACCACCGCAGGCAGGGCACTGATAGTTGACGCTCTCGAAGGCCATGATCGGTCCTTTCCGTGCCGGAGGCTATGCGCCGATGGCGCCGCCGCAGTATTCGCAGCGCCCACTGGCATCGGGAATGGTGGTGGCTCCGCAGAAGGGGCAGGTCACCGCGGTCTTGGGGGCCTTGGCGGCCACGACGCTGTCGCGCGTCTCCTGGCGCAGCTGCACCAGCGCGTCGCGGACCTCGGTTGCCTGGCGCTTGGCCTCGCGGTATTCGATGGAGCCGCGCTGATCGATGGTGGAGTCGTTCACGCGCAGGTTGATCTCGGTAAAGTACGGCGTGTTGACGTGAATGGTCAGATTAAAGTCGTAATCCAGGTCGTAGCGCGGCGGATTGTAGCTCTCGCGCTCGCCGTCCTCGGTCTCGCGATAGATTTCGGTGCGATGCTCGTCGATATCCATATCGCAGCCGAGTACCTGCGAGAACTCGATGATGTCGGGATTGGCGTCGCGCCAGCGGCTCTGCGAGGTGATGATCAGCAGGCCCGCGTCCTCATCGAGCATGATGTTGGTGCGCCCGGCAGAAAGCGTGCGCGTGGGGTTGAACGACGCCAAGCGCTCGGCATTGGCCTCGCGGTAGGCGATCTGCTCGCGGATATCGTCCGCGGTGCTGGAGCGATAGCCGTGAAAGTAGGGGGAGAGCTTGCCGGCGCACTCTTTGCACAGGTAGCCTTCATTGATTTTTGTCTTACCTAGAAGTCCCAGCTCGGTACCGCAAATCGCGCACTCTTTCTTCTCGAACATCTTGTCAAAGAAGCCCATGGCTGCCTCCCATCAACTGGTAGCGTGTGTCACTTTTGATGATGGGGGGGGGTGCGCAGCCTTTCACGATACCCAGACGGCTCAACGAGTCTCCACAACTGGGACACATGGCCCATTTTTCATCCGGCACATAGGGACACTCCTTGCCGCGGGTAGTCATTGGGCACTCATTGGGGACGTACTTAAATGAGTGGTGCTTAAATGAGTGGTTGAGGCCGCGGAGCCCACGTCCGATGAACGCCTCGATGCCTTCGTCGTCACCTTTGGGCTTACAAGGCGCGAGCGCGATATTCTTGAGGTCTTGGTCGTTTCGGACCAGAGCGTCCAGGACATCGCCACAACGCTTTTCCTCTCGCGCTCCACGCCCTACCGCCACATTTCCTTGATCAACAAAAAGACCGACACCGCCTCGCGTGTGGCCCTTATCAACTTCTTCTGGTCCTGGACACCCAAGGACTAGCTAATCCCCCAATAAGTTGCGGTGGAATAGTCCCTAAATTAAAGTCACGGGGCTTTAAGCGGGAACTATTTCACCGCAACTGCTGAGGGGATAGACTGCGACAGCGGCAGAGGCAGCGGCATCGGTGGCGGCAGAGGCAACGGCAACTGGCAGGGTGTTTTCCGTCTGCTTGCTACAGCAGTTCACCGTGGCGGGCAATGTAGCGGTGCTTTGCCAGCTGGGTGAGCGCGATGTAGGCGGTAACGATGCCGATGAGCAGTGCGAAAAAGCTCGCGGGTAGCGTCATGAGACCGAGTGCATCGGCGATGGGGCTTGCCGGCAGCCAGGTGACGAGCGCCAGGCCCAGCACGGTGAGGGCGCACAGCGCGGGCGCGGCGTGGTCGCGCGCGCTCGGCAGGCGTGGGGAGCGCAGCATGTGGATCACGAGCGTCTGTGACCACATGGACTCGACAAACCAGCCACTCTGGAAGAGCGCCGCAAAGGTCGCCATACCCGCGACGTCGCCCGCGGCGGCAAGCTCGGACCAGCTCGCGCCCACGGCGGCGGGGCACACCACAAAGAAGAGCGCGACAAAGGTCGCAATGTCAAACAGCGAGCTCACGGGGCCCAGCTCGAGCATAAAGCCCTTGATGGACGCGGCATCCCAGGCGCGCGGGCGGGCGGTCCAAGCGTCATCGACGGTGTCCCACGGCAGCGCGATGCACACGATTTCGTAGACCAGCGACAGCAGCACCAGCTGCAGGGCGCTCATGGGCAAAAACGGCAAGAACAGGCTCGCGACGGTTACGGACAGCACGTTGCCAAAGTTGGAGCTTACCGTGGTCTTGAGGTACTTGAGCAGGTTACCGTAGGTGCGGCGGCCTTCGATGATGCCGCGCTCGAGCACGCCCAGGTCTTTCTGGAGCAAGATGATATCGGCAGATTCCTTGGCGATGTCGACGGCGGAATCGACCGAGATACCGCAGTCGCTCGCGCGCATAGCGGCGGCGTCGTTGATGCCGTCGCCCATAAAGCCCACGGTGTGACCGAGCAGCTCGCGCATGACGCGCACCAGGCGCGCCTTCTGCAGCGGCGAGAGTTTGGCAAAGAGATGGGTTTTTTCGGCACGCTCGGCAAGCTCGGCGTCGTCGAGTGCATCGATCTCGGAGCCTAGCAAGACATTGCTCGCGTCGATACCGATCTGCTCACAGACGGTGGCGGCCACGCGGTCGTTGTCGCCGGTCAAGACCTTGACCGCTACACCTTTGGCCTCGAGGGTGGCGACGGCACCCGCGGCACTTGCTTTGGGTGGATCAAGGAAGGCCAAAAAGCCCATCAGCACCATGTCGCACTCGTCGGCGATGCCAAACTCGCCCACGCAGCGCGGATTGGTCTTCTGCGCCACGGCAATCACGCGCAGGCCCTCGGCATTGAGTCCGGCGACCTGCTTGCGAATCTGGGCGAGCTTCTCGTCAGTGAGCGGCTGGGCGGCGCCATCAACCTCGACAAAGGAGCAGATCTCGAGCATTTCCTCGGCAGCCCCCTTGGTAACCATCTGGGTTTTGTCTTGGGCATCGGCGACGACCACGCTCAGGCGACGGCGCGAGAAATCGAAGGGCACTTCGTCGACCTTGGTATAGCGGTCACGCAGGCTCTGGCCCAGCATGGCATCGGGCACGACGGTCGAGGGTGTCACATCGGCACGGTCGATTACGGCAAGGTCGATAAGGTTTTTGAGGCCGGTCTGGAAGAAGCTGTTCAAAAACGCATGGCGCAGCACGCGTGCGTCCTCGTTGCCGTCGGTGTTGAGGTAGCGCTCGAGCACGATGCGGTCCTCGGTGAGGGTGCCGGTCTTGTCGCAGCACAGGACATCCATAGCGCCGAGGTTTTGGATCGCCGGCAGCTCCTTGACGATAACCTGGCGGCGGGCGAGATCCTTGGCACCCTGCGACAGGCTCGTGGTCACGATGACGGGGAGCATCTGCGGCGTGATGCCCACGGCCACGCTCGTGGCGAACAGCAGCGCGTCGATGACGTTGCCCTTGGTGGCGGCGTTGATGGCAAAGACCGCCGGCGCCATAACGAGCATGAGGCGCACGAGCAGCATGGAGACGCTCGAGACGCCGCGGTCAAACGCGCTCTTCTCGCCGCGCCCGTTGAGCATCTTGGCGATGCCGCCCAGGTATGTGTCCGAGCCGGTGGCAACGACGAGTGCCATGGCGGTGCCGTTTTGCACGGAGGTGCCGGTAAAGACGATGTTCTTGCAGGCAGACAGCGGCAACGCGGAGCTGTCGGCGCCCTCAATGACAGCTGCGGCAGAGGTCTTCTCGACGGCCTCGCTCTCGCCCGTGAGCGCGGACTCGATCACAAACAGGTCGCGCGCGGTGATGATGCGGGCATCGGCCGGCACCATATCGCCGGCAGAGAGACGGATCACATCGCCGGGGACGAGCTCGTCGAAGGGGATTTCGAGGCGCTCGTCGTCGCGCAGGGCGCAGCAGGTGTTAGAGACCAGGTCCTTGAGGGCCTCGGCCGCATTGCCGCTGCGGGCTTCCTGGATAAACTTCATGCCGCCCGATACCAGCAACATGATGCCGATGACGATGACCGTGGAGGGGTCGCGCTGCGGCTCGGGCACGGCGAGCACGTCGATGTAGAGCGAGACCAGCGCGAGCGCGGCGAGGATGCCGGCGAAGGGGTCAACGAATGCGTCGGCGATGCGGCGCACAAGCGTCTTGGTCGGCGCCTCGATGGTGTTGGGGCCGACGGCGTTCAGGCGCTCGGCGGCATGCTCGGCAGTGAGTCCGTCGGCCGTGGCGTCGAGCAGCACGAGGGCGTCCTCGGCGCTATGGGTGGCGGCGAATATGATGTTCTTGGACATGCCGGCGCGAGCGGCGGGGCGCGCCGTGCGGCGGCGCTTGGAGATGGCTTCGAGTACCGTGGCGGTTTTGAGCATCAGCATAGGGTCCTCCTTGTTGAAGGGAGTTAGCGTACGTGTCGTATTTGCTTCAAAAAACCTAGATGTCGCTCACGTCATGCTTTCAAACCACCACAAAGGGACAGGCACCTTTGTGGTGGTTTTGACGATCGGTTAGTGGCGCTTATGCGTGCGCGGAATCCTCGCGGCGTGCCGAGGGCGACATGCAGGTTTTTCGACTATGGCTGCCTTCCATGGCACACCCCCTTAAGGCCGGGCGCGGCGCGCTTTGGGTATCTCGTACCCGTTTTAATCCGCCCGTATTTTTGATGAGGGGGTTTGCCGTGTCAACCCCAATGTTTGGAAAACCATTGCCCCTGACAAAGCCTTTACAGAATGCTGAGGCCCCAAAGCGCGCCCGCAACGCGCCTTGCCTGCGCTAAACTGGAAGACACGTACGCGATTACGAGAGGAGCCCGCATGGAGGCTTACAAGCAAGAGTTCATCAAGTTTATGGTCGAGTCCGATGTTCTTAAGTTCGGCAGCTTTACGCTCAAGAGCGGCCGTCAGTCCCCGTTCTTTATGAACGCCGGCGCTTACGTGACGGGCTATCAGCTCAAGAAGCTGGGCGAGTATTACGCCCAGGCCATTCACGATAACTTTGGCGACGACTTCGACGTGCTGTTTGGACCGGCCTACAAGGGCATTCCGCTGGCCGTCGTGACCGCCATTGCCTACCACGAGCTGTACGGCAAGGAGGTCAAGTACTGCTGTGACCGCAAGGAGGCCAAGGACCACGGTGCCGACAAGGGCAACCTTTTGGGCTATGAGCCCCAGGACGGCGACCGCGTGATTATGGTCGAGGATGTCACCACCTCCGGCAAGTCCATCGACGAGACCTACCCCAAGGTCAAGGCTGCTGCCGATGTCGAGATCAAGGGCCTTATCGTTTCCCTCAACCGCATGGAGGTCGGCAAGGGTGGCGTGACCACCGCGCAGAAGGAGATCGAGGCCAAGTACGGTTTCCCCGTCGCGAGCATCGTCTCCATGGCCGAGGTCGTCGAGACCCTCTACAACCACGAGATCGACGGCAAGGTCGTCATCGATGACGAGCTCAAGGCCGCTATCGACGCCTACTACGAGCAGTACGGAGTTAAGTAGGTTACGGCGTTTTACCAAACGCCGTAACCGGCCGACGCTGCGCGGGCCGCATTTGGACAATCTGACGTTCAACTTCAAGGGCGCGACCAGAAGGTCAGCGCCCTTTCGTTTCACGTCACCTTGTCTCAAATGCGGCCCGCTCGCTGTCGTTGCCAAGACATCGGCACTCCCGTTGCTGGCGATGCGGCATCTGGGGACACTCCTGATGTAGTCATTGGGGACGTTCTTAAATGACTACTTAGGATGAGCGTCCAAAATCCGCGCTCGTTCGATTGGCGCATGTCTACGCAGCGTAGGTTGTCGAGCCTGGCCTTCAAATGGATACTGACTGTCGAACCGGTTCACTCCATTTCTTCAATTTGATTGGACAGCCCATGAACCAGACACGGCAAACCAATGCCTCCCATACTTTTTTGGCAGCGCATGCCATTAAGCAGCTGCGCGAAGAGCGCGGCCTCACCCAGCGCGCCCTGGCGGAAAGCCTTGGTGTGACCGATAAAGCCGTCAGCAAGTGGGAATCCGGCCGCGGCCTTCCCGACATTTCCCTCGTTGAGCCTTTGGCCCAGAGACTCGGCATAAGCGTGGCTGAGCTTTTGGCTGGTGACATTCGGGCCAACGCCAACCGTGCAGGCAATATGCTCAAAGGCGTCTTTTACGTTTGCCCTATCTGCGGAAACGTTGTGCACGCGCTCGGAGAAGGCAGCTTTAGCTGCTGTGGCTCCACGATGTTTCCCCAGGAGGCCGAAGAGCCGGACGCGGACCACGCCTTTTCCATCGAGCGCATCGAGGACGATTGGTACGTCACGCTCGATCATCCCATGACCAAGGATCACTACATTAGCTTTGTGGCATATGCGACTATGGACGGCGTCTGCTTTAAGAAGCTCTATCCAGAGCAATCGGTGCAGCCGCGCTTCCATATTACCGGGCGCGGCAGGATATATCTTTACTGCAACCAACACGGGCTCTTTACGTCGCTGACGCCTCGCAAATAACGGCTGTCTATCCGCCCTCCTCATGCGTTTCCCAGGGGACCCAAAATGAGCGTGGATAATCTCCCGGTTTTGGCCTGTGTGCGGGCTCAAAGTGGGAGATTATCCACGCTCGTTATCTGAGTGTCCAAAAATCCACGCTCGTCGTTACTTGAGCCCGGGCAGGCGGGTGTAGGGAAACGACCGCTCGAGGAACTCGGAACAGCGGGCGTAATCTTTGGCAAAGTAGCTGCTGTAGAGCGAATCGAGCACGTATTGCACGGCGATGTGGCTGGCGAACTGCGTGATGCGGTGCGTCATACTCTCGTGGTCGCTCACCATGAGATAGGCGGCAAAGCCGGGGTGAATGCGGGCGCAGTACGGTGTGCCGATGACGATGACCGGGACGCGTCGACTGCTGAGGATCGGCAAGATCTCCCTGAGGTTGGGGGCAAGGCCGCTGTAGGAGATGACAATCGCCACATGGTCGGGGCCCGAGGCGAGCGCCGTACGCACCTGCGCCTCGACGCTGCCGTAGCACGTCGCGCTTTTACCGGCGGAAAGCAAGCGATCGCGGAACATTCCCGCTGGATACAGGTTATGCGAGCCCGTGTAGATGTCCACGGTGTCGGCGCGCATGACGAGCTTGGCGGCGTAGTCGAGCTGTGCGGGGTCGAGCAGTTCCTGCGTTTCGGCCAAGGTGGTCTGGTAGAGCCCCTCCATGCGCTCCATTACCTGTGCGGGGGTGGAGGTGGCATCGAAGGGAAAGTTGATGTCCACGTCGCGCCGATTGCCCGCCTCGGTCGCCTGGCGGATGAGCTCGACCTTGAGGTCTTTGAATCCCTCGAGGCCGAGCTTTTTGCAAAAGCGGTGCACGCTCGCGACCGAAACGTTGGCGCACGCGGCAAATTCCTTAATGGAAAGCCCGCGCACATCCTCGCCCATGGCGAGGGCCGTTTGCCCAAGTTGTTGCTCGGTGGGGGTGAGGCTTTTGCCCTGCGTGATCTTTCGCCTGATATCCATATGGCTCCTATGCGTTTGCGTCGCGATAAACCAATCATAACGATAAATAAAACGTTCGGCTTGGCTGGGAGTTTTGGTCCGCCGGTCTATGAACGACGGACCGCTCGACGCCGTGCGGGCTCAACATGGGGGCACTGTCCTTGTTGGGCCGTTTGCGCCCGGGGCGTTACCCGAGCACACGTACGGGCCCCAAGAGGCCGCTGGGCTCGGAGGGCTCGGTCATGCCGAATATGTCGGGGACGGCGTGATCGAGGGTGTTGATGATGTCGATCGTAAGCGCGTGCTCACCGGCCAAAAGCGCGCCGACCTCAAAGCGGTAAGGCGGACAGATACGGGTGCCGAGGGATTTGCCGTCGAGGGCGACGGTTGCGGTCTCAAAGACCTCGCCAAGGTCGATGACGGTGCTGGTGACCGCTTCGCCCAGGACAAAGGAGGCCTGGTAGCGGAATGTGCCGGCCTTGCCGGGGAACTCGGCCGAGGAAAGGTCGTGCAGGTCTGCAAGCTCAACAGGCTCGCCAAAGGCATCGGTGCCAGGGGCAGAGAAGACAACCGCCCAGGGCCCGTCGATGCATGCGGCTTCGTCTCCAACGGTTGCCGCGCCGGCGGAACCTGTAGCCCCAAGGACCACGATGCAGCTCTCGTAGGGAGCCAACTCGAGCGTGCCGTCAAAGGCGGCGGGCTCGGTGCCGTTGAGCAGGTCGAGGCGCGCGCCTGCAACGGGTGTGCCGTCGGCAAGCGCAACCTGAGTGGAGATACCCTGCTTGGGATGCTCGTTGACGAGCATCAGATAGCTCTCGCCCGCCCGCTCGTAGCGCAGTGCGCGCAGCCAGGGCTGGGGCTCGGCGCAAACCACGGTCTGCATGCCGGTATTGGCAAGTGTGCCTGCGAGCCCGGTGGTCGCCAGGAGTTTGATGCCGGCGAGCGCGGTTGCATCCAGGGAGGCAAAGCCCTCGCGGCCTGCAGTGTCGCCGTCGTAGCGCTTGTTCGGCAACTTATCCAGCGCGTACACGGCAACACCCGCGGCTGCGGCGCGCGCGGCAAAGTCGAGCACGGCTCCGCCGACAAACTCGGCTCCGGGCATCACCAGGCAGCGGTATGCCTGGCCGTTCACGCTAAAGCCGCTACCGTCTGCGGCAATTTCAACGGCATAGCGCCCTGCGTCCTCAAATGCCTCTGCTGGCACGATGTCAAAGTCGACCTGCGCGCGCATAAGCTCGGAGGCGGCATGCTGCATAAAGTTCGCCTCGCCTGCCCACTCGGCGTCCGCATGGTAGAGAAGCGCCGCCGGGGTCGTTGCACGCCCGCCGCTCAGCAGACTCGCCGTACGGTTCATGTAGCTCATGAGCTGCCCGAAGTGTGCAAACTGGGGGTTTTGGCCATGCGCATAGAAATGCGGCGGGCAGTCCCAGTCGGGGAAGGCGGCCATGCTAAAGGCATGCGGCACAAACCAATTGACGCCGCGCACCAAAAAATGATCGGCGATCCACTTCATCTCGCGCAGGCCTTCGTGCCATCCAAATGCGCCAAAGACCTCGGCCATGCAGCGCCCCTGCTTTTTGGGGTCGAGGTGTGCTGCCGAGGAGCCCAGCTTGGGCAGCACGTAGTTATAGAACTCGAGGTCCCATACGCCGCGTCCGTAGCTGTGAAGGCCGCGGTCCATGCCGGGCACAAGCTGGTTGATCACGATGTCGACGCCCGCCATGTCCTGACCGCCCACGGCGCGGAAGTAGTGCCCGGCGCCCACGCCCAGGCGCGCGTGGCAGTCCTTGTCTTCGATTACGTGACCGATGTATTGCACGCCGTGCGCGCGGCACCAGTCGCCGAGCTGGTCGCAGAAGCACTCCTTATAGAGGGTACTCGCGATGTCCATATAGACGTGGCGTACATGCGCGCCGGCCGGCTCGCGGTCCCACAGGTGCGGGAGCTCGTCCAGGTAGCGCTCGCCCAGCGCCGTGCGCAGGCGACGCTCAAGCTCGGCCGACCAGGGCAGGGGCGCGGTGGCCTTGCCGATGAGCGTATCCGAGATGCCGTCGGGGCCCGTGGTGCCCTTCTCGTTGGCAAATCCGGGCTCATCGGAGAAAAAGCCCAGGATCGTCTTGCCAAACTCATCGCCCAGATGCTCAAAATGCGGCTCGTAGACAGCATCGATGAGCTGCGCCACCGAGGCGCGGTCGACCATATTGATGTAGTCCTCGTTGTAGGAGGTCTTGCCGCTCGTGAACATCACGCATGCCTGCGTGAGGCCCGCAGGTGCATCGAAGACCAGGCGGCTGGGGTTGCCGTCTGCATCGTCGATTACTCGGTAAGCGACGTCGACGGGGCTGCCGTCCTGCATAAATGTCACGCCGTAGAAGTGCTCGGTTTTGTCGAACATGTTGGCGAGCGCGATGCTTGCGGCGGACGTGGGACCCACGATGTTGAGTGTGCGGTGCGTGAGAACGATCTTGCGGAGCTCGGGCACGGCCTCCTTGACGGCGCCGTTGGCAAAGCCCGTGGGGAAGTGCGCGTCGTCCAAGATCCAGAGCTTAAGGCCCAGCTGCTTGCACTCGTCAATGACAAAGCGCAGATCGCGCCACCAGCCCTCGCCGCAAAAATCGGGGTGTGGGCGGCTTTCGAGACAGACCTCGTGGATGTCGGCGCCGGCGATCTTTTCCAGATACTCGGCAATGGTTTTATGGCTCTCGCCCTTCATCCACAAAAACGGAAGCACGTGGTTGTCGTATGTGCCCTCGAGCACCTGCTGATAGTACGCGGTCATGGATCCTCCTTGGCTCGATCGATCTGCTGCATAGCACAGATTATGGACGCGTCGGCGCGTTCTGCTAATATCTGAATCACGACGAACTATGACCAAATCAACGATTGGCAAGCCATGGAGATCGACGAGCTCGAGCGTAGGCTCAGCGAACTGAGCGCCAGTGAGATCGCTTATAAAGACGGCATGGCATTTGATTGGTCGATTATGACCGAGCATGTCGAAATCGACGGATGCCCAGTGCGCAAGATTGGGCAGCCAGGGTTTGCCTACGCCCAGCCCGGCATGCCGCGTGGCCTGACGATAAGGAAAAACTCGCGCTTTAATGCAGTTCCCGAGCACGTGCATGATTACGTGGAGCTGAGCTATGTGTATCGCGGACGCTGCCCGCAGACGGTGGCGGGGGAGAGGCTCGAACTGGGCCGCAACGAGGTGCTTTTGCTCGACGCCCTCTGCCCGCATGCCGTGGCGGCGCTTGGTGAGGACGATATCATGCTGAGCATGACCGTTTCACGCTCTTTTTTGCGCCGGAGCCTCGAGTCGAGCCTCTCGCGCGAGAGCGCGGTCTCGCGGTTTTTGTTCAACGCGCTCAACAGCGAGACGGACCATCGGGGCCATGTCCGTTTTCATTGCGGCGAGAGCCGTCGGATTCGGCGCTACATGCAGGAGATGCTCTGTGAGCTGTATGACCCGAGCCCTAATGGTCCCGAGATCGTCCTGCGTCTGTTTCAGCTGTTTTTGGCCGAGCTCATGGATTGCTACGAGCGCAAGCTGGTGCGCGGCGCGGCGGACGGCGCGGCGGGGCCCACTGCCCTGGTGACGGGAATGCTCGGCTATATCGATCGCGAATTCGCTGCATGCTCCCTCGAGGGGATGGCGGCGGAGTTTGGCTTGAGCCCTAATTATGCGACGGCGCTCCTCAAGCGGCATGTGGGCAAGACCTTTAGGCAGCTTGTGCAGGAGCGACGCCTGGTGCGTGCGGCCGAGCTTCTGCGCGGTGGCGCCACGGCCGGGGCGGCTGCGCATGCGGTGGGCTATGAAAACATGAGCTTCTTCTACCGTAAGTTTCACGACAAGTATGGCTGCACCCCCGCGGCATACCGCCGGTAAGCGCGGGGCGGATCGTCTTCGCTCCTTCGGTGTCAAAAAGTTTCAGCTGCAGCGCTGTTGCAGCGCGCGTCTGCGAAAAGAAGTGTCCAAATCGGCGCCTTCGCCCTGGCCTGGAGCGACTCGGCGGCATACTCGTTTCATCAGCAACACGCATGAGCGAGGAGGCACTTATGGGATTCCCCGAGGGTTTCTATTGGGGTGGCGCTACCGCCGCCAATCAGTTTGAGGGCGCTTGGAACGTGGACGGCCGCGGTCCTTCCGTCGATGACCATTTTTTGGGCGGCAGCTACAAGGAGCCGCGTCAGATTACGATCGACATCGACCCCGACCGCTTCTACCCCAATCATGACGGTATCGACTTCTACCATCACTACGAGGAGGACATCGCGCTGTTCGCCGAGATGGGCTTCAACATGTTCCGCATGTCCATCTCTTGGAGCCGCATCTTCCCCAACGGCGACGACGCCGAGCCCAACGAGGCCGGCCTCGCCTTCTACGATCGCGTCTTCGACTGCCTGCGCGCTCACAATATTGAGCCGCTCGTGACCCTGTCGCACTACGAGATGCCCTATCACCTGGTCGAGAAATACAATGGCTGGGCGAGCCGCGAGCTCATCGGCTTCTTTGAGAAGTACTGCCAGACCGTCTTCGACCGCTATCAGGACAAGGTCAAGTTCTGGCTCACCTTCAACGAGATCAACTGCGGCACCCAGGACATTGGTAACCTCTTTGGGACCAGCATGATCCAGGGCTTTGAGGGCCCGGCTTCGGCGGTCCACACCACGCCGCAGGCCCGTATGCAGGCCCTGCATCACCAGTTTGTCGCCAGCGGCCGCGTCGTGCGCTATGCCCACGAGCACTATCCGCAGTTTAAGATGGGCAACATGGACTGCTTCGTCCTCTCCTATGCCGCCACGTGCGATCCGGCCGACGTGTTCGCCACGCAGCAGGAGATGAATACCATGAACTGGTACTGCTCCGACGTGCAGGTGCGCGGCAAGTATCCGTTCTATGCCAAGCGTTTCTGGGCCGAGAACGACGTCGAGCTCGTGATGGAGGACGGCGATCTGCAGGATATCGCCGACGGCAAGGTCGATTTCTACACCTTTAGCTACTACATGTCCGGAACCGTGGGCACCCACAAGGACCACGAGATGACCGAGGGCAACATGACCTTTGGCGGCAAGAACCCCTATCTGGAGTCCACCGACTGGGGCTGGCAGATCGATCCGCTGGGCCTGCGCATCGCCCTCAACGAGATTTACGCCCGCTACGAGATTCCGCTGATGGTGGTCGAGAACGGCATGGGCGCCTACGATGAGGTCGAGGAGGACGGCTCCATCCACGATCCGTATCGTATCGCCTACTTGCGCAGCCACATCAAGGCCATGGGCGAGGCCATTGCCGACGGCGTCGACCTGATCGCCTATACCTGGTGGGGCCCCATCGACCTGGTTTCTGCCGGCACCGGCGAGATGCGCAAGCGCTACGGCTTCATTCACGTCGATAAGTACGACGACGGCACCGGTACCTACGAGCGCCGCCGCAAGGACAGCTTCTACGCCTACCAGAAGATCATCAAGTCCAACGGTGCCGAGGGTCTGGATTAATCGACAATATGAGCGCCACTGGGGAAAAGGTTTTGGGAAGGGCTTGGAAGGGCTTGCGATTCGAACCCTCACCTTAGTATTTTGGCCATTTGGCACTATAATCACCATAGGCATGCGCAAAACGTTGCGCTTAATCAAGAGGAGAAATCGTATGGGTCTGTTTGACATGTTCAAGAAGAAGGCTGAGCCCGCGGCTGCCGCTGCTCCGGCCTCCATCTCTGCTTCTGCCGGCGCCGACGTGCTGTGCTCGCCCGTCAAGGGCAAGGTCATCAAGATGGCCGACGTGCCCGATCCCGTCTTTGGTGGCGAGGTCCTGGGCAAGGGCTGTGCCGTGTGGCCCGAGGACGATCTGGTCTACGCTCCCTGCGACGGCAAGGTGACCGTCACCATGGGTCACGCCGTGGGCCTACAGTCCGATAGCGGCATCGAGGTTCTGGTGCACGTTGGTGTCGATACCGTTAACATGAACGGCGATGGCTTCGAGGGCTTCGTCAAGGCCGACGACGTCGTTAAGGCCGGCCAGCCCATGCTCAAGATCGACCGCGCCAAGATCGCCGCTGCCGGTTACAAGGACTGCGTCGTGGTGGCCGTGTCCAACACCGCCGAGTTTGCCGATGTCGAGCTCGCCGTCGAGGCCGACTCCGCTGTCGCCGCCGGTGACGCCATTGTTAAGGTCGTCCGCAAGTAAACTGCGGCAACATAAGGATGTGCAAGGGTGGTCGGGTTTTCCGGCCACCTTTTTTATTGCATCGCGGGGAAGCGTTTTATTGCACGTTGGGCGGGCTTGCAAACCGTTCGGACGCTAAAACGAACCGACCGCGCCTTCGTGCCCCCGAGGGTGTTAATAAGTGGATAGTATGGGCTTACTTATTACAACGTGCGCCGCGTTTGGGAAGCGCGGTGCCGCTCATTGGGAGGAACAACATGAAAAAGAAGCTGCTGCTTGCGCCCCTCATGGCCGTCTTGGTTGCATGCGTGGTCGTGCTTTCCGGTTGTGGAGGCCCTTCGGTCGAGGAACTCATCACCGAGGATCTTACGACTCAGTTTGACGAGGTCAAGAACGGTGGCGACGAGTTCCTTTCTGGTCTGGAGGAGGCTTCGGGCGACGAGTTCGAGCAGCTGGGTATCGATCCCAAGGAGTATGCCAAGACCTATCTCGAGGGCTTTGATTACAAGATCGGCGACGTGACGGTCGACGAGGACAAGGGTGTCGCGACCGCCGAGGTCTCCATCACCTGCAAGTCCATGAACAAGATCGTCGAGGACTTCTCCACCCAGTATCAGGAGAAGGTCGCCGCGCTTGATACGGTTCCTTCCGATGACGAGCTGTACAAGATGGCCGGTCAGGTCATGGTCGACGTGACCAAGGCCGCTAAGACCAAGGACACCAAGGTCACCTTTAAGTATTCCGCCAACGAGGATAACGAGTGGTCTGCCGACGATTCCGCAACCACCGAGATGATGAATGCGATGATGAGCTAGTTCGTTGCGGCGTTTTACCAAACGCCGCAACTGCTCGACGCTGCAAGCCCGCCAGAGCGGCAATCTGCCTTTCAACTTCGGCGGCATGACCAGAAGGTCAATGCCGCCTTGTTTCAAGGCACCTTGCTCGCTCTGGCGGGCTTTCGCTGTCGTTGCCAAAACAACGGCGTTCCCTTGGCTGGCTTAAAGTGGCACTTGTGCCTGTGGCGTTGCCATCGCTGTCGAAGGCGGCACTTGGGGACGTTCCCTTTCTGCCGGCAGTTGGGGACACTCCTTTGGTGCAGGGGCAGCTAAAAGAGTCCCGTTCCGCATTGGCTGCCCGTGGGAGGGATGAGCGGTTACTCGCCCAGGATCAGCGCCGCGAGTTCGTCCTGCGTGTCCACTACGTAGTCGGCGCCGGCGGACTCCAACTCTGCGCGGCCACGGAAGCCCCAGGTGACACCGGCGCTCTTGAGGCCGGCGTTGTGACCGGTCAGAACATCGACATTGGAATCGCCCACATAGAGTGTGGTTGCCGGATCGGCGCCTAGCTTTTCCATCACATGCAGCGTGACGGGCGCCTCGGGCTTGGGAGGAAACGCATCGACGCGGCCCTGCACCAGTGCAAAGCGCTCGGAACTAAAATACTTCTCGATAAGCGGAGCGGCCGAGACATGGTCCTTGTTGGTGAGTACGGCAAGCTGCACGCCCGCGGCGCGGAGGCGGTCGAGCATCTCGATCGTGCCGGCGTACGGTGCAGTGTGGTCTTCCTTGTGCTCGCCGTAATAAGCCCTAAACTCGGCAAGCGTCTGCTCAAACATACGGCCGTCGCCCGCATACTCGGCGGGCATAAAGCGCTCGACCAGCTTGAGCATGCCGTTTCCCACCTTGTAGCGGTACTCGTCTACGGCAAACGTGGGCCAGCCGTGCATCTCGCAGGTATGGTTGCCGGCGGCTGCCAGGTCCTCGAGCGTGTTGAGAATGGTGCCGTCCAGGTCAAAGATCACATGGGAAAAAGCTGCTGCCATGGGTGCTCCTGCCGCTTGAGTTGTAAAACGCACCCCATGATACTGGGCATGCGTGCCGGGCATGTTTGGAATCTGAATATCTTTAATAGCCCTGAGCCTTTGTCGTTAGCAAATCCTCGGCAGCTGCTCTCCCACGAGCATGTCGAGGATGCGGGTCGAGCCCCAGCCGGTGCGTACGCGCACGGCGGGGCGGGCGTCCTCGGCAAGCGGCAGCACGCGACCGATAATGGCGGCATTCTCGCCGTAGCGGGCGGCGCGCATGGCGGCCAGTGCCGCATCTGCCTGTTCGGCCGGCACCACGGCGACCATCTTGCCCTCGTTTGCCACCTGCAACACATCATAGCCGAGCATCTCGCAGGCTGCCTGCACGTCGGGGCGTACGGGCACGGTATCCTCGTCGACCTCCATGGCAACGCCGCTAGCCTGGGCAAACTCGTTGAGCGTGGACGCCAGGCCACCGCGAGTGGGGTCGCGGAAGCAACGTGTGTCGGGTGCTGCGGCAAGCACATCGGCAATCAGGTGGTTGAGCGGCGCGGCATCGCTTTCGATGGTGCTCGAAAACGCCAAGCCCTCGCGTTGGCTCATGATGGCGATGCCGTGGTCACCGAGTGTACCCGACACCAGGATGATATCGCCAGGCTGGCAGTTGGCGCCGCTGAGCGTCACGCCCGCGGGCACCTCGCCCACGCCGGCGGTATTGATGTAGATGCCGTCGGCCCCGCCGCGCTCGACCACCTTGGTGTCGCCCGTGATGATCGCCACGTCCGCCTCGCGCGCCGTTTCGGCCATGGTCTGCACGATTTGACGCAGCTTGTCCATGGGGTAGCCCTCTTCGAGGATAAAGCCGCATGAGAGGTAGCGCACGTTGGCGCCCGAGGTCGCGACGTCGTTAACGGTTCCGCACACGGCGAGTCGGCCGATATTACCGCCGGGGAAGAACTGCGGCGAGACCACAAAGCTGTCGGTCGACATGGCGATGCGCCCGCTCGCGGGCAGCGCAGCGACGCCGGCATCGTTGCCCTCGAGCAGTTCGGGCGACCCAAAGGCATCCAAAAAGACCTCATCGATGATGCGTTTCATCATCTGGCCGCCAGAGCCGTGGCCCAACAGGACAGTGCTATCGGTGGCAGTACGGGACATATCGAAAACTCCAATCGTGGGGGGTCGGCAATAGCTGAGTGTGGCAGAATCGATGTTAAGTAAAAGTCAGCGAGCGCCATTCAGGCGAAGTGAGTTGCCTTGAAAGAGGAGGCTGCTGGGCTTTTGCCCGCAGCCGACGATTGAAAGGCAAATCGCTCGCCTGAATGGCGCGCAGCGTCGACCGGTCCGCCGTTCGTTAGAACGGCGGACCTAACAGCCTCGGTAGCGGAAATATGCTGCACAGCTGCCCTCGGAACTCACCATGCAGGGGCCGACGGGATGCTCGGGTGTACAAGCTTGGCCGAACAGAGGGCAGCTGCTCGGCGTAATGGCCCCGCGCAGCACGTCGCCGCAGCGGCACCCACGCGGCCCGACCGTCGTCTCAACGGGCACGTCAAAGCGAGTGCGGGCATCAAAGCGCGAGAACTCGGGGCGGATGGAAAGGCCCGAGTTGGCAATCGGCCCCAGCCCGCGCCACGTGGTGTCGCATGGCTCAAACACCTGCTCGACCAGCTGGCGCGCCACGGGGTTGCCGTCTGCGTTGACGCCACGGCGGTAGGCGTTGTCGATCGCCGGCCTGTTCTCGACAACCATCTGGACCAGCATGCAGATGCCCTGCAGGATATCGACCGGTTCAAATCCCGTGACCACACCCGGGGTATTGAACTCATCGACCAAAAACCCAAAGGGTGCCAGGCCCGTGATGGTAGCGACGTGACCAGGCAGGATAAAGCCGTCGATGGTCGTCTCGGGGTCGTTGGAGATCGCACGCAGGGCCGGCGGCGTGGTCTTATGGGCACAGTAGACCGAGAAGTTCTGCAGCCCACGCGCGTCTGCCTCCAGGATGGCGGCGGCGATGGTAGGCGTCGTGGTCTCAAAGCCGACGCCCATAAAGATGACCGGGCGATCGGGGTTGTGTTCGGCGATATCGAGTGCATCGAGCGGGGAGTACACAATGCGAATATCGCGCCCCGCTGCCTTTTGCGCGGCGAGCGAGGTAGACGACCCGGGCACGCGCATCATGTCGCCAAAGGTGGTGATGATGGCGCCGTCCATCTTGGCGAGCGCGATTGCATGGTCGATATCGCGGTTGGCGGTAACACAGACGGGGCAACCCGGACCGCTCAGCAGTTTGAGCCCGGCAGGCATAATGGAGCGAAAGCCATAGCGACCGATGCTCACGGTGTGCGTGCCGCAGACTTCCATAAGGTTGATGGCGCGGTCGCCGACGAGTTCACGGATGCGCTCGATGAGCTCGCGAGCCAGCTTGGGATCGCGGAATGCCGAGAAGTCGATACCGGAGCGAGCCGGCTGTCCGGCCGCCACTAGTAAGCCTCCGCCGGGTTGGTGGCCAGCTGGTCTTCTTCGACCAGTTCGGTCATGGTGTTGACCAGGTCGAGTGTCTCCTGCGCCTCCTGCTCGTCGACAATCTGAATGCCAAAGCCGGCGTGCACGAGAATATAGTCGCCTACCTGTGCCGTCGGCACGAGGCGCAGCGAAACGGGGCGCTCGATGCCCATCATGTCGACGGTCGCCTTAAGGTCGTCGTCGCGTTTGACCACTTTACCGGGAACGGCAAGGCACATAATGTTCCCCTTTTATACGTTTTGCGCTGGATAGGCGCCTAATTACCCATCAGTTGATGGTAGCGCTCGCGGGAGTCACGAGCAAACGCGTTACACCTGTGAGACGGCGGCGCGCAGGCTGGCAAAACAGCCTATCGCGATGCTGTCTGCGCGAGGCGAGCGCGAGCGATGGCGGCCTGACCGTAGGCTATGCAGCCGTCGTTGACGGGCACGGCGTGGGAGACCAAGACGGCAAGACCGGCGTCTTTGAGTTCGTGGGTAAGGAGCCGAAGCAAAAGTCGGTTCATGAACACGCCGCCCGAGAGCGCGACGGTGTCGAGGTCTTCACGGACGCAGATCTCGCTTGCGATGCGGGCCGACGCGCGTGCGATGGTGACATGGAAGTCGAGCGCGAGCTTGCCGGCGGGCACGCCGGTCCTGATTCCCTCCAAAAGCGCCTCAAAAAGCGGTCTGGAGTTCAGAACATGGAAGTCGTCCGGACGGGATGATTCGGTTACGGAAAAGCTGGCCATATTGCCGGTGGGGCAGGCACTTTCACTGCTGAACGCGCGCCAGGCGGCGGCTTCGAGTTCTATGGCAGGCTCGCCCTCGTAGGTTGCCTTGTCGCAGATGCCCAGAATTGCTGCCGCGGCATCAAAGAGACGCCCCATGCTGCTGGTGCGCGGGCTGTTGATGCCGTGCTCGATCATGGTGGCTGTCACGCTGCGCGTTTGCTCGTCGAGGCTGTCCAAAAGCCGAGCGGCGCCTGGGTGCTCGAGCAGACCGAGCTCACTGAGCAGGGCAAAGGCGTTGCGGCGGGCGTCGCGCACGGAGGCCGCCCCGCCGGGGAGCGCCCAGGTGCGCAAATGCGCGGCGCGCTCAAAGCCGCCAAGGCCGGCAACAAGAAACTCGCCGCCCCAAATGGTCCCATCGGTGCCGGCGCCGGTGCCGTCAAAGGCGATGCCAAGGACACGCGCGTCGGTTGTAAGCTGGCCCGCGGCGATGGCCTCGGCCATTACGCTCGCGATATGCGCATGATGGTGCTGCACCTCGACGAGCGGCAGATTGTGCTCCCGTGCCTGCTCGCGCGCCCACTGGCTCGATAGATAGCTGGGGTGCAAATCGCAGGCCAAGGCGGCGGGCGCCAAGTCAAAGAGATCTTCCAAGCGCGTGCGCGCGGCGTTCCAGGCATCGAAGGTCCCGCCGTTTTCAACATCGCCGATATGCTGCGACACAAAACAGGTTGCCTCGCCGTTCGTCTCTTCACGCGTGAGCGCAATCGTGGCCTTTTGTTGTGGCCCGCAGGCGAGCACGCAGGACGGAGCGCCGTCGAGCGCCGACAACGGCAGCGGCTGGGGTGCATATCCGCGAGCGCGGCGCACGGGCATAACGGCGCCGTCGACCACGCGCACCACGGAGTCGTCGTAGCGCGAGAGAATCGCGCGGTCGTTGCCGAGCAGCGCGTCGGCAATGCCGGCGGCAACGAGGCGCTGCTCGGCAAGATCGTCATCGGTCTCGATGGGCTCTTCGCTCAGGTTTCCGCTGGTCATGACGAGCGCGTGCATACCGCGGGCTTCTGCCGCGGCAAGCAACAGATGCTGAAGCGGGGTGTAGGGGAGCATAACACCGAGCTCTGGAAGGTCGTGCGCGACGGACGGCGCGAGCGCGAGGGCGTCGGGGGAGCCGCCGCTCTCGCAAGCAGCACGTCGGCGCAGCAGCACAATGGGGCGAATGCTGCCGGCCAGCAAGCCGCGTGCAACGTCGTTGACATGGCACAGGCGTTCAGCGTCGGCAAGGTCGCGTACCATAACGGCAAGCGGCTTGTTGCTGCGGCGTTTGCGACGGCGCAGCTCGGCTACCGCCTGCTCGTTGGAGGCGTCGCATGCCAAGTGAAATCCGCCCAGACCCTTGATGGCGACGATGCCGCCGCTGGCCAGCAGCTCGACGCAGCGCTCGATGATAGCGTCGCTGGCCTCGCGCGTGGTGCCGACGGCCGGTGTCGCGGACGAATTCCCGCACGCATCGCCGTTCACAGCCTCGCGCCAAGTAATATGCGGCCCGCAATCAAAGCAGGCATCGGGCTGCGCGTGAAAACGACGGTCGAGTGGGTCGGCATACTCCGCGGCACACTCAGGACACATGGGAAAAGAATTCATCGACGTGGCCGCTCGGTCATAAGGCAGCGACCGGATGATGGTAATGCGCGGTCCGCAGTTAGTGCAGTTGATAAAGGGGTAGTGATAGCGTCGGTCGGCGGGATCGAACAACTCGCGCAGGCAATCGTCGCAGGTGGCGATATCGGGCGAGACGAGCGTCGTGTGCGCGGTCTGGTCCTGCGATGCCACAATGCGAAAGCCCTGCTCATCGGCAGCGCTCCAGCCGCCAGGCTCCAAATCCGCAATATCGACTCGCTCAACGCGGGCTGCCGCAGGCGCATGCTCAGAAAGCGCGGCAACAAAAGCATCGAGCGCACCGGCCAGAGCATGCGCCTCGATATGCACGCCGTCGCCCGCGTTGAGCACCCATCCGCAAATGCCATGCGCCATGGCCTCGCGATACACAAACGGCCGCATGCCAACGCCCTGCACAATGCCCGTTACATGAATATGCACATGTCGCATGCGACACCCCTCATCAAAACCGACCAAATAGGGACAGGTGCGCTACAGTCCCAGGCTCTGCTTGGTGGCGGCGCACGTGAGCTCGCCGTGCTTAACGCCGCGCAGGCCCAGCAGACGGTCGGCCAGCTCGTAGACGCGCTCGCCGCGACCCTTGAGCGCCAGAATCTCTAAGCAGTTGTGGTGATCCAGATGCACGTGCATGGTCGATACGATCTCGTCGGTGTAGTCGTGCTGCACTTCGTCCAGACGGCGCGTCAGGTCGCCGGTATGGTGGTCGTAGATCATGGTGAGCGACCCGATAACATGCTCATCGGGCGTGCGCATCTGCTCCTTGGCGATCGAGGCGCGAATCAGGTCGCGCACGGCCTCGGAGCGGTTGGCCACGTCGCCGCGGCGCGCGATCTGTTCGTCAAAACGGCGCAGCAGGTCGTCCGGTGCGGTAACCGAAAAGCGGACCAGCTCGGAGCCGGAGCCACTACAGTGGCAGTCTGCGTCACCGTCCGCCCCGTGCGGATGCTCGTGCTCGTACCCGCAGCCGTGCTCGTGTTCGGCCACGTTACACCAGCTTCACGGAGCCGACGGAGTTGTGGTCGGCCTCGATGGCCTCTTCGTAGCTCTCGAGTGCGTCGTGGGCCTCGTGCAGCGCGGCCATGGCTGCCTCGAGCTTGGCGCCGATGCGCTCCATGTCAAAATTCTCGGTCGCATGCAGCAACTGATGGCTCCACTCGTGAGCGAGCTCGATGGTGTCGTCGACCTGCTTGACGCTCATGGCAAGCTGGCTCATGTTCATTCCAACATCATGCATGGGAAATCTCCTTGTGTGGACGGTAATCCAGTGGTTCAGATTTTACTACGCCCGCTCTGCGCGCCGCTGCATAAGAAAACGGGTGCGAGTCTGTGCGACTCGCACCCGTTCACTGGGGGCTGGTTGTAACTACCATACTATCCGTGGTCGCACGCGCCGCACCCGGCAGTCCGGCGAGCGGTGCAAAACCGCTCATGGACGGCGGGCAAGTAACAAGCGTATTACAGATGCTTCTCCAGCAGCGCCTGCAGCCTCGCCTTGGGCAGAGCGCCAACCGAGCGGTCAATCTCCTCGCCGTTCTTAAACACAATCAGCGTGGGGATGCTCATGACGCCATACTTCATGGCCAGGTCCTGGTTGTCGTCGACGTTGCATTTGGCAACGGCAAGCTTGCCCGCCAGCTCATCGGCAACCTCGTCAACGATGGGCGAGAGCGATCGGCAGGGCCCGCACCACGGTGCCCAAAAATCGACCAGCACGGGCAGGCTGTCGTTAACGATGGAATCGAAGTTCTCGGGGGTAATCTGCTTAATGTCAGCCATGGTGACCTCCATAATGTGACGCGGCTCAGCCGCGTAAAACTCAGTACGACCGTGCTTATACCCAGCCGCCCGCAAAGCAACCACTCGCAGGCGGCTCTTTTATATAATGGTTGGCACGCAAACGATTGGAGAGCGCATGTCCACGTCACAAAGCCAGAAAAAAGAAGCCATCGCCCAGGCGGCTGAGCAGGAGCTCACATCGCTTGCGGTCCGTGGCGTGCGCATCGTGGGCAACGCGTGCTCTCCGATCGTGCTGGTCAAAGGCGATTTGGACGAGGCCGAGCGTTCGGGCGGCGAGCTGGCTGCCGGTCCGGACGGTGCTGCGCTGCGCAAGGCGCTTGGGGCCATCGGCTACGCGCCCGAGGATTTTTGCGTGCTGGCAAGCGTCGCCGGCGCAGGCGACGGAGCGGTCGCGGTGGGCGAGACTCTGCCGTGCGAGCTGTTCCGCGAGGCGCTTGAGGCTCTGGATCCCGAGGCGGTGCTGCTGCTCGATAACAGCGCGGCCGATGTCATGCGCGAAACCTACGCCGATATGCTCGTGGCGATTGATGACTTCGACACCGCCATGCTCAAGCCCGGCCTGGTCGCCCATGTGCAGGGCCGCCGCGTGCTCGCGCTCGATGGCTTTGAGGCGGCGCTGACCGACAAAGCGGCCAAGCAGCGCATGTGGGCCTACATCAAGCAGCTGACCCCGGCGGTCGCTCCACTGTAGCGGATCGGCACCGGCGAGCGATTGCCTGGCGGGCGAGGCGCGCCGCGAGATCGGCGCCGTACTTCTACATCACAGCGCGCAGCTCAAACCGATCGCCGTTAATGCGGAACTGGCAGTTGCCGTTCATGCGCTCCACGGCAAGTTTGATGCTCTTGGTTCCAAAGCCGTGGCCCGCATGCCGGGTCACGGGCATGCCGTCGACCATGCGCGGCGCGCGGTCAAACGTGTTGGAAACTAACAGCAACAGCTGGCCGTCCTCAAGTCGCAGGTCAAGGTCGACGAATCGCTTTCCTTGGGGTGCGGCGCTTGCGGCGGTGATAGCGTTTTCCAAGGCATTTGAGAGCACGCTAAACAGGTCGGCGTCACCTACGTGGACGGTTTCGGGTACGGCGGCGCGCAGGTTGGCGGTAATGCCGTTTCTATTGATATCTGAGTTGAATGACGAAAGCGCGATGTTTACGGTCTCGCTGGCGCAGAAGCGGCGTACGGCGGTGCGGTCGCCGGCTTCGCAGAGTTCGTCGATGCGTTTGAGCGCCTCGTCGGTGTGGCCCTCCTCAATTAAAGCCGCCAGGCCGCGTAGGAAGTGGCGCATATCGTGGCGAAGAATCGACAGCTCGCGCCCAGATTGACGCCAAGCCTCGAGCTCTTTGATGGCGGCGCTGTCGCGGGTTTCGAGCATCCAACGCTCTCGCTCGGCGGTTTCCTTTTCTTCGTATTCGCGCAGGTAAACGGCAAGAAACATAAGATAGAAGGCACAGAGCGCAAATGCCAAAAACTCAACTGTCACCACCGAGCCCGAGTGGAACAGCGTGGTGTAGACGTTGGTGGCGTAGTCAAAGATGTAATAGACGAGCGGCAGGATTAAAAGGATGCCCAGCTCGGTGGGGCTTTTAATCGCCAGGCGGGGTCCAATGTCGCCGGCCCAATGCAGCAGGACGGCAAAGACGCCGAGCGTGGTAGCGATGCGTGCCAGATAGTACGCGATCTGAGAATTGGTTGCGGCAAATGCGGCGATGCCCATCCAATTGCTGAACTGGCAGCTCAGATAGGCGCTGGTGACGCCCAACGTCGCGAGTAGCGGACTCAAGTGGTAGCGCGCGCATAGGTAGACGGTAAGCGGCAAGTGCACGACGAGCGGATAGACCTGACGGGCAAAAAGCTCTCCGCCAACGACATTGGCGATCGAAAAGGCAGCGCCGGTTGCGGCTCCGACCCCCACCAACTCGAGTGCATGGCGTCGATTGATTTCGATACCGCATAGCGCCGCCGAGGCAAAGACGCCAAAGAGTAGCGTTGTGGCGTGGTGGATTGCCCAAAGGACCATTTCGACCGAGGAGATCATCAGCGTCTCCCGCCCTCGAAGCGCACCGCAAAGTAGGCGTCTTGGAACCCCTGCTTGCTGCTGCGCGACAGCGGAATGCACGCGCCGGAGCGCATGACGATGTCCGTGCGATCGAAGTGGTCGATGTTGCGCAAGTTGACCTGGTAGCTACGGTGGCATTTAAAGAAGGTGGCATTTTGCGCCAAACGGTCCTCGACGCTGCGGAACGACTCGAGTGCCTCGATATCGCGTCCGTCGCGCAGGTGGAAGACCACGTGCTTGTTGCGCGCCTCGGCATATTCGATGTCGGACAGGCGCAGGGCGTGGTAGCCAAAGGACGTTTTGATCACGAGCTCGTCGGTTGCCGCCGGGCGCATGCTCGAAAGTTCGTCGAGTAACTGCGCCAGGCGTTCGTAAGTCACGGGCTTGAGCAGATAGTCGAAGGCGCGGACCTCGTAGGACTCCAGTGCAAACTCGGGCGACGAGGTAAGGAACACCAGGCGCACGGCGGTGTCGGCCTGGCGCAATTCGCGTGCGGTGTCCATGCCGTTGACGAGCGGCATGATCATGTCGAGCAGGATGATGTCGGCGCGCGACGCGGCATGGCGCGCCAGCAGGTCCTCGCCGCGCGTGACGAGCGCAACATCGACCGCCGTGCCCGTCTCGATCGACCAACGGTCGATCATCCGGTGCAGTCTATCTAGAAAAGCGACGTCATCGTCGCAGGCAATAATCTTGAGCATTCTGAGCCCCCTTAGTAGTTCGATTTTGCCACATTGGGCGCGGACCACTCGCGGGGGAGCGCCCGTTCGTGCCTCACGGTGCGCAACTCGCGCCGAGCGGTATTGCGGTGGCGAAAGATGCCTCCTGCGCTATCGAGAGCTCGGCTATCCTCAGCTTGCCAGTTCGAATATGGACTTGCCGCATGGTCGAATCTTTATTTCAACTTTACACCTAGGTTTACAGCTGTCTTGTCAGCTGTAAACCTAGGTGTCATACTAAAGCCCCAAGATTCGCCAAAAGAGAGGGGCCTTGATGGCACAGAGTGCGAACGCGGATGCGTCGGAGCTTGCACGCGATATTGCGGCCGGCCTAGCATCGGCAACGACGGCAACGGAGCGCGCGGCACTGGTACCCGCAGAGCTCGTCGAGGCCATTCAGCAACTAAAAACCCAATGTGACGCGGTCATCCTGGCGCACTACTATGTGGCGCCCGAGGTCCAAGCCGTTGCCGATTACGTCGGCGATAGCTTCTACCTGGCAAAGCTCGCCAAGAGCCTGCCACAGCAGACCATCGTTCTGTGCGGCGTGGAGTTTATGGGCGAGAGTGCCAAGCTGCTCAATCCCACCAAGACCGTGCTGTTGCCCGAGCCGGGCGCGGACTGTCCCATGGCGCACATGGTCAAGCGCGAGACGGTCGATGCGGCGCGCGCCGAGTACGGCGACGACCTAGCTGTCGTCTGCTACGTCAACTCGACGGTCGAAATTAAGAGCTGGAGCGACGTGTGCGTCACCAGCTCCAACGCCGTTAAGATCGTTTCCGAGCTGCCGCAGCAGCACGTCCTGTTCATTCCCGACCAAAACCTCGGCCGCTTTGTGGCCGAGCAGGTGCCGCAAAAGCACGTCATCCTCAACAACGGCTACTGCCCGCGCCACCACATCATCACCGTCGAGCAGATCGTCGACGCGCAGGAGGCCCACCCCGACGCGCTCGTGCTGGCGCATCCCGAGTGCAAGGCCGACGTTCTTGCCGAGGCCGACTACATTGGCTCCACCGCCGGCATCATCAAGTATGCCGAGGAGTCCGACGCGAGCGAGTTCATTATCGTGACGGTCCGTGGCGTGCTCTACGAGCTCGAGCGCCGCTGCCAGGGCACCGGCAAGAAGTTCTACTTCCCCGCGGTGCAGCCCACCTGCGTCAACATGGATCTCATCACGCTCGAAAAGCTCGTGCGCTGCCTGGAGACGGGTGAGGGCGAGGTGCAGATCGGCGTGTCGGACGAGGCTGCCGACCAGGCCAAACTCACGCTCGACCGCATGCTCGAGTACGCAGCACGCTAGAACAATGTGGCATGAGGGACGGTTCCTTATGCCACATTCAAGGGAGAGGATTCCTGTGGAAACCAAGCAATACCCCGATATGGAGTGCGACGTCGTCATTGCCGGCTGCGGCGTAGCGGGCCTGTACGCGGCCCTCAACCTGCCGACGAGCACGCGCGTGATCATGCTCTCCAAGGGCGCGGTCGACGAGTGCGATTCGATGCTCGCGCAGGGCGGCATCTGCGTGCTGCCCGAGGGCTCGGACTACGATGCCTTCTTTGAGGACACCATGCACGCCGGCCATTACGAGAACCGCCGCGAGAGCGTCGACATCATGATCCGCTCGAGCCGCTCGGTCATCAACGACCTGCTAGCGATGGGCGTGGATTTTGAGCGCAAGGCCGATGGCGGCCTCGACTTTACCCGCGAGGGCGCGCACAGCCGTCCGCGCATTGCCTTCCATGCCGACATTACGGGCAAGGAGATTACGACCAAGCTGCTTCAGGCCGTCCGCAAGCTGGACAACGTGCAGATTCTCGAACGCGTTGCCATGACCGACATCCTGACGGCCGAGCGCGATGGGGCCACGGTGTGCACTGGTGTCGTCGCTGTTGCCGTGGACGAGGACGATTCAGCTCGCCCCGCCGACGAGCTGGCAAATGCCGCTGAGGGCGTGCATGTCGGTAAGCCGTTTAAGATCCATGCCCGCCATACGCTGTGGGCGACGGGCGGCATCGGTGGCGTATACGACCATTCGACCAACTACCCGCAGCTCACGGGCGACGCCTGCTACATCGCGCAGGAGCACGGCATTAAGATGGAGCACCTGGACTACGTGCAGATCCATCCCACGGGCCTGTTCTCGCCGCAGCCAGGCCGTACGTTCCTGATCAGCGAGAGCTGCCGCGGTGAGGGCGCGATTCTGCTCAATGCCGCCGGCGAGCGTTTTACCGACGAGTTGCAGCCGCGCGACGTTGTCGCTGCCGCCATCCGCGAGCAGATGAAGCAGGACGGCACCGAGCACGAGTGGCTGAGCTTTGCCCCCGTCGAGCGCGACGTGGTGACTGGGCACTTTGCCAACATTCGCGCGCGCTGCCTTGAGGACGGCCGCGACATCTTGGACGAGCCCATCCCCGTTACGCCCACGCAGCACTACTTTATGGGCGGCGTATGGGTCGATAAGGACGGCCGCACTTCGATGCCCGAGCTCTACGCCGCGGGCGAGACGGCTTGCAACGGCGTTCACGGCAAGAATCGCCTTGCATCAAATAGTCTGCTCGAGGCGCTGGTCTGGGGTCGTCGCGTCGCGTGGTACATGCGCACCGGCGAGTCGCTGGCCGTGGAGCAGGCGGGCGAGCCCGCGCTCGATGGACGCCATCGCGCCCTGAGTTCCGATACCCTTGCAATCGATGATTTGGCCCGTGCCGCCGGCACGCAGGCCGCAGAGGAGTAGACCATGAATCCCATTACCATGAAGCTCGTCGTCGATGATCTGATTTTGCAGGCTCTGCGCGAGGACATTACGTTTGAGGACGTGAGCACGGCGAGCGTGTGCCCCACGGCGCGTCCCGCCACGGTGGAGCTTATCGCCAAGGCCGACGGCATCATCGCCGGCTTGGATGTGTTTGCCCGTACCTTTGAGCTGCTGGATTCGCAGAGCTCGGTGCTGCTCGACGTTGCCGATGGCGAGGAGGTGCACGCCGGCGACCATGTGGGTCAGGTGCGCGGCGATGCGCGCGTGCTGCTTTCGGGTGAGCGCGTGGCGCTCAACTACCTGCAGCGCATGAGCGGCATCGCTACCTACACGCACAGCATGGCCGCGGCGCTCGAGGGAACCAAGACCGTGCTCGTCGACACGCGCAAGACCACGCCGGGCATGCGCGTGTTTGAGAAGGCGGCGGTTGAGATTGGCGGCGGCAGCAACCACCGCTACAACCTGTCGACGGCCGTCATGCTCAAGGACAACCACATCGATGCCGCCGGTGGCGTGACGCGCGCGATCGAGATGGCGCGCGCCCATGCGTCGTTTACCACGACAGTTGAGATTGAGTGCGAGAACCTGGACATGGTGCGCGAAGCCGTGGAGGCCGGTGCCGACATTATCATGCTCGACAACATGACCCATGACGACATGGCCGCCGCCATCGAGCTTATCGCCGGTCGCGCCAAGACCGAGTGCTCGGGCAACGTGGACGCCAGCAACATTCGCGCCCTGGCCGATCTGGGTGTCGACTATATTAGCTCGGGCGCCCTGACGCACTCTGCGCCGATCCTCGACCTCTCGCTTAAGCACCTGCGTCTGCTGGACGGTAAATAATGAACGCCCGCGAGCGTCGCCGTGCCATCATGGCCGTGCTCGAAGGAGCCAAGGAGCCCGTTTCGGGCAGCGCACTTGCCCGCGAGGTTGGCGTGAGCCGTCAGGTCGTGGTTCAGGATATTGCCCTGTTGCGTGCCGATGGGCACGATATCGTGGCGACCAACCGCGGCTACGTGCTGCAGGAAGCCGCGAGTAGCCCCGCCGTGCCCACGCGTCTTGTTAAGGTGCGCCACGGCGTGGAGCAGGCGGGCGACGAGCTTACGAGTATCGTCGACGCGGGTGGCGCCGTGCTCAACGTGATCGTCAACCATCGTGTGTACGGCAAGATCACGGCCGACCTGGACATCCGCAATCGTCGCGATGTTGAGCGCTACCTGCACGATATCGAGAGCGGCAAGAGCTTTCCACTACTAACGGTGACGAGCGGCTACCACTTCCATCGCATCGCGGCGGAGGACGAGCAGACCCTCGACGAGATCGAGGCCATACTCAAGGAGAAGGGCTACCTTGCCGATTTAATGCCCTACGAGGACGATCTCTCTTAGCCGACGCTGCAAACGCTCCTAAGCGGCAATCTGACGTTCAATCGTCGGTCGCGTACCAAAGTACGCTTCCCTCCTCTTTCACGTCACCTTGCTCGCTTAGGGGCGTTTTCGCTGACGTGAGCTCAACCTGCGACGGTGCCAAATTAGTTATCCGCACAAAAAAGGAGGCCTCCGCGGCGATGCGGAAGCCTCCTTTTTTGTGCACGGTGTACTTTTGAGTGTGCAAGTGGGGGAGTTGTTACTCCTCGACGATCTCGGTGATCGCGCCAGCGGGGCAAGCGTCCTGGCAAGCGCCACAGGCGACGCAGGAGTCCTCGTCGGCGACGGTAGCGACGTCCTGGAGCTCCAGAACGCCAGCGGGGCAGGAGTCGACGCAAACGCCACAAGCGATGCACTCGTCGGCATCAATTACGGGATGAGCCATGGTAGTTTCCTCTCTGTTGACCGACGCTACAGGCGATGCGCGCCGGTTTGATTCGGGCAAAAACATACCACGGGAGCGACCGTTTGCAATACCCTCTGGCCGGCATCTTCATACCGTTCGCCGAGTATGCCAAGGTTTACTAAAAAACGCGCAGGTGGGGCCGTTGAGCTGCGCAAATGTTAGCTAAAGGTGACTTGTAATATTGAGCTATTGAGCGCGCCTGCGGAAAGGGCATCCCGTTATTTGGCCGAAAACCGGGTCGCAGGGGACCTCGGACAAAATCTCGGACCCAATCTGGGTCCAGGAGGGAGTCCGATGTA
>CATYIU010000008.1:0-55535 GCA_958407445.1 uncultured Collinsella sp.
TGGAAAACCTCCCATTTCCCGATGTCCAAGAAATGGGAGGCAGTTCACAGGCACCCTTGTGGTGGTTTTACTTGTGTTGTACTTTAGCGCGATGTAGTACTACCCGAGGCCGAAGGGAGCCCAACATGTTTAAGAACACGCAACAGCTCCTAGGCCTAGCGCTACTAGATTGGATAGCGCGCTAGGGTTGTAATCTCGCTATAACGATTTGTTGTACCCGGGTGCGCTATCGTCTGCCGCTTTCAGGCGTGATGAGCGACACGGGTATTTTTCTATCTCTAGGCCTTCTCTCTCTCCTGAAAGCCATCTGTCATAAAACGGTCAATCAGGAGGAACATATAAGCCGCAAAATCACAATCTTTGACGCCACCCTGTGCGACGGTGAGCAGTCGCCGGGCGCCAGCATGAATACCGAGGAAAAGCTCTTCATCGCCCGCCAGCTGGTGCGCATGAACGTGGACGTTATCGAGGCGGGCTTTCCCATCTCGAGTCCTGGTGACTTTCGCTCCGTACAGGAGATTGGCAAGATTGCGGGCGACCGATGCACGGTATGCGGCCTGACGCGCGCTGTCGACAGGGATATCGAAGTGGCTGCAGAGGCGCTCAAAACGGCCCAGAGGCCCCGTATCCATACAGGGCTGGGTGTGAGCACCAGTCACCTGCGCGACAAGCTCCATATGACTGAGGAAAGGGCAATTGAGTGAGCGATCCATGCCGTCAAACATGCTCGCAAGTTCGTTGACGATGTTGAGTTTTATGCCGAGGATGCCGGCCGCTCCGATCAGGAGTTTCTGGTGCGCATTATCGAGGCGGCCGTAAAGGCCGGTGCCACGGTCGTGAACATCCCCGATACGATGGGCTACAACATGCCGTGGGACTTTGGCGCCCGCATCCGTGACCTGCGCGGGCGCTGCGGGTGCGGCCGGTCAGCGTGCGGTCGACGTGATGGAGTATCGCGAGTACGAGATTGAGCGCATTGCGCGCCAGGCATTTGAGGCGGCGCGCAAACGTCGCGGCAAGGTGACGAGCGTTGATAAGCGCAACGTGCTGGAGACGAGCCGCATGTGGCGCGAGATCGTGCATCGCGTGCAAGACGAGGAGTACTCCGACGTGGAGCTTGAGGACCTGCTCGTCGACAACGCCGCCATGCAGCTCATCAGTCGACCGGCAGACTTTGACGTCGTGGTGACGGAGAACATGTTCGGCGACATCCTGTCCGATGAGGCGGCTCAGATTACCGGATCGCTCGGTATGCTTGCCTCTGCCTCGCTGGATGATGGCGTATCGCTGTTTGGGCCGAGCGCTGGCAGCGCTCCTGACATCGCGGGGCTCGGCGTGGCCAATCCGCTGGCTCAAATCTTGTCGGTGGCGATGCTGCTGACCTACGCGCTCGACATGGGCGAGCAAGCCGCGTGGATCGAGAGCGCCGTGGCGCGCGTGCTCGACGAGGGCTGGCGCACCCGTGACATCGCCGATGTCAACACCCCGGCAGATAAGATCCTCGGCACCACGACGATGGGCGACAAGGTCGTCGCCGCGCTGTAGGCGATGCCGATTCAAGCTGTCAAATATCTCAATCTGTAACATCTAAGGGGCAAAATCGTTCCTACCTGTTACAGATTGAGATTTTCGGCTGAGCATCCGTGGTCTGTCTCGATCTGTAACAGCTAACCGATTATTTGGGCCCTACCTGTTACAGATTGAGACAAACCGTTGGGACAGGTCGGACGAGTCAGCAAAACCACCACAAAGGTGCCGGTCCCCTTCGTGGTGGTTTTTAGCGCAACGAGGTGTTCCCAGCCGACCATACGGGCGGCCTTGCGCTCACGCTGCTCGATGACAGCGCATCTTTAGACGCGAAGTGCGGAACCGGGTGCATATACGAGCCGCGTAGCGTTACGAATTCATGGGAATGACCGTATCGCCAATTTGTACGCTTGCAATCTTGTCTGTGTCACAAACTTGCGAGAACGGCCAGGTCTTGTGGACATCAGTGGTGCCGTTATCCAGTTTATTTGCGAAATAGCCGCTGTGGCTGGTTGCGTCCTCAACATGACCGTCTTTGAACGTCACGATGAGGGGTATGTTGCCAACGGCATCCATAGACTCCTCCATGTTTTGAGACATCTTGCCGCTGTTGTTGTCGTGTTCGATGGAACGATCTATGTTGTAGCGGACTGAAACGCCAACGCAGGATACGGTGGCCTCTTGAATCGTCGCCTTGGTGCCGTTAAAGTTGACCGATTTGGGCGCGGGAATCGTAACGGATGTATCTTCGTAATTCAGCTGGAACTTAAGATCCCATGGGCCCGTAAGTATTTTCTTATACTCGGGAAGCTCTTTGCCAGCACGTGGCACAACGAGAGAGTTGATATGCGTGCGGACGGTCCTGCCCATAAGGCCGGGTGATTCAACGCTGAACTGTGCAAAGTATTGAATGCTGGAGTCATTGGGGTTCTTGTCAATGAGCCATGATTGGCCTTGGCCGCCATGCTCGCCATCAACGTATACGTTTCCATCGACACTTCCGGCGATAGTTCCGTTCTCGCCCGGCTCGGAAAGCTTTTTCAGGGCAGCGGGATCGTCGAACGTAAGCGTATAGGCGATGGTAACCATATCCTTGTCGCCCATGATGGCGTCGGCGGTCACGGTGACTCCGTTGTTGGAGCAGCTAGCACCGACGGGCCGGCCAATACGGTCGATGATCTCGGTTTGAGAAGCAGGTCCGTCAAAGATGTCGGAAAGCATGTCAGAAGGAAGCGGCAGGACGCCTGTTGCCATAGCCGTGCCAGCGCCTCCAATGACGATAGCGAGGACTGCCGTTACAGCGGCAATGCGAGCGACTGTTCTTACGGGATGGCGGGCGATGCGCGGCTTGCGTCGCGTGCCATTAAAGTTGCTTTGAGCGGTCGCCGCATCGCTTGAGGCGACGGACTGAGCAATCGAGTTTGCCATGTGCTGCTTCGCATTATCGGTAAACGAAATGTGCTCCAGGGCGTGGCGATAGTCATTCGAATTCGTAGTCATTGTGGTCTCCTTTCAAGGAAAGCCGAAGTGACGCACGTCCGCGGCTAAGGTGCTGGGCGGTTGCAGCTGGCGTCGCGTGAACGGCGCCTGCGATTTCCCTGATGCTCATGCCTGCGTAGTAGTGCAAAAAGATGGCGATGCGCTGTGCTTGAGGCAGGGCCGTGACAGCGGAAAGAATGGCGCAGTCGCGTTGCGCGAATTCTTGCTCGGTATGTGTTACGGGTGCGCAGAAATCGGGGAGCGAATCGAGGTCGACAACCGGGTGATTCGCGTGCGTACGGCCGATATCGCGACATGCGTTCAGTGCGACTCGGATCACCCAAGCACGTTCGTGTTCGAGCGAGTCGAACGGTTGAGTGCGTTGGAGAATCTTGATCAGCGTGTCCTGGCAGATGTCTTGAGCGTCGTCAGCGGATCCAAGGGCCGAATAGCACAATCGAAGGATGAGGTCGGAATACGTGTCGACCAAGCGCTTTGCTTCCCGCTCGATCTGATCGGCATCGCATCGGAGCGTGCTATTGCGGTTACGGCGTGCAGGCATAGTGTCACCTCCAATTGGTCGTGGTGGATATAGGGAAGGCGTCTCGCGAGGTCCCTCTACATACAACACGGTCGAGACTGCATAAGTTGACAAAAAAAGACGGCACGTGAGCGCCGTCCTTACAAAACAATGAGTGTTCTCGTTAATTACACAAGCACCGTGATGGACAGGTCGGACGAGTCAGCAAAACCACCATAAAGGTGCCTATCCCCTTCGTGGTGGTTGTTGGCAGTTACCAGGGGGTTCTGGCGGTTGAAGACTCGATTGCTTCGTGGCGTTTGAGCTCGCGGCGCATGGTTTGCGAGTTGAGCCAAGCGGCCTTCCAACCGCGCGTGGGGTAGCGCGCCTCGTCAATTTCGATCTTGGTATAGCCGCAGGCGTTGACAATCTTCGTTCCGCATGGGTGTTGGCGCTCGCGTTGAAAGTTGGGGCCGTAGCTTTGGTGCACATGCCCGTGAATCATATAGTCGGGACCCCAAGACTCAAGAGCCGCATTAAAGCACTCGAATCCTCGATGCGGCAGGTCGTCCAGGTCGCCCATGCCTGCGACGGGTGCATGGGTAAGTAGAATATCGCATCCGTCTACCAGTGCGATTTTTCGCGATAGCTTGCGCATGCGTTTTGCCATCTCGCGCTCGGTATACATGTTCGCGCCGTCGCGGTAGCGCATGGAACCGCCCAGACCCGCAATGCGAATACCTCGGTACACATATACGCTGTCCTCAACACAAATGCACCCGCCCGGTGCATGGCGCGCGTAGCGGTCGTCGTGGTTGCCACGAACGTACACAAGCGGTTTGTTGATGACAGTGACCAAAAACTCAAGATAGTCCGGATCCAGGTCGCCTGCGGATAGAATCAGGTCAACGTCCTCAAAGCGCTCCTTGCGAAAACATTCCCACAGGCAGCGCTCCTCTACATCGGCAATGGCTAGGATATTCATAGGGCACGGACCTCCGGCTCGTTATCGAGCTGCGGAATCGAGCCTATAACGTTGTCAGCCAGCCAGTTCATCTCGACAATCTGCGTACTCGGCAGGGGAGGGAAGCCCTCAATCTGAACCACGCCGTCCTGGCTGTGGAGCTCGCCGCCAAATGGGTTGATGGAGCCCTCGACAATGCCGTTGCGAAGCAGCTGCACAAGTTTACGCGTCTGATAGGGTAGGCCCGGAGCGTAGCGAATATCGATGACGCCGGAGCTCATACCGTACCAGTAGTTGACGGCGCGCACCTGCTGGTCATCGGCGGTCTCGTCCCATGTGCCGTGCAGTAGGCTGCGTACGATGAGTTCGTAGTAACGGCCCCAGTTCCATACCGGCATAGCAATACCGGTAACTTCCTTGCCGTTTACCAGACGGTGAAGCCCGTAGGCGGTGGGGTCCTCGAGAGACTTGGACATATCGGCGCCGGTCATGACGCTCACGCCCTCGCGACACATGGCTTCGGCAAGACCGCCGGCGGGAACATCTCCCCAAGTGAGGATAATCTGCGCACGAGGGTCGAGCAGCGAGGCACCGATAGCGAAGGCGTTGATTTCGCTCAGCGCGCCCGAGGCGAAGACCGACGCATGGTAGCCAATACGGTGGTTGTCGGCCATGCTGGCGGCAAGGGCGCCCAGTAGGAACTTGGCCTCGTACATCTTTCCAAAGTACGAGCGGACGCTTTGGTGGGGAAGGCCGATTGAGCAGTTAAGGAACCGCACCTGGGGATACTCGACTGACGCCCTGAGCGTGTATTCCATGAGCCGGTGTGAGGTCGAGAAGATGACGTTCGCCCCGTGCTTTACGGCTGTCTCGACGGCGGCGTAGAACACGTCCGAATCGTGGCAGTCCTCGAACGCCTCGGTGCGCACGATGCCGCCAAAGTGCTCATCAAGATACCGGCGGCCCTGGTCGTGTAGGCTGTCCCAGCTCGACGTGGCACAGGGAAACTCGTGGATAAAGGCGATGCGCAGGGGATTGGCCGCCGAATAGACGGTCTTGCCCATAAAGAAGTTGAGCACACCGGAGGTGGACTTGGCGGGCGACTCTTCCTCATCGACACTCGGCGCTTCGACAAGATCGACCTTGTCCTCGTCATTTTTGCCGGCAATGACCAGCTCGCGCCAAATCTTGCACAGGCGGTTTACGACGATGTCCGTCGGCGTATCCAGTAGACGGTCTTGGTTGTACACATTGAGGTAGACGAGCATGGCGTCGGCGGGCGTAATGTCCAGGTGGTCGCCGCCGGCGCGCAGGTAGGCGCGCTTAAAGAGTAGGAAGGTGTGGCGCAGGTAGTCGACCTTTTTCTGCGGCCATTTTTCGACAAGGTCCTGACCGAGCATCTTGGCGAGCGTCTCGTAGCTTCCCTCGCGCGAGAACTCGATCTCGTATAGGGGGCAGACGCGCCAAAACGCGCAGAACTCGCCATAGAGGCGGCTTTCGACGGAATCCCATTTTCCGGGGTAGAGGCGGGTGACCTTGGCCGAAACCGTCGGGGCGTCCAGGAATTTGAGGACACTGACGCGCTTGTTGCCCTCCTGGACGTAGAACCGATGCATGAACTCGGTGACGATGATGGGGTCGCGATAGCCCTCGGTCACCTGGATGTCGTAGAGGTTGGACCACTTGCGGGCGAACTCGGTGCTAAATGGCAACAGGGGCATAAAGTTGCACGAAAAGGCAGACTGACGGCCCTTGGTGACCGTGCCGACGACCATTTCGAGTGGAATATCCCGCAGGCCGACGCTCTCTCGCTGACCTAAGGAGAGCTGGGCAACCAAGCTGTCGAGGTCCGTAAGGTACGGGTGCTCGCTTTGGCTGATGGCGCGACGGCGTCCCTGCTCGCCGCGCTTGCGTGCTTGACGATAGGCCTCTTCCATGGTGTCTACTCCCTTAGTCGTTTAAACAACGATATGAACCATGGTACCACGATGCGAAACTACCACAAAGGTGCCTGTCCCCTTTGTGGTAGTTTAGGCGATGATGGGGGCGATGGCACGAATGCAGGCGTCGGTTGCCGTGAAGGTGGTGCTATCGTCGCTGACGATAAAGATGATTTTGCCCTTGACGCCAAAGTCGCCAATCTCGCTAAAGAGCACGTACGGCTCCTTGTCAAAGCCAGAGATGGGCGAGACGGCCGTTTTGGTTGCGCTTGTGAGCTCGTCTGCCAGCGCGTCAAGGGAAGCCCACTTAGACGTGTCCTTTACGGCAACGGGCACGGCCACGCGCCCAAAGGGCATCAGATGCACGAGCGTGTTCTTGGAGATGTTGGAGTTGGGCACAATGATGGTCTGCCCGCAGGCATCCTCGATGGTCGTGTGGCGCCAGGTGATGTCTTGGACCACGCCCGACACGCCGCCGACCTCGATATTGTCGCCGGGCTTGATGATGCCCATGAAGGTCACCTGCATACCGCCGATAAGGTTCGACAGCGTGTCCTGAAAGCCGAGCGAGATGGCGATGCCGCCGACGCCAAGAGCGGCGACGAGGGCGTTTGCATTAATGCCAAAACAGTTGTCGAGGATAAAGCTGCCGCCGATCATCCAGATGACGGCGCGTGTGATGTTGATGAAGATGCTCGATGCTGGGAGCGGGTTATCATCGCGGTTAAGCAGGTGGTGCAGGGTCTTGGACGCGATTTTGGCGGCAACGGCGGTGCCGATGGCCAAGATACCGGCCCAGATGATGTTGTGGACCCATCGTTGTGCAAAGAAATGAAGAATTGGCTCAAACAATTCCATGTAGGGAAACCTCCTCATGATCATCCAACCATGATACCCACCAAGAAGCCCGTCCGATCAAATTCGGACGGGCTTCTGTGCTCGATATAAGGTTTACGCGGCGGGGCTGCAAGGCCCGGCGGTGTAGCTTAGCGTCGACGCTTCCAGATAATGCCGAGAATGATGATGACGATGCCGCCGATGAGGCATGCGCCTACCACAGCCAGCGTGCGGTCTCCCGTTGCGGCGAGCTTACCGGCGGCTTTCTTGGTGATGACCGTCGTGGTCGTCGTGTCCGTCTGTGGCGAGGGTTCAGGCGTCGGGGCCGGTGTGGGCGTGGGGTCCACGGCAGCGGAGCCAAAGCTGATGGTGCCCGCGAGCGAGGCCATCTTGCTCTCCCAGCCGTTCTGCCCAATTAGCGCCCTTAGCGCTGACTCGCAGGTACCCCACTCGGTGTGCTTGGTGGCGTTTGCGAAGGTGGGGAAGTCGGTCGTGTTGGTGATGATGTAGTTGTTGGTGGCGACGGTGTAGGTCTTGGCGGGGTCGAGCGTGCTGCCATCCTTGGTGAGCGTGGCGCTCACGATGCGCTTGCCTTCGGGCTGCGTCCAATCGATTGTCACGTTGATTCCGCCGAAGGAAAGGACGCTGCCGGAGTCGTCGCGCCACTTGTACATGTCTTGCGCCTCCTGCTCGGTGTGGCCGGCCGCTACGTAGGCTTGCTGAAGCTCATAACTGTGATTGCACTCGTCGCTGATCTGCAGCGAGTGCTCGAGCGCTGCCAGGAAGTCCGCACCGGTCATGGTCCAGGTCTCCACGGTGTTGCCGTAGGGCGAGATAGCGATGACGTTGCCGGCGGTCACATCGCCCGCAGCGATGCCGCCGCGGATGCCGCCCGCGTTCTCGATGGCAAGGTCCGCGCCCGTCAGGTCAAGATAGGAGCCGCAGATCACATGTCCGATGGTCTGGGCCTTGGTGGTGTCGCCCTCCTTGCTGGGGCGGAAATCGGTGGTGCGCACCATCTCCCAGCCGTGCGTGCCAGATGCGTTCTCGCCGTAGAAATAATTGGTAGAGCTCGTGCCGAGCACCTCGCTCGATGCGGCGCTAAAGGCATCGTCGAGCGGCTTGATCTTGTTGTTGTGGACCTCATCAAGGATGCTCTGATAAGTGGAGCCCTTGTTGGGGTCGGTCAAAAGAACGTTTACGTCCTTGGCGGTATAGAGCTTCTCGTCGCTTTTGCCTGCGTATACCGCCACCGTGTCATCGTCGGTCGTCTCGGTGCCATTCGTGTCGTACTTGTACGGAATGGAAAGCAGCCCCACCTCGGCAAAGGCGCTGCCCGCCTCGACGACGCGGACCGACTTGCCGTCAGCCCCCGTCACGTTTTCGTCTAAGTTGATGTGCTCGTGGCCCGCGACCAGTGCATCGACCCCAACGAGCTTTGCAGCAAAGGTCTTGGCGTTGAGCGTGTGCGCGATACAGACGACAACGTTGCAGCCTTCTGTCTCGCGCAGTCGCTTGGCCTCGGCATTGATGGCGTTCGCGGCACTCGAGAACGACGTACCCGCGACCAGGTCCGCGCGCAGCGAGGATTCCAGCGACTCATCCATGGCACCCACGACGCCGACCTTGATTTTGTAGTCGAATGTGGAGTGATCTTCGCTATCCTCCCAGGTGCGATCGAGCGTCTTGGTGATACTCGAGCTCCATACGCCGCTCGTAGACTTCGCGTTCGCGCAGAGCATGGCGAAGGGCGTGCCGGTGGGGCTGTAGCCGGTCATGGTGCGGAGCTTGTCCGCGCCGTAGCTCCAGTCGTGGTTGCCCGGCGTGGTCGCGTCGTAGCCGTCTGCATAGAAGGTGTCCATGAGCTCGGCGATGCTCTTGCCCTCGCTCATGGTGGCAAAGGACTGCCCGTGGAAGGTATCGCCCGCATCGAGCAAAAGATCGGGGGCGCTGCTTTGGGCGCTATAGAGAACCGCCAGTCCGTCAAAGCCTACAGCGCCGGTGCCCTTGCTTGCGTTGTAGCTGTACTTGTAGCTGCCGTGGATATCGTTGGTGTGCATGACGGCCACGGAGCCGTCAATAGCGGCGGGCAGGTTCCCCGCGAAAGCGAGGCTTGGGATGCCTGCGAGCGAGCCGGCAAACAACGCGGCGGCTAACGCAAGGCGGGGGGGTCTTTTCATGGCAGTTTCCTTAGTCCTTAGCCAGAAAGTCTGGTTGAATATCGGATTATCGACATCATATGCGAAAACCGCCGCAAGGGCGTCTGTCCCTTTGCGGCGGTTTTGACGTTTGCGCAGATAAAACCTGCCAAAATAAACCTGTCCCTTTTTGGTAGGTTTAGCTCAGCAGCATGCGGTCGTTGGCGAGCTCGCCGCCCGAGACCTCCTCGAACTTCTGCAGCAGGTCGGCTACGGTGAGCGACTTCTTCTCGTCGCCGGCCACGTCGTAGATCACATGGCCCTCGTGCATCATGATCAGACGGTTGCCCAGACGGATAGCGTCATTCATGTTGTGCGTAACCATGAGCGTGGTCAGATGGTTTTCGTCGACAATCTCCTCGGTCAGGTTGAGCACCTTAGAGGCCGTCTTGGGGTCGAGGGCCGCCGTGTGCTCGTCGAGCAGCAACAGGCGCGGCTTGGTGAGCGTGGCCATCAGCAGGGTGAGTGCCTGGCGCTGGCCGCCCGAGAGCAGGCCGACCTTGGCGTTGAGGCGCGTGTCCAGACCGAGGTCCAGGCGCTTGAGCAGCTCAACGTACTCGTCCTTCTCGGCCTTGGTGACGCCCCACGAAAGACCGCGACGCTGGCCGCGGCGCTTGGCGAGGGCCAGGTTTTCGGCAATTTGCATGTCGGCTGCGGTGCCGCGCATGGGGTCCTGGAACACACGGCCCAGGTACTTGGCGCGCTGCGACTCGCTCAGACGCGAGATGTCGGTGCCGTCGAGCTCAATAACACCCGAATCAAGCGGATACACGCCGGCGATCATATTGAGCAGCGTGGACTTGCCGGCGCCGTTGCCGCCAATCACGGTTACAAAGTCGCCATCATTCAGGGTAAGGTCGACGTCGGTGAGCGCGCGCTTCTCGGTGACGGTGCCCTTGTTAAAGGTCTTCTTGACGTGCGAGAGCTTAAGCATCTGCCTCATCTCCCTTCGTGTAGGAGCTGCGGAGCTTATAGCGCTCCCAAACCACGGGCACGCACAGGGCCACGGCGACGATCACGGCGGAGAGCAGCTTCATGTCGTTGGCGTCCATGCCCAGCTGCAGCACGATGGCGCGGATGAGGAAGTACACCACGGAGCCAAAGACGGCGGAGGCCAGACGGACGGAGAACTGCGTGAGACCGCCGGGCAGCAGGCGGCCGAGCACCTCGCCGATGACGATGGCGGCAAGACCGATAACGATGGCGCCGGTACCCATGCCAATGTCGGCATACTTCTGGCTCTGGCAGATGAGCGCACCCGAAAGGCCAATGAGGGCGTTGGAGAGCACGAGGGCGATCATTTTGGTGGAGTTGGTGTTGACGCCTAGGGCGCGGATCATGTACTCGTTGTTGCCGGTGGCACGCAGCGCCGAGCCGATCTCGGTGCCAAAGAACCAGTACAGGATGGCGACGATGGCCACGGCCAGCACAATGCCTAGGATAATGGCAACAGTGGACTGCGGCAGGCCCGTCATGTTGCTGACGGATGAGAAGATAGTGCCCTTGGCAAGGATGGGCGTGTTGGACTTGCCCATGATGCGCAGGTTGATGGACCACAGACTGATCTGCGTAAGGATTCCGGCGAGGATTGCGGGAATCTCAAAGACGGTGGTCAAGATGCCCGTGACGGCGCCCGCGATGGCGCCGGCGCACATGCCGGCCAGCACGGCGAGCAAGGGGTCGACGTTATTGTTGACGATGAGTACGGCGCAGACACAGCCGCCGAGGGCAAAGCTGCCGTCGCAGGTCATATCGGGGATGTCGAGCAGGCGGAACGTGATAAACACGCCAAGCACCATAATGCCCCAGAGGACGCCCTGCGAAACGGCGCCCTGCAATGCAATGAGCATGCTTCATACCTCCTAGGATAGGGTGGACACGTGATTTTCCATAATAGCGGTACCAATGCATAAAAGAGCTGCGGACGGATGTTTTGTCTCATCCGAAACAAGCAGGGCGAACGCCGGTCTTTAGCGTTCGCCCCAAGGACTCAGATATTGAATAACGCGGCTGTGGCGCGCGTGCGGGCCCTAGACGCGTTACCGCGCATGGCGCTACTCGTCCAGAGCGGAAAGGTCGATACCCAGAGCCTCGGCCATCTCGTCGTTCTTGACGACGACCAGGTCCTTGCTCGAGAGGTGCTTGATCGGCATATCCTCGGGCTTGGCCTCGCCCTTCAGGATCTTAACGGCCATCTCGCCCGCGGCGTAGCCCAGGTCCTTATAGTTGATGGAGAGGGTGAACAGGCCGCCGGCCATGCACATACCCTCCTCGCCGGTCACGAAGGGGAGCTTATTCTCCTTGCAGATCTGGCCGACCTGCGAAGCGCCCGCGGCGATGGTGTTGTCAGTGGGGGAGTACAGCGCGTCGACCTTGCCCACGGCAGACTCGACGACGGACTGAATCTCGTTGGAGCTCGAGACGGTGAAATCGGTGTACTCGAGGCCCAGCTTGTTGAGCTCCTTCTTGGCGGCTTTGATCTGGACGTCGGAGTTGGACTCGGCGGTGCAGTAGAGCAGGCCGACCTTTTTAACGTCGGGCAGGACCTTCTGCATCATCTCGAGCTGCTCGGCGACTGGGGTGAGGTCGGAAGCGCCCGTGACGTTGGTGCCGGGCTTGTCGTTGTCCTGGACCAGGCCGGAGGCGGCGTAGTCGGTGATGGCACAGCCCACGATGGGGATATCGGCCGTGGCGCCGGCGGCAGCCTGCGCGGCGGGCGTGGCGATGGCATAAATCAGGTTGACGTTGTCGCCCACAAACTTGTCGGCAATGGACTTACACGTGGACTGGTCGTTCTGGGCGTTCTTCTGGTCGATCTTGACCTTAAGGCCGCTCTCCTTGATGGCCTTGACAAAGCCGTCGTTGGCGGCATCGAGTGCGGAGTGCTCGGTGAGTTGCAGAACGCCGATGGTGTAGTCGGAACCGGCGGCAGCAGAGCCGGAACCAGAGTTGCCGCCGCATCCGGCGAGCGGGGCGAGCGCGAGCAGACCGGCGGAGACCAGAAGGCTCCTGCGGCTGATGGTGATGTCCTTCATATCATTACCCCCAGTATAAAAATGGCTGGAAACACTGCACTGGGACAAAGTGCAAGTGGAACTATAGTAGCGCTGATGTCCATTTTTACAACAGCCTGGCGGGTTTTTTAATACAGAATCGGATGGGCGGTACGGGTAGTCGAATGGGCGGCGGAGGGTCTTATGCGGCGGAGGAGGCATCGTCCTCGTCCAGGACGGCGAAGAGCTTCTTGCCGTCGAGGAGACGTGTGGTGACGTTTCTCATGCGGCCGATCTCAACGGTACGCAGCGTGTCGTCGGCGCCTCGCGCGTCATAGACCGTTCCCAGCAAATACGAGATGCCGTCTCGTTGCTTGATGGCAAAGGGCCGGAGTGTCATCCGCGCCACTTCGACCTCTCCGCGTGCCGTGACACTCGAAATATCAAAACTCACCGTGGTTCCGTGGTCGATGGCCTGCTCGATGAGCTCGCAGGCATCGATGCGCTTGACGGGCTTGCGTATGGCCTTGGTGGATTTGTCGCCTGCGCTTGGAGCAGGCTCGGGTGCATCGAGGTAGCCGCGAACGTCGGCACTCGCCATGGCGACCAGGTGCTGCGCCATGCTTTTTCGAATGGCGATGGGCGTAGAGCGGTTGCGCATGACCATGCCGTGGAGCCGGATGATCTCTTCGTCGGTGAGCGGACGGGTCAAGAGCCGATACCCCACGCCGCGCTTGTATTCAATTTCGTATCCGGCATGGCGAAGTGCGGAGATGGCGGTGTAGATGCTGCGCCGCGCCGCCGAGATGGGCATGCGGGCGGGGTCGTCGGGATGGGCGAGACGCCGGATCAACTCATCGGAAAGCATGGCCTTGTCCTCGCCGGTGTTTTCGCTTAATAATTGCAGGATGCGAACGGCGCGATAGGCTGCCATCGAGGCGGCGCCCCTCGTCGTGGTCTCGTAAGTTTCAACAGCGGTTTCGGTCATGGCGTCCACGTCCTTTCCGTTTTGGGTGGCGACGGTATGGAGCCTAGGGCGCGGGGCTTTCCCAGGGGTGCAGGACACTCCGGGCGGTCGGTAGTCGTCGGCAAGCGGCGGGTCGAGTTTTCAACAGCCCTGCTCAACTGACCAAAATCTTGCCAAAAGCTTGACGGATACTGTTGAAAAAAGCGCCCCTCGGCTTGCCGAGAGGCGCTGGCGTGATGCGCTGGAACGCGTTCGGTGGCGCTGTGGCGATTAGAAGTCGGCGTTGCCCACGGTGCGCGGGTGCGGCAGGACGTCGCGGATGTTGCCCACGCCGGTCAGATACATGACCAAGCGCTCGAAGCCCAAGCCGTAGCCGGCGTGCTTGCAGGAACCGTAGCGGCGCAGGTCAAGGTAGTACTTGTACTGCTCGGGATTCATGCCCAGGTCCTTGATGCGGGCCTCGAGCAGATCCAGGCGCTCCTCGCGCTGGGAGCCGCCGATAATCTCGCCGATACCGGGAACCAGGCAGTCGGCGGCGGCGACGGTCTTGCCGTCCTCGTTCATGCGCATGTAGAACGCCTTGATCTCGGCCGGGTAGTCGGTTACGAAGGTCGGTCGCTTAAAGTGCTCCTCGGTCAGGAAGCGCTCGTGCTCGGTCTGCAGGTCGATGCCCCAGCTGACGGGGTAATCAAACTGGTGGCCAGCAGCGACTGCCTGCTCCAGGATTTCGACAGCCTCGGTGTAGGTAACGCGGGCAAAGTCGGAGTTTGCCACATGGTCCAGGCGCTCGATCAGGCCCTTGTCCACAAACTTGTTGAGCATATTGAGCTCGTCGGGGCAGGTGGCCATAACGTCCTTAAGGACGTACTTGAGCATGGCCTCGGCGTTATCCATGTAGTCGTTCAGGTCGGCAAAGGCCATCTCGGGCTCGATCATCCAAAACTCGGCGGCGTGGCGCGTGGTGTTGGAGTTTTCGGCGCGGAAGGTGGGGCCAAAGGTGTACACGTCGCCAAAGGCCATGGCAAAGTTCTCGGCATTGAGCTGGCCGGACACGGTAAGGCTCGCGTGCTTGCCAAAGAAGTCCTGGCTCCAGTCGACCTCGCCGGACTCGGTGAGGGGCGGGTTTTTGGGGTCAAGCGTGGTCACGCGGAACATCTCGCCGGCACCCTCGCAGTCACTCGTGGTGATGATGGGGGTGTTGACGTAGACAAAGCCTTGCTCCTGGAAGAAGCGGTGGATGGCGGCAGCCGCGACAGAGCGGATGCGGAACACGGCGCGGAACAGGTTAGTGCGCGGGCGCAGGTGCTGCTGGGTGCGCAGGAACTCGACGGTTGCGCGCTTCTTCTGCAGCGGGTAATCCGGGGCGCTGACGCCCTCGACCTCGATGGAGGTGGCAGAAAGCTCGAAAGGTTGGGGCGCATCGGGGGTCAGCTTGACGGTGCCGGTGCAAATGAGTGCGGCCGAGACGTTTTGATGGGCGATCTCGTCGTAGTTGTCGAGTGCCTCGCGGTTCATGACGACTTGCAGGTCGCGGAAGCAGCTGCCGTCGTTGAGCGTGACAAAGCCAAAGTTCTTCATGTCGCGGATGGACTTGACCCAGCCGGCGACGGTGACGGTCTGGCCGCCAAGCGACTCGGCATCGGCGTAAAGCTGCGCGATTTTGGTGCGGTTCACGTATCCTCCCATAACGGTTGAATGATAGTTATCCATACAGTTCGATATTCTAGCAGCTCGGCTCATTTGGGCTATACAGATAAGGCATTGGCGGGATGGTTTTTCAAACGAAAAGCGCCCACGGCAAATGCTCGTGGGCGCTTTTCGTGTTGCCTTTTGGCTGTGTGGCGCGGGGCCTGGCTACTTGGTCTTGGCTACCAGCAGCGGGTCGCCCAGCTTGACGAGCGGGTTGCCGCCGATAAGCGTTCCGGACTCGCCGACATGGTCGATGCTCTTAAGACGATCGAGCTCGGAGATGATGACGGTCACGATGTCCTCGTGGCCGGCGGCCTTGATGGCCTCGCGATCGAAGCTGATGAGCGGCTGGCCGGCCTTGACCGTGTCACCCATCTCGACAAAGCGGGCAAAACCCTTGCCGTTCATTTCCACGGTGCCCAGGCCAACATGGATGAACACGCGAAGACCGTCCTCGGTGATCATGCCGATGGAGTGGTTGGTGACGGTGGTGGCGCCGATACGGCCGTTAGCGGGGGCGTAAATGGTGCCGGTAATGGGCTCGATGCCGTAGCCCTGGCCGAGCATGCCCGAGGCGATGGTCTCGTCGGGAACCTCACTCAGATTGACGAGCACGCCGTTGACGGGAGCGTAGATGACGCCTTCGCGGGTGGCGAAGCTTGCTGCGGGCGGAACGGACGCCTCGCCCGACGAAGTGAACGTGGACTTGAGCGAATCGAGCAGACCCATAGATGCCTCCAACGTATCAGGCGTGCATGTTGCACGCGTGTGGTTTGCCGGAAACGTTTCGTACGTGTTTCCCAGCATGGTCAGCGCTCCTATTTTACGCTGCTTAACGATGCCTCTGAACAGCGATTTTGTGATATATCAGTTGAAGGCTAACTCATTGCGGGGGTGTTTCTGCGCCGCGGGCTCAAGTGGGGTACGCTAAGGTGCGAAAAACGAGTGCGCACGAATCGCACGGAGGGAGCACCTATGATTATTGAGAACCATGCGCTGTGGGGCGAGGAGCCGACCGAGGATTATCCGGCGACGTTTACGTATCTGGGTGCCGAGCCGCTGCCCGACAAGCCCAATGGCCGCCGCCCCGCGGTGATCATCTGCGGCGGAGGCGGGTTTACGCATATCGCTCCGCACGAGCAGGACCCGGTGGCGTTTGCGTTTTTGGACCGCGGCTACCAGGCCTTTGTGCTCAACTATGTGACGAGCGCCACGGGCGACGTGAGCTTTCCGCACCCGCAGGCGGACCTCGCCAAGATGGTCGCTACCGTGCGCGCCAACGCCGACGAGTGGCATGTCGATCCCAAGCGCGTGTGCATCGTGGGTTTCTCGGCGGGCGGCATGATCTGCGCCTCGTTGGCAACGCAGTGGAAGACCGGACCCTTCGCGGGCCTTGCCGGGGCTCGTCCGGAGGATATTCGTCCCGACGCCGTGGTGCTGGGCTATCCGTTGCTCGACCTTGCCTATGTGCGCGATATGCAGACGCGCGACCCGCGCATCGACCTGCGCGTGCCCAAGACGGGTGGCAAGACGGGGCGCGATTTGCTCAACGACTATCTGTCGATGGTGACGGGCGGCGAGGCGACCGATGAGCACCTGGCCGACATTTGCCCTACCACGCACGTTTCGCGTCAGATGCCCCCGACCTTTGTGTGGGGCGTTTCGGACGACAAGACGGCGCCGGTCGCGCAGGTCTACCCGTTTGCGCAGCGCATGGCCGAGGAGGGTGTTGCATGCGAGATGCACGTCTTTGACCAGGGTGGCCACGGCCTTTCGCTCGGCAACGCCAATACCGCGGTCGACAACGAGGACAAGCAGGTTTCCGTCCGTCCCTGGATCCGTCTGGCCTTCCGCTTCCTGGAACGCCATATGTAAAAGTAGACTACTTGCCCGTTTCAAAAAGTCTGCTTAGAGGAGGAGCCATGCTTGAGGGTACGTATGTGGTTTTGGCCCAGACGCCGGTGGGGAGCAAGCGCGGCGAGGTGACGTTTTCACATGGGGTGAACGGCGCGCTCAGGGCAGTACTAAACGTCAGGGGCCTCAATATCGCTCTCTCGGGTGCCCGCGCTGAGTGCGATTTCTTTGAGCTCTCGGGTACTATCTCCCACGTCTTGATGGGCAAGGCGCCCTTTACATGCACGGGGTCGGTTGAGGGTGATCGACTCACTGCTACCGCGCGGTCGGGTTCCATTTCGATCTCGCTGAGCGGTATGCGCAAAGAGCTTTCGGGGCGCACCGCATAAAGTTTGCGCAGGTAAACATCGGTATTTGACTTTATATAATAGTTCAGAGCGCTATCATTTGTCGTTACGAGTTGGTTAGCCCCGGTAAACGGTTAACCGCGTCTAACGAAAGGATGAGCGAGTGAAGCTCGATACACTCGAGATTGGAAAGGACGCCGTTGTCGCATCGGTGGCATCGGACGATCAGGCACTCCGACAGCATATTTTGGACATGGGTCTAACGCCGGGCACCGAAGTCACCATGATGAAGTACGCCCCCATGGGCGACCCGCTCGAGATTCGCCTGCGCGGCTACGAGCTGACGCTGCGCAAGGACGATGCTGCTCGCATCGAGCTCGTGGGTGTTCACGACACAGACACGGGTCCGCGCACTAACGTCGCAATCGGCACGACGGAGCACCCGGCACTCGGCGAGGGGACGTATTCGCCCCGTGCGGCAAAGACGGCCGTGCCCGAGGGCGCGCCGCTGCATTTTGCCCTCGCCGGCAACCAAAACTGCGGTAAGACCACGCTGTTCAACCAGCTGACGGGCTCCAACCAGCACGTCGGTAACTTTCCCGGCGTGACGGTCGACCGCAAGGACGGCACCATCCGTAACCATCCCGAGGCAAGCGTTACCGACCTGCCCGGCATCTATTCGCTGTCTCCGTACACGGGCGAAGAGATCGTCAGTCGCCAATTTATCCTGGACGAAAACCCCGACGCCATCATCGACATCATCGACGCTACTAATATCGAACGCAACCTGTACCTGACGCTGCAGCTTATGGAGCTCGACCGCCCCGTGGTCATCGCGCTCAACATGATGGACGAGGTGACGGCCAACGGCGGCGCCGTGGACGTCAACCTGCTCGAGAGCCTGTTGGGCGTGCCTGTTGTCCCCATTAGCGCTGCCCGCAACGAGGGTATCGGCGAGCTGGTGGATCATGCCTTGCACGTGGCGCGGTTCCGCGAGCGCCCCGGTCGCCTGGACTTCTGCGCGCCCGATGGTCCAGACGGCGGCGCGCTGCATCGCTGCATTCACGGCATCGCCAACCTTATCGAGGACCATGCCGCGACGGCGCATATCCCGGTGCGTTTTGCGGCGACTAAGCTGGTTGAGGGCGACGAGCTGGTGACCGAGGCGCTTCACCTGGATCGCAACGAGCTCGACGCCATCGAGCACATCATTACCCAGATGGAGGGCGAGGCCGGCACCGACCGCCTGTCCGCGCTGGCCGATATGCGCTTTAGCTTTATCGGCGACGTGTGCGGGCGCTGCGTCGTCAAGCCGCACGAGAGCCGCGAGCACGTGCGCTCCGTCAAGATCGACCGCATCCTGACGGGTCGCTATACGGCCATCCCGGCGTTCCTGGTGATTATGGGTCTCGTTTTTTGGCTGACGTTTGGCGTGATCGGCGCGGCGTTGCAGGGGCTTATGGAGGACGGCATCGCTGCCATCATCGCCTCGGCCGACGCGGGGCTCAAGGCGTTCGGCACCAACGACGTGGTGCGCTCGCTGGCCGTCGACGGTGTTCTCACGGGCGTGGGCAGCGTGCTGACCTTCCTGCCGATCATCGTCGTGCTCTTCTTGTTCCTCTCCATTCTGGAAGACTCGGGCTACATGGCGCGCGTGGCCTTTGTCATGGATAAAGTGCTGCGTCGCTTTGGCCTGTCGGGCCGCAGCTTCGTGCCTATGCTCGTCGGTTTTGGCTGCACCGTGCCGGCTATCATGTCGACCCGTACGCTCCCATCCGAGCACGACCGCAAGATGACGGTCATGCTCACGCCGTTCATGAGCTGTTCGGCCAAGTTGCCGGTCTACGGTCTGCTGTGCGGGGCATTCTTCCCGCAGGCGACAGTTCCCGCCATGGTCTCGCTCTATCTGATTGGTATCGTGGTCGGCTGCATTGCCGCCCTGGTGCTCAACCGCACGGCATTTAAGGGCGACCCGGTGCCGTTTATCATGGAGCTTCCCAATTACCGCCTGCCGAGCGTCAAGACGACGGTGATGCTGGCATGGGATAAGGCCAAGGACTTTATTACCAAGGCCTTTACCATTATCTTTGCCGCCACCGTGGTCATCTGGTTCCTCCAGACGTTCGATATCCGCTTTAATGTGGTCGCCGATCAGTCGCAGAGTCTGCTTGCCGGTCTGGGTAGCATCATCGCGCCGGTGTTGGCCCCACTCGGTTTTGGCGACTGGCGTGCGTCGACGGCGCTCGTCACCGGACTCATTGCCAAGGAGAGCGTCATCTCGACGCTCACGGTGCTTTTGGGCGCAACGTCGCCCGCGGCGCTGTCGACCATGTTTTCGCCGTTTACCGCCTACGTGTTCCTGGTCTTTACGCTGCTGTACCCGCCCTGCGTAGCGGCAATCGGCGCCGTCAAGAGCGAGTTGGGCGCGCGCTATGCCGTGGCCGTGTTCACGTTTCAGGTGACGGTCGCCTGGATCGTGGCGTTTGTCGTGCATTCGGCGGGCATATTGCTGGGGCTGGCTTAGTTATTTATTGATGGCGCAACCTCTGTGTATTGAGTTGATTACGGCCCCGCATCTGTTGCTGACGGATGCGGGACCGTTGCTATATAATCGCCTCCGCTCAAAATGATTGGAGACGTTATATATGAGTCAGGCAAGACAAGATGGCATCTCACTCAGGCAGTGGCTCCCGCTTATCGGGCTCGCCTGCTGCGCATTCGTGTTCAACACGTCGGAGTTCATGCCCATCGGCCTTCTGACCGATATCGCCGCGTCGTTCTCGCTCACCGAGGCCCAGGCAGGCATCATGATCTCGGTCTACGCCTGGGGCGTCATGTTGCTGTCGTTGCCGCTTATGGTGTTTGCCTCGCGCTTCGAGTTCAAGCGTATGCTGCTCGGCGTGCTTGCCGTGTTCTCGCTGGGTCAGTTCCTGTCCGCCGTGGCGCCTACCTATCCTATTTTGGTTTGCGCGCGTCTGGTGGTCGCCTGCGCGCATGCCGTGTTCTGGTCGGTCGCCTCAATCATGGCCTCGCGCCTGGTTGACAGTCGCCACGGGGCGCTCGCCATTAGCATGATCGCCACGGGCTCGTCCATCGCGCAGATCTTTGGCCTGCCGATCGGCCGCGCCATCGGGCTGGCCGTGGGCTGGCGTATGACGTTTGCCGTGGTCGGAGCTTTTTCTGCCGTCGCGGTCGTCTACCAGGCCGCGGTGTTCCCGGCCATGCCGGTGGGCGAGCGCTTTACCGTTAAGCAGCTGCCCGAGCTGCTCAAGAATCCGTTCCTCATCGCGCTTTATGCGGTCACGGTCTTTATGGCGACCGGCTACTACGCGGGTTACAGCTATATCGAGCCCTTCCTGGCGCAGGTCGCCCATGTCGACGCAAGCGCCATCACCATGACGCTGACGGCGTTTGGCTGCTCCGGTCTGCTCGGAAGCTGGCTGTTCGGCCGACTGTTCGATGGCCATCGCTTTCCGTTCTTGGCTATCACACTCTCCGGCGTGCCTGTGGCTCTGCTGCTCATGGGTCCGGTTGCACCGTCGCTCGTCGCCGTTCTCGCTGTTTGCGCGCTATGGGGCTGCTGCTCCACGGCCTTTAACGTGGCGTTTCAGGCCGAGCTCATCAAGTACACGCCGGCGGATTCGTCGGCCGTCGCCATGTCGATCTTCTCGGGCCTGTTTAACCTCGGCATCGGCACGGGCACCGCGATCGGCGGCGCCGTGGTTTCGGGTCCCGGTATCTCCTGGATTGGCTTCGCGGGCGGGGCGATTACCGTCGTGGGCGTCATCCTCGCCATCACCGTGCTGTTCCCGGCCATACGCCGCGCAAAGCCCGTCGCCTAATCACGTTCCCTCATCAGTTGCGGTGGAATAGAGACTGTTTGCCCGGTTTATTGGTCTCAACAGTCCCTATTTCACTGCAACTTATTTTGGGGGAGGGGATGCGCGGCGGGCATACAATGGATGGCGTTGCGTGAAAGATTGCCGGGAGGCTGCTATGTGGGCATACGAGACGACGTTCTACCAGATCTATCCGCTGGGCTTTTGTGGAGCTCCGCGCGAAAACGCCGCGCCCGTTGCCGAGGATGAGCTCGCCCAGGCTGCCAACGCTGCGCCCAACCCCGATGCGCCCATCATGAAGATCGCCCAATGGGCCGACTACCTGCAAAAACTCGGTATTGGCGCTGTGCTGATCAACCCGCCGCTCGAGTCTGATAGCCACGGCTACGATACGCGCAGCCTGCGCCATATCGACCGCCGCCTGGGCGGGGATGCCGATTTTGCCGCTGTATGCGAGACGCTGCACGCCCATGGCATTCGCGTGGTGCTCGATGCCGTCTTTAACCATGTGGGCCGCGGTTTCTGGGCCTTCCGCGATGTTCAGGAGCGCAAGTGGGACTCGCCCTACAAGGACTGGTTTCACATTAGCTTTGACGGCGACTCCTGCTATGGCGACGGCTTTTGGTACGAGGGCTGGGAAGGCCATTTTGAGCTTGTGAAGCTCAACTTGCAAAACCCCGCCGTGGTCGATTACCTGCTTGAGTCCGTGCGTCGCTGGGCCGAGGGCTTTGGCATCGACGGCCTGCGCTTGGACGTCGCCTATATGCTCGATCGCGATTTTATGCGCCGCCTGCATACTTTTACCCGTGAGCTCAAGCCCGACTTTGTGCTGATTGGTGAGACGCTCCACGGCGACTACAACCAGATCGTCAATGACGAGATGCTTGACTCCTGCACCAACTACGAGTGCTACAAGGGCCTGTACTCCAGCTTTAACTCGGTCAACATGTTCGAGATCGCCCACTCGCTGCATCGCCAGTTTGGCGGTGACCCGTGGTGCATTTATCGCGGCAAGCATTTGCTGTCGTTTGTCGACAACCACGATGTGCCGCGCCTGGCGAGCATCCTTACCGACAAGTCCTGTCTGCGCCCCGCTTATGGCATGCTCTTTGGCATGCCGGGCATTCCGTGCGTCTACTATGGCAGCGAGTGGGGGATTCCTGGCGAAAAGGGCGGCCCCGATGGTGACTGGGCGCTGCGCCCTGCGCTCGATGAGCCTGCGCCCAACGAGCTGACGGCGTTCATCACGCAGCTCGCGCACCTTCGCTCGGCCGACGACGCGGCGGCCCGTGCCCTCAACTACGGTGCCTATCGCAACGTGGTGATCCAGAACAAGCAGCTGCTGTTCGAGCGCGCCTGCGACGACGCGACGATGCTCGTGGCGGTGAACGCCGTGGGCGAGCCTTACACCTTTGGCGCTGGCGAGCTCAACGGGTCCTTTGTTGACCTGCTTGCCGACGGCGCGCCCACGGTTGAGCTGACGGGTACTCTTGAGCTTGCGCCCTACGAGGTGCGCTATCTGTCGAGGGCCTAGGTCATGGCAACGCCTGACGAGGGCTATCAACATATTGAGCACGGGTTCGAGCCCGTGTTCGACCAGCACTCGCGCATCTTGGTGTTGGGGTCGTTTCCCTCAGTGCTTTCGCGTACCAATGCCTTTTATTACGGCAATCCCCAGAATCGCTTTTGGCGCGTGATGGCCGCGTGCCTCGGTGTGCCCGTGCCACCCAACGAGGGCGACCCTCTGGTGGGCGGCGAGCCCGCGACGCTCGACGCCTCGATTGCCGCCAAGCGCTCCATGCTGCTCAACGGCGGTGTGGCCCTGTGGGATGTGATCGAGAGTTGTGACATTAAGGGCTCGAGTGACGCGAGCATTCGCAACGTTGTGCCGGCACATATCGAGCGCATTACCGATGTCGCGCCGATTGAGGTCGTTATCTGCAACGGCGGCGCGGCCGGGCGGCTCTACAAACGCTATCTACAAGAGCGGACGGGGCTGCCTGCCATCGTGCCGCCGTCGACGAGTCCTGCCAACGCGGCGTGGCGTTTGGAGCGGCTTGTCGAGCGTTGGAGTGAAGCCGTTGACTGGGCAGCTTATTAATTTAAATTATTGATTGAGTGCGGGCGCCGAGGTGTTTCAGAACGCCTCGCCAGATCGGCGCCGGCACGGCTGGCTCGGCAAAAACCATGCCATTGGTGTCGATGTCCTCGGCACTGCCGCCGCCGAGTCGCTGCGCATGCTCAACCGAGCAACCCATACGCACCGCACCCACGAGCTTGTCCATGGCTTCGGAAAACGGTCGGCGCAAGAGGCCCATGCGCGGGGAGTGGCGAAGCGCTGCGATGCCGCTGCCGGCGCAGATGGCAACGCCGCCACACCACGTTAGTTTACGGAGCTCGCAAGCTTCCCGCAGGCGCTTGACGGGCATGTGCGCCCCCTCGGTGCTTCTGTGGGCAACCTGCACGACGACATAGACGCGTGTCTCTGCATTCCCAAGGCGATCGAGCATCTGCTCGACAGTGATCATCGCCCCGTCATCAAATGCATCATCAACGGCGAGCACGAGGCCATCGGCGGCAGCATCGTCATCATCCGCCTTCAAGTCGACCGGGCGGGGGAGTACAGTGCCGGAAAGCTGTGCATAGGCGGCGATGGCATCCTGCAGGTCCCAGAGCAAAAACTCAAGATCGGCGCTCTCGGGAATGCTGATATACGCAATGGTTTGCAACGTCTTGGGCTTATCGCCGCGCGCGATCGTCTCCATGCCGCCTCCTTTCCGGTTGGTTTCCGTTTAGGTTACACCGTCTGGTGGCGCCTCGCCGCGCTATCCTAGTGCAACCCTTACGAAAGGAACGCCATGCGTCTGCCCATGAATACCTCGCTTGCCACGCTCAAGCCCTCCGGTATCCGCCGGATCAACGCGCTCGCCGCCCAGCATCCGGGGTGCATCGCGCTCGCGCTCGGCGAGCCCGATTTTCCCACGCCCGATGTGATTAGCGCCGAGGTGACCGCCGCACTGGACCGCGGTGACACGCACTATCCGCCGAACAACGGTCGCCCCGCCCTGCGCGAGGCGTTATCTGCCTACATGGGGGACGCGGGCCTTGCGTTTTCGGCCGACGAGGTCATCCTGACTGATGGCGCGACCGAGGCCCTGTCGGCAACATTCATGGCTATGCTCAACCCCGGCGACGAGGTCATTATCCCCACGCCGGCCTTTGGCCTGTACGAAAGCATCGTCGTGGCCAACCACGCCAAGGCGGTCTTTTTGGATACGGAGCCTGCGCAATTCCAGATCGATGAGGAAGCGCTGCGCGCTTGCGTTACGCCGGCGACCAAGGCCATCGTCATCTGCTCGCCCAACAATCCTACGGGTTGCATCCTCAATACGGCGTCGCTCGACGCCGTGGCGCGCGTGGCAGACCAGGCGGGCATCTACGTGGTTTGCGACGACGTATACAACCGCTTGGTCTACGCGGACGGCTACGAGCGCTTTGCCCAGCGACACCCAGAACTGCGCGAGCAGACGGTAGTCATCGAGAGCTTCTCCAAGCCCTGGGCCATGACCGGCTGGCGCTTGGGTTGGCTCGCAGCCGCAGCCCCCGTCATCGCCGAGATCGCAAAGGCCCACCAATACCTAGTATCGAGTGCCGTCTCCTTCGAGATGGACGCCGCAGCTCGAGCCCTGACCGTCGACCCAACCCCCATGCTCAAAGTCTACAGAGCCCGCCGCGAACGTGTACTCGCAGCCTTATACGCCATGGGCCTCGACGTAGTAGAGCCCGCAGGAGCCTTCTACACTTTCCCGAGCATCAAAAAGTTCGGCCTAACCAGCGAAGACTTCTGCATCAAAGCCATCGAAGAGACAAACGTAGCCCTAGTCCCGGGCGACTGCTTCGGCACCGAAGGCCACATCCGCCTAAGCTACTGCGTCTCCGACCAAGATCTGGACGAAGGTCTCCGCCGCCTGTCAAGCTTCGTGTCAACGTTGTAGCCCAACGGGACTAAAACCATCAGCCCACCGACCCAAGCATTATGAGTGGGGGGCGTCAGCCAACGAAAACCCGGGCTGCCCAAAGTCAACGCAGGCCGCGCCGCCAAAGGCCAGGCGCAAGGTTTTCGTAGATTCCGCACGAGCCGAAGAGCACTTAATGTGCTCTTCGTGCGAGCCCAGGACCTGACCGAGCGAAAACCTTGCGCCTGGCCTTTGGCGGCGCGGCCGGATGGTGGAATTGTGTGCAGCCCGGTTTTCCGTTGACCGACGCCGGGGTCCCCGCCATAATACTTTCGGTTCACGCACGAATCCGCTGCCAGAGACAGCCGGTGCAAACGGGCATCGCCCGCGAGCTTAATGGGATATCCCGCCAGCCGAGGTGGTCGAGTAGATATGTCTTCTCGCCCCCGTCGCTCATGCAGCGCGGGGGCTTTCTTTTTGGACATGCCCCCGTCACGTCCTTGTGGCGGACCGTGCCCGGAAAGAATTCGAGGAGGTGTAATTTATGCCCCAGCAGTACAAAATCGACAAGGTTGCAGAGATCGAGTCCCGTATCGCCGAGAACGCCGGTCTGTTTGTCGTCAACTACAACGGTCTGACGGTTAAGCAGGCTCAGGAGCTGCGTCATCAGCTTCGCGAGTGCGGCGCCGAGATGAAGGTCTACAAGAACAACCTGGTCAAGATCGCTCTCAAGAACCAGGAGCAGCCCGAGCTCGACGAGATCCTCGCCGGCCCCGTCGCTTATGTGTTCTACGAGTCCGAGCCGGTCGAGGCCGCTAAGGCCCTTAAGGACTTCTCTGCTAAGTCCAAGGGCGTCCTTGAGATCAAGGGCGGTATCTCCGACGGCAAGGCCGTTTCCGCTGATGATGTTAAGGCTATCGCCGAGCTGCCCACCAAGGATCAGCTTCTCGGCCAGATCGCCGGTCTCATCTCCGGTTTCGCTCGCGACATCGCTGTCTGCGTCAACGGCGTTTCCTCTGGTCTCGCTCGTTCGATCCAGCAGGTCTCCGAGCAGAAGGCAGCCTAGTCGCTGTTTTCACCCGCGGCGGCAACGCCGCACCCCTGGCGCATTCGCGCCGTGTTTTAACTGATCTCCGTGCACAGACACGGAAACCGAAAGGACTTAGAAATGGCTAAGCTTACCACCGATGAGATCATCGATGCTCTTAAGGAAATGACCCTTCTCGAGGCTTCCGAGCTCGTTAAGGCTATCGAGGATACCTTCGGCGTTTCCGCCGCTGCTCCTGCCGCTGTTGTCGCCGCTCCCGCTGCTGGCGCTGCTGAGGCCGAGGAGAAGACCGAGTTTGACGTCGTGCTCGAGGGCTTCGGCGACAACAAGATCCAGGTCATCAAGGCCGTCCGTGAGCTCACCAACCTTGGCCTGAAGGAGGCCAAGGAGGTCGTCGAGGGCGCTCCCAAGGCTGTTCTCGAGGGTGCCAAGAAGGAGGACGCCGAGGCTGCCAAGGAGAAGCTCGAGGCTGCTGGCGCTGCTGTCACCCTCAAGTAATCAGGCTTTCTCGCCAGATTTCTTTGCAGACGGGGTTCGCATTGCGAGCCCCGTCTTTTTTGTTTTTCGGTTCCTCGACATCGGTTGCTCAAACTGCCATGTTCTGTGATTTGCGTCGTATCGGGTGCCCTGCCGTTGGGCAATAAAATTGCACCATTCGAGCAATAATTTGCGTTGACCTGCTGAAGAATTGTCTCTGCCTTGTAGCGACATATAGTTCCAGCGGTAAGATGCTTGGGTATCGCAATTTGGTCTGCGGCTGTGCGCCGCACGCATGGGGCGCTTTTGCGCCTGCGAAAGGATCTTTGAATAACATGAAGGCAATCATCCCCGCCGCCGGTCTTGGCACGCGTTTTCTGCCTGGCACCAAGTGCACGCCCAAAGAGATGCTGCCGGTGCTCGACAAGCCCGTCATCCAGTATGTCGTCGAGGAGGCACTCGACCCCGAGGAGGTCGACGACGCCATCATCGTTACCTCGCCCGGCAAGCCCGAGCTGCTGAACTACTTCCAGCCCGACCGTTCGCTCGAGAACCTGCTGCGCGAGCGCGGCAAGAACGCCTATGCCGATGCCGTCGCCCACGCTGGCGGTATGCCGGTCGACTTCCGTTATCAGTACGAGCCCAAGGGCCTCGGCCATGCTATTCGCTCTGCTGCCGACGCCGTGGCAGGGGAGAACTTCCTGGTTCTTCTGGGCGACTACGTTGTACCTAACCGCGACATCTGCGACAAGATGCTCGCCGTTTCCAAGGAGCACGGTGGCGCTTCGGTTATCGCCGTCGCTGCTTGCTCGCCCGAGGAAGTCAGCCGCTACGGTGTTATCGCCGGCGAGCGCGTCGGTTCGCTCGAGGGCGCCGAGGACGTTGCCGATGCCGAGCCGGGCGCTGTCTGGCGTATCGGCGGTCTGGTCGAGAAGCCCGCTCCCGAGGCTGCTCCGTCCAACCTGTACATCGTCGGTCGCTACCTGCTGAGCCCGCTGGTCATGGACCTGCTGGCAGATCAGCAGGCCGGCAAGGGCGGCGAGATCCAACTCACCGACGCCATGGCCCGTTCGCTCGACCGCGAGGCCATGTACGCCGTCGTCATCGACCCGCTGTCGGGCTACGACACCGGCACTCCCTCTGGCTGGATGGCCACCAACGCCCTCATGGCTGCAAGCGACCCCCGCTTTGCCGATGCCTTCTGGGACGCCATCGACGAGCGCGGCGGATTGATGCGCAAGTAAGCCTTCGGTCATCGACATTTACGGGTGCGGACTTCGGTCTGCACCCGTTTTTTATACGAGCTACAGCTTAGCTCCGGAAAGTGCGGCCCACAATTTGGCCGAATTCTGGGACGCGCTTTCCGGCTGAGGCCCCTAGCGGAAACTGCGACCCGGAATTTCGGCTCAGAACGGGATATGCTTTCCCAAACAGTGCTCAACCGGAAACTGCGCCCCAGTTTGGGGCCTCAAAACGGGATGCAGTTTCCGCCTGATCAACCCTCGCCGCCATTCCGCCATTCAGCGGCGCGCACCAGCAGCGTTGTTCACAGAAAATATATGAACAGGTGTTCGATACACACCAATCTACCTGCACTTTTTCTGTCGAAAAACTTTGCTACTCCAAAAACTCAATCGCGTCAAGGCTTTTCTTGCCCAACGGTCGGTACCTGATAAACTATTAGGTTGCGATAACTGGCGAAGCTATGCCTCGCCAACCCACCGAGCATTTCCGTGAAGGAGGAAAAACCTGGTGACCTACGCATACACTGCCACTGAGCGCAAGCGCGTCAGCTTCGGGAAAATCCCGGAGGCCATGGAGCTCCCCAACCTTATCTCTGTTCAAAGGGAATCCTTTGAGCGTTTTAAGGACGAGGGCCTTCGTGAGGCGTTCAAGGAATCCAGCCCCATCCAGAGCCAGAACCATGTTCTCGAGGTTACCTTCGGCGAGCATCAGTTCGGCGACCCCGCGCACACCGTCGAGGAGTGCCGCGAGAAGGATATGACCTATCAGGCTCCGCTTCTGACTGACGTCCGTCTCACCAACAAGGAGACCGGCGAGATCAAAGAGCAGCTCGTCTTCATGGGCGACTTCCCCATGATGACCGATCAGGGCACCTTCATCATCAACGGTACCGAGCGTATCGTCGTCTCGCAGCTCGTCCGCTCCCCGGGCGTGTACTACAGCTCCGAGATGGATTCGGGCAAGCAGATCTACAAGGCCCAGATCATCCCGTCCCGCGGTGCCTGGCTTGAGTTTGAGGTCGACAAGCGCGACCAGCTCATGGTCTCCATCGACCGTAAGCGCAAGCAGAGCGCCACGATGTTCCTGCGCGCCCTTGGCATCGCCGTCACCAACGACGACATCATCGAGCTGCTCGGCAACTCCGATGTGATCAAGCGCACCCTGGAGCGCGACACCGCCCTCACCCGCGAGGACGCCCTCATCGAGATCTACCGTCGCCTGCGCCCAGGCGAGCCTCCCACCGTGGACGCTTCCCGCAGCCTGCTCGAGGGCCTGCTCTTTAACCCGCAGCGCTACGATCTGGCCCGCGTCGGTCGTTACAAGGTCAACAAGAAGCTCAACCTCACCACCGAGGAAGAGGTCACGGTGCTCACCGACGAGGATATCGTCGCAACGCTGCGCTACCTGCTGTCCCTCGCTGCCGGCGAGCAGGGCTTCAAGGTCGACGACATCGACCACTTTGGCAACCGCCGTATCCGCACCGTTGGCGAGCTCGTCGCCAACCAGTTCCGTATCGGCATGAGCCGTATGGAGCGCGTCGTCCGTGAGCGCATGAGCTCCCAGGACATCGACGAGATCACCCCGCAGTCGCTCATCAACATCCGCCCGATCGTGGCCTCCATCAAGGAGTTCTTCGGTTCCTCGCAGCTCTCGCAGTTCATGGACCAGGCGAACCCCCTGACCGGTCTGACCCACAAGCGCCGTCTGTCCGCACTCGGCCCTGGTGGTCTTGCCGGCCACAAGTCCGGCTCCAGCCGCCGCACCAACGTGCCGACGGCCGTCCGCGACGTTCACAACTCGCACTACAGCCGCATGTGCCCGATCGAGACCCCCGAAGGCCCCAACATCGGCCTGATCGGCTCGCTCGCCCTCTACGCCCGCGTCAACGAGTACGGCTTCATCGAGGCCCCGTTCCGTCGCGTCGAGAACGGCGTTGCCACCGACCAGATCGACTGGATGACCGCTGACGAGGAAGAGAAGCACGTCATCGCGCCGGCCAACACGCCGCTCGATCCCAAGACCAACGAGTTCATCACGACCGATGCCGAGGGCAAGCTTGTCCGCCCGCACACCGTGATCGCCCGTACCCGCGACTTCGACGGCTCCTTCGGCGCTCCCGCCGACGTGCCCGTCGAGGACGTCGACTACATGGACGTCTCGCCGCGTCAGATGCTCTCCGTCGCAGCCACGCTGATCCCGTTCCTTGAGCACGACGACGCCAAGCGTACGCTGATGGGCGCCAACATGCAGCGTCAGGCCGTGCCGCTGGTTCACCCCGCCGCTCCCTATGTCGGTACCGGCATGGAGCGTCGCGCCGCTCTGGACTCCGGCGAGGTCACCCTGGCCAAGAACGCCGGCGAGGTTATCTTTGCCGACGCCGCCAAGATTATCGTCAAGCATGCCGGCGGCATGGACGAGTATCACCTGGCCAAGTACCAGCGCTCCAACCAGTCCACCTGCATCAACCACCGTCCGCTCGTGCGCGTCGGTGACACCGTTGAGCAGGGCGAGCCTCTGGCCGACGGTCCTTCGACCGATCACGGCGAGCTCGCACTGGGCCAGAACCTCACCGTGGCCTACATGCCGTGGGAAGGCTTTAACTACGAGGACGGTATCGTCGTGTCCGAGCGCCTGGTGGCCGAGGACCTGCTGACGACCATCAACATCACCCGTCACGAGATCGACGCCCGCGACACCAAGCTCGGCCCCGAGGAGATCACCCGCGAGATCCCGAACCTCTCCGAGGACATGCTTGCCAACCTCGACGAGGACGGCATCATCCGCATCGGCGCCGAGGTCGGCCCTGGCGACATCCTGGTCGGCAAGGTCACGCCTAAGGGCGAGAGCGCTCTGACCGCCGAGGAGCGCCTGCTGCGCGCCATCTTCGGTGCCAAGGCCCACGACGTCCGCGATACCTCCCTTAAGATGCCTCACGGCGCTTACGGCCGCGTCATCGACGTCGTCCGCTTTAGCCGCGAGAACGGCGACGACCTGGCCCCCGGCGTCAACGAGCAGGTGCGCGTCTACGTCGCCCAGCGTCGTAAGATCCAGCAGGGCGATAAGATCGCCGGCCGCCACGGCAACAAGGGTGTTATCTGTAACGTTCTGCCGGTCGAGGACATGCCCTACATGGCTGACGGTACCCCGATCGACGTTATCCTCAACCCGCTGGGCGTTCCTTCGCGTATGAACGTCGGCCAGCTGCTCGAGTGCCACCTTGGCTGGGCTGCTGCCTGCGGTTGGGATACCGAGCAGGCCGACTCCGACAAGTACGTCCCCGGTCCGTTCTTCACCGCCACGCCCGTCTTCGACGGCGCCAAGGAGGACGAGATCGCCGAGGTCATTCGTCGTGCCAACAAGAACATGCTCAACAAGGCCACCGCTGCCTTTGGCGATCACATGCGCCCCGAGTTCGTCACCCAGCTTGACGAGCGCGGCAAGACCCGTCTGTTCGACGGCCGCACCGGCGAGGAGTTCCGCGAGCCCATTACCGTGGGTACGTCCTACATCCTCAAGCTCGGCCACATGGTCGACGACAAGATTCACGCCCGTTCGACCGGCCCTTACAGCCTGGTTACCCAGCAGCCTCTGGGCGGCAAGGCCCAGTTCGGCGGCCAGCGCTTCGGCGAGATGGAAGTTTGGGCACTGTACGCTTACGGTGCTTCCAACGTCCTGCAGGAGATCCTGACCGTCAAGTCCGACGATACCGTGGGCCGCGTCAAGACCTACGAGTCCATCGTCAAGGGCGAGAACGTTCCTGTCCCGGGTATCCCCGAGTCCTTCAAGGTTCTCGTCAAGGAGATCCGCTCCCTCGCGCTGGACATCGAGCCCATGCACGATGCCGACGAGGACGCCTCCGCCCCTGTGACCGCCGAGGAGACCTCTGCTCTCGACGACCTGGCTGCGCTCGCCGGCGTTGACACCGACGTCGAGGCCGAGGATGCCGAGACCGCCGAGGCACCCGAGGCTGTCGCCGCCACGACCACTGATAAGGAGTAGTTGACTGTGGCAGATTTCGAAGCTACTGATTTTGACTCGGTAAAGATCTCCCTTGCCTCCGCCGACCAGATCCGTTCCTGGTCGCACGGTGAGGTCAAGAAGCCGGAGACCATCAATTACCGTACCCTCAAGCCCGAGAAGGACGGCCTGTTCTGCGAGAAGATCTTCGGTCCCGCCAAGGACTGGGAGTGCTCCTGCGGCAAGTACAAGGGCATCCGCTTTAAGGGCATCGTCTGCGAGCGCTGCGGCGTCGAGGTCACCTCGGCCAAGGTGCGTCGCGACCGCATGGGCCACATCGAGCTCGCCGCTCCCGTGTCCCACATCTGGTACTTCAAGAGCCCCACGAGCTTCCCGATGAGCCGTATGCTCGACATCAAGTCCAAGGACCTCGAGAAGGTTCTGTACTTTGCCAGCTACATCATCACCGAGGTTGACTATGAGGCCCGCGAGGCCGACGCCGACGACCTGCGCGAGGAGCTCGCCGCCGATCTGGAAGAGATCGATGCCGAGTGCGCCCGCCAGATCGAGTCCCTCAAGGAGCAGGGCGACCCCGAGAACTTTGACGAGTTCTCCGACGAGGAGCCGCTGACCCCCGAGGAGATCGCCTCCGGCATCGTCGACATCGAGGAAGAGTGCAAGGATGAGAAGCAGCTCCGCACGGATGCCTTCAACGCCTTCATGAAGCTCACCGAGCGCGACCTCATCTCCGATGAGCCGCTGTTCCGCGAGATGACCCGTTACTACTCCATGTACTTCAAGGGTGGCATGGGTGCTGAGGCCGTCCGCGACCTGCTCGCTGCCATCGACCTCCCCTCCGAGGCCGAGAAGCTCAAGGCCATCATCGCCGACGAGGATTCCCAGAAGCAGAAGCGCGAGAAGGCCGTCAAGCGCCTTGAGGTCGTTGACGCCTTCCTGAAGGGCGGCAACAGCCCCGCGAACATGATCCTGGACGTCATCCCGGTCATTCCGCCCGATCTGCGCCCGATGGTCCAGCTCGACGGCGGCCGTTTCGCCGCGTCCGACCTTAACGACCTGTACCGTCGCGTGATCAACCGTAACAACCGACTCAAGCGCCTGCTCGACCTGGACGCCCCTGCGATCATCGTGAACAACGAGAAGCGCATGCTCCAGGAGTCCGTGGACGCCCTGTTCGACAACGGCCGTCGTGGTCGCCCGGTCTCTGGCCGTGGCGGTCGCCCGCTCAAGTCGCTCGCCGAGGCCCTCAAGGGTAAGCAGGGTCGCTTCCGTCAGAACCTGCTGGGTAAGCGTGTCGACTACTCCGGCCGTTCGGTAATCGTTACCGACCCCAAGCTGCTGCTGCACCAGTGCGGTCTGCCCAAGACCATGGCGCTGGAGCTCTTCAAGCCCTTCGTCATGAAGCGCCTGGTCGAGCTCGGCAAGGTCGAGAACATCAAGGGCGCCAAGCGTGCTATCGACCGTGGTGCCACCTTTGTGTGGGACATCCTCGAAGAGGTCATCGACGGCCGCGTCGTGCTGCTCAACCGTGCACCGACCCTGCACCGTTTGTCCATCCAGGCCTTTGAGCCGGTGCTGGTCGAGGGCAAGGCCATCCACCTGCACCCGCTGGTCTGCTCGCCCTTCAACGCCGACTTCGACGGCGACCAGATGTCCGTCCACGTGCCGCTGTCCAGCCAGGCTCAGGCCGAGGCTCGCGTGCTCATGCTCTCTGCGAACAACCTGCGCTCGCCGGCATCCGGCAAGCCGGTCAACATCCCCTCGCAGGACATGATCATCGGTGTGTACTACCTGACCCAGGTCCGCGACGGTCTGCCGGGCGAGAACCACGTGTTCGCCAGCTTCGACGACGCGCTGCACGCCTATGACTGCCGCTCCGAGGTCGACATGCAGGCCAAGATTCAGGTCCGCGTGTCCGCTGCCGACGCCAATGTCATCAACGAGGACGGCACCCGTATCTTCCGCGTCAAGAACGGCAAGAACGAGTTCGTCGACTACGACGTCACCGGCAACAAGACCGCGCGCTTCGAGACCTCTATCGGCCGCATCATCTTCAACCGCCAGTGCCTGCCCGAAGATTATGAGTTCATGAACTACAAGATGGTCAAGGGCGACGTGGCCAAGCTGGTTGCGGACTGCTGCGATCGTTACCCCGAGGCCAAGGTCGGTCCGATCCTCGACGCCATCAAGTACTCCGGCTTCCACTACGCTACCCGCGCCGGCCTCACCATCTCGGTGTGGGACGCTCTCATCCCTGCCGAGAAGCAGGAGCTGCTCGATCGCGCCCAGGCCAACGTCGACCAGATCAACGAGTACTTCGAGGAGGGCTTCATCAACGAGACGGAGCGCCACATCGAAGTCGTTAACGAGTGGACCGCTTGTACCGATAAGGTCGCAGCGCTCATGCTCGACTTGTTCGACGAGGAGAACCCGCTCTACATGATGGCCGACTCCGGCGCCCGTGGTTCTAAGACCCAGCTGCGTCAGCTCGGCGGCATGCGTGGCCTGATGGCAGACATGTCCGGCGAGACGATCGACCTTCCCATTAAGGCGAACTTCCGCGAGGGCCTGCTGCCGCTCGAGTACTTCATTTCGACCTACGGCGCCCGTAAGGGCCTGGTCGATACCGCATCCCACACCTCGGACTCTGGTTACCTGACCCGTCGTCTGGTCGACGTGGCCCAGGACGTCATCGTCCGCGAGGAGGACTGCGGTACGCACGAGGGCGTCACCTACAACCTCATCATCCCCGGCACCACCGACCTCAACACCGACCTCGTCGGCCGTTGCTTCATCGAGGACGTCGTGGCCCCCGATGGCACCGTGCTCTTTGAGCAGGACGGCTACATCGAGAAGGTCGCCGACATCCAGAAGATGGTCGATGCCGGCCTCAAGAAGGTCAAGCTTCGCGCACTGCTCACCTGCCGCTCCAAGTACGGCGTGTGCCAGAAGTGCTACGGCTGGGATCTTTCCACCCGTCGTCCGGTCGCCATCGGTACTGCCGTCGGCATTATTGCCGCCCAGTCCATCGGCGAGCCCGGTACGCAGCTTACGATGCGTACCATTCACTCCGGCGGCGTCGCTGGCGTCGACGATATTACGCAGGGTCTGCCTACGGTCAGCCGTATGTTCGATATCGTCGGCAACGTCAACGAGAAGATTCTGGGTCGCGAGGCCGAGCTGGCTCCGTACTCCGGCCACCTCTCGATTAAGCCCGAGAAGTCCGAGTACGTGCTGACGCTCACCGACTCCGAGGATCACACCCGCGTCCTCGACGAGCGTCGCGTCCCCGCATCGGTGCGCTTTATGCCCGAGATCGAGGACGGCTGCGAGGTTCGCGCCGGCGACCAGATCACCAAGGGCTTCGTCAACTTCCGCAACCTGCGCAAGCTGACCGACATCGAGTCGACGATGCACACCTTCGTCGAGAGCGTCAAGGACGTCTACACCAGCCAAGGCGTCGACCTGAACGACAAGCACATCGAGGTGCTCGCACGTCAGATGCTGCGTCGCGTTCAGATCACCAACCCCGGCGACTCCAAGTACCTGCTTGGTCAGTACGTCGACCGCTACGAGTTTGCCGACGAGGTCGAGCGCGTTGCCCGTCTGGGCGGTCAGGCTCCCGTGGCCGAGCCCGTCATCCTGGGTACGCTCAAGGTCGCGTCCAACATCGACTCTTGGCTGTCGAGCGCTTCGTTCATCCGTACCGCCGGCGTCCTTACCGAGGCTGCCATCGAGGGCAAGGTCGACCACCTGCTCGACCTTAAGTCCAACGTCATCGTCGGTAAGAAGATCCCTGCTGGTACCGGCCTTAAGCCGTATGCCAACGCCAAGTTGACGTATCGCACGGCCGACGGCTATGTCGACATCGACGGTCCGGCTTCGCCCAACGCCAAGTCGCTGCCCGAGTGGGCTCCGGTTGAACTCAAGGATCTGGACGAGCAGCTCCCGCAGCAGCTCGACTGGGCCGGCTACGACGAGTTCGGTGGTGCTGACGGTTCGTTCACCCGCAACGGCCATACCATCTCCGCCGAGAAGGCTCGCCTGTACCTGTTCGACGACCTGGGCGTGTCGCAGCGTTGGACCAACAAGTTCAGCGAGGTCGGCATCGAGACGGTCGGCGACCTGGTCGGCAAGTCCGAGGAGGATCTGCTGCGCATCGATGGTATCGGTGCCAAGGCGATCGAGGAGCTCCGTGACGGCCTGGAGGCCCACGACCTGCTCTACATCCTCGAGAACAACGACGACGTTGCCGACGAGGAAGACCTCTCGCAGCTGCTGCAGATGGTCTTTAGCCCCGACGGTCCGGACGATATCCTGCTGGGTACCTCCGCTCCGACGCATCACGCCGACGCCGACGAGGAGCTCCTGGGCGCCCCGATCGACGACAAGAAGGCTCCCGCCAACGGCGCGATCAACGAGGACATGGCGTCCCTCGACGAGCTGCTCAACCAGCTCGTGGACACCGACGACGCCGAAGAGGCCAAGGACAACGACGAGGAATAATTTCCTAGTACGTTAACCGCCCTTCCAAAGACCCGCTTCCCAACAGGGGAGCGGGTCTTTTTTGATGAGGAACGTTGCCCCGACGAGTACGTCGGATTCCCGGAACGGGCCGCCCGCTGTTTAAGTTTGTCGCGAGTTCCGCACGCAAAGGAAAGCACTTAATGTGCTTTCCGTCTTGCGCAGGACTGTAGAGCAGCGAACTTAAACATCGGGCGGCCCGTTCCGGGAATCTGCCCCCGCGCACAGAAGGGGATTCCTTTTGCCAAAAAGGGACAGGTTTATTTTGGTAGGTTTTTCCTGCTTGGATTTGAAACATTTCGTTCGGCCAAAGCGTATCTATGGTGAGGACCTCATCAAGAACCATCAGCGTCACCGGGAGGTGATTATGGAAGAACAAGCTTTTAGACAGGCGGTTGAAGACCACCGTGATGTCGTGTTTCGGATCGCCTTGACGTATCTGCGCGATCGCGCTGACGCCGACGATGTCGCTCAAGACGTCTTTCTAAAGTTACTCAAAAGCGATACGCATTTTGAAAGCTGGGAGCATCTTCGTCGATGGCTTATCCGGGTCACGATCAATGAATGCAAGTCTCTCTTTCGAAAACCGTGGAGGCGCGTGGAGGATATCGAGAATCTGACCGATTCGCTCTTGGCGGCGCAGGACGAGACTAAGGCCGTCCTGTCGGACGTCATGCGGCTTCCGGAACGATTCCGTATCCCCATCGTGCTCTATTACTATCTGGGCTTCTCGACTTCAGAGATTGCCGAGTTATTGCATGTGCCAGCCGCGACCGTTCGAACGCGTTTAGCTCGCGGCAGATCGAAGCTCAAGTTCATCCTAGAGGAGGGCGACCGTGAAATCCAACCAGATCAAGCAGGCCTTCGAGTCCGTCCAAGCCGATAGCGATCTTGCTGACCGTGTTCTTTATGCCGCTGCTGGCGAGCCGCTTCGCCGAAAGGGTCACGCGAAGCCTCTGTATGTTGCCGTAATCGGATGTCTTGCCGGAGTGCTGGCGACCGGAGGGGTCGCCTACGCTGTTGTCAATTCCAGTTATTTTGCCTCTGCCTGGGGAAACCATGGCAACGGAGAGTCCGTTACCTGGACAAATGGCGGCTCGTCGGGGACGAAATATACCTACACCAGAGAGTTTGGTGATGGTATCGCGCCCCAAAGCCTGGAGGGTGCAGTCCAGAAGGTCAATCTGTCCGTCGAGGGCAACGGCTATACGCTCGACATTCATGAGATGGCAATCGACGAGAACGGTTGCGGTGCTGTGACGTTTACATTGTCCAATCCGAATGGCGTTAGCTACTACAAGCCGGCGGCAGAGCTTGGCGAACTTGTTCTCTATGGTGAAGAAGAAGGGGGCGTCAGTACACCCAGCATGAACTTCGGCGAGGAATGGGCTGATACACGCTGCACCATTGATAAAGACACATCAAGCGACACGGTCATTAACGGCACGATGTACTTTGCATCTTGGAATCGCGATCGAGATTTACGACATGCGGTCACCTGGAATATCAGTTGGACGGAGGGCAAAGGTGAGGATGCGAAGGTGATCGAGGTATCGACGCCAGAGTTTAACGTCGGAGCGCACGTCGATACAAAGGAGCTCCGCTCCGACGACTCGCCTCTCGAGATCAGCCCGTTTTCCATCCAGACGCACATCGATGATCTGGGCTATGAAGCAGTTGATCATAAACTGACCGTCAGCTACAAGGATGGATCGGAGCAGATTATCGAAGATGACGACGCAGGGGCGTACAATTTCTATGTTTCGATGGCGCGCAATAGCGGAGAGAACATCTGGGTTCCGACAAAACTGATCAATGTCGATCAAGTGGTCTCGGTGACCCTCGAGGGCACGAGATGCACATCAACAGGAGAGACCGAAACAGAAGTACCCTTTACCATCGTCTATTCGTAAGGTCTAGGCCGCTTCCTGCTAGAGGAAGCGGCCATTTTTGCGTTACATGGACGGCTGGAATGGGCACTTGCGCACAGGCGGGGATTCCTTTTATGGAGGCTTTGCGGAAATATGGCTATTTTGGGATACGCCCGGCGGCGTGGTCTGTTGACGGCACAGCTAACGGCACGTATCCTATCGAACTGCGTGTTTCGTAGGGGGATGCTGACCCCTCGATTCAAGCCGTTGCACTTTACAGAAAGCTGGAATCATTCGAGAAGGAGTACGCTTTGCCTACTATTAACCAGCTGGTTCGCCAGGGCCGTCGTTCCGTGCCCAAGAAGTCCAAGAACGCTGCTCTGCAGCACAACTCCCAGAAGCGCGGCGTGTGCACCCGCGTCTTCACCACGAGCCCCAAGAAGCCGAACTCGGCTCTTCGTAAGGTTGCCCGTGTTCGCCTCGTCAACGGCATCGAAGTTACTGCTTACATCCCGGGTGAGGGCCACAACCTGCAGGAGCACTCCATCGTGCTCGTCCGCGGCGGTCGTGTCCGTGACCTCCCTGGTGTCCGTTATCACGTCATCCGTGGCGCCTACGACGCTGCTCCGGTCCAGAACCGTATGCAGGCCCGTTCCAAGTACGGTGCTAAGCGCCCCAAGGCCAAATAAGCCAGATAACGTTTTGATACTTTCGCCGTGTGCCGCCTAAGCGCCGCACGGTAGACACTTAAGGAGATTTCACATGCCGCGTCGTGCAGCAGCTAATCGTCGTGAGGTTCAGCCTGACGCCGTTTACAACAACCGCCTGGTGACTCAGCTCATCAACAAGGTCCTTCTTGACGGCAAGAAGGCCACCGCTGAGCGCATCGTTTACACCGCTTTCGAGATCGTTGCCGAGAAGTCCGAGGGTGGCGACGCTCTCGCTACCTTCAAGAAGGCTATGGACAACGTCAAGCCCACGCTCGAGGTTAAGCCCAAGCGTGTCGGTGGCGCTACCTATCAGGTCCCGATGGAGGTCAACTCCCGTCGTTCCACCGCTCTGGGTATCCGCTGGATCGTCAACTTCTCCCGCGCTCGCAAGGAGAAGACCATGGCCGAGCGTCTCGCCAACGAGATCCTCGACGCTTCCAACGGCCTGGGCGCTTCCGTCAAGAAGCGTGAGGACGTCTTCAAGATGGCCGAGGCCAACCGCGCGTTCTCTCACTATCGTTGGTAAGTTAAGGTAAGGAACTAACATGGCTAAGCCTAAGTACAAGCTTTCCGATACCCGTAACATCGGCATCATGGCTCACATCGATGCCGGTAAGACCACCACGACCGAGCGTATTCTTTACTACACCGGTAAGACCCACAAGATCGGTGAGGTCCATGAGGGCGCTGCCACCATGGACTGGATGGTTCAGGAGCAGGAGCGCGGCGTAACCATTACCTCCGCTGCTACCACGTGCTTCTGGAACAAGGACGGTAAGGACTACCGCATCCAGATCATCGACACCCCGGGCCACGTTGACTTCACCGCCGAGGTCGAGCGCTGCCTGCGCGTCCTCGATGGCGCTGTCGCCGTCTTCGACGCCGTTGCCGGCGTTCAGCCCCAGTCTGAGACCGTTTGGCGTCAGGCTTCTACCTTCAACGTCCCCCGCATCGCCTTCATCAACAAGTATGACCGCGTGGGCGCTGACTTCTTCAACGCTATCGAGACCATGAAGGATCGTCTCGACGCCAACGCCGTGGCCGCTCAGGTCCCGATGGGCGCCGAGGACAACTTCTGGGGCGTCATCGACCTGGTCACCATGACTGCATGGGACTTCAAGGCCGACGAGAAGGGTATGACCTACCCCGAGCCGATGGACGAGATCCCGGCTGAGTTTGCCGACATCGCTGCCACCAAGCGCGAGGAGCTCCTCGACGCTGCTGCCAGCTTTGACGACGAGCTCATGGAGAAGATCCTCATGGAGGAGGACTTCACCGTCGAGGAGCTCAAGGCTGCTCTGCGCAAGGGCGTTCTGGCCAACGAGCTCAACCTCGTCTTCGTGGGTTCCGCCTACAAGAACAAGGGCGTTCAGGAGCTGCTCGACGCTGTCGTCGACTACCTGCCCAGCCCGCTTGACGTCGAGGCCGTCACCGGTACCGATCCGGACACCGGCGAGGAGATTCAGCGTCATCCTTCCTTCGACGAGCCCTTCTCCGGCCTGGTCTTCAAGATCATGACCGACCCGTTCGTCGGTAAGCTCACCTACGTCCGCGTTTACTCCGGCCGCGCCGAGTCCGGCTCCTACGTTGTCAACGCTTCCAACGGTCAGCGCGAGCGCCTCGGCCGCATCCTCGAGATGAACGCCGCCGAGCGTATCGACCGTGACGACGCTGCCGCCGGCGACATCGTCGCTTGCGTCGGCTTCAAGAACTCCACCACCGGTGACACCCTGTGCGCCGAGGGCAAGGAGATCGTCCTCGAGAAGATCGAGTTCGCTAAGCCCGTTATTGACGTTGCCATCGAGCCCAAGACCAAGGCCGAGCAGGACAAGATGTCCCTGGCTCTGACCAAGCTCGCCGAGGAGGACCCGACCTTCCAGGTGTCCACCAACCACGAGACCGGCCAGACCATCATCGCCGGCATGGGCGAGCTGCACCTCGAGATCATCGTCGACCGTCTGCTCCGCGAGTTCAAGGTCGACGCTAACGTCGGTAAGCCCCAGGTTGCCTACCGCGAGACCGCTGGTCACGACGTCGAGAAGGCTGAGGGCAAGTTCGTCCGTCAGTCCGGTGGTCGCGGTCAGTACGGCCACGCCGTCATCAAGCTCGAGAAGATGGAGGAGGGCTTCGGCTACGAGTTCGTCAACGCTATCGTCGGCGGTGTCGTGCCCAAGGAGTACATCCCGTCCATCGACAAGGGCATCCAAGAGGCCCTGAACACCGGTGTTATCGCCGGCTTCCCGGTCCTCGACGTTAAGGTCACCCTGTTCGACGGTTCTTACCACGAGGTCGACTCCTCCGAGGCCGCCTTCAAGATCGCCGGTTCCATGGCTATCAAGGACGCCCTCAAGAAGTCCGACCCGCAGCTGCTCGAGCCGATCATGGCTGTCGAGGTCGAGACCCCCGAGCAGTACATGGGCGACGTCATGGGCAACCTCTCCGGTCGCCGCGGCAAGATCGAGGGCATGGAGGATCGCAAGAACAGCAAGCTCATCCGTGCCAAGGTGCCGCTGGGCGAGATGTTCGGTTACGCTACCGACCTTCGCTCCCAGACCCAGGGCCGTGCATCCTACACGATGCAGTTCGACTCTTATGAGCCCGCGCCCAAGTCCATCGTGGACGAGGTCATGAGCAAGAACGCCTAAGTTCGAGCTCCCTGTTACGTAATCCGCGAGAACATCTCTCGCACTCTTTGGAGGTTTAAGTTGGCTACCCAGAAGATCCGCATTCGCCTCAAGGGCTATGATCACGAGGTCGTCGATCAGTCCGCGAAGCTCATCGTCGAGACCGCTCAGAAGACCGGTGCTCGCGTTTCCGGTCCTGTCCCCCTGCCCACCGAGCGCAACCTGTACACGGTTATCCGCTCGCCGCACGTGAACAAGGACTCCCGTGAGCAGTTCGAGATGCGCACCCACAAGCGCCTCATCGACATCCTCGACCCCACCTCGGGCACCGTTGATTCGCTTATGCGTCTCGACCTCCCCGCTGGCGTCGACATCGACATCAAGCTCTAAGCGATATCGCTCATAGCTTAAAGGGCCCCGCTGCCGTTACGGTAGCGGGGCCCTTTTGTTTTGCATGATGGGTTTGGATCGCCGGGAAAGGCTGCCGAGCGGCTGGCTGTGGCGACCTACTCACTCAAGGGGCGCAATGACGCTTCCTCAAAATGGAAGGATCGCAAGCCGTCCTCTGTTTCGATGCACGCACGACCAAAGCCATCGACCGTTTTAAAGATGCCTCGCGCCAGCTCGTCACCGGCAGGGGAGCGGGCGATAACGTGCTTTCCAATCCAATTGAGGTGAGCGACATATTCGCCGTGGACGGGCGCGAGCGGTCCGGTGTTTTCTTCCATGGCGTTGAGGCGTTCTGCCCAGGCATCTATAGCGTCTATAACTGCGTGATAGACCTCATCGAGGAGCATGTCGACAGCTGGAACGTTCTCGTTAAGGTCCGAGAGACCGATTGCCGGCAGGCCGCCATCGGGCACCTCTTGGGGCGCATAGTTCACATTGACACCAATGCCACAGACGGCGAAAGGTTTGCCTTCGTTATCGCGTGCGGCCTCGACCAGAATGCCGCCGAGTTTGCGTCCACGCGCGACCAGGTCGTTGGGCCATTTGAGGCCAATCTCGTTTGCAAGACCCTGTTTTTCGAGCGCCTCGAGCACCGCTAGGCCGCTGACGGCAGCAAGACCAGAGTACTTCGCAGGATTAACGCATGGACGCAGGACAATCGAAAGCAATAGGTTGCCGGCGGTTGAATCCCACTTGTGGCCGCGCCGGCCGCGTCCTGCTGTCTGAGCCCGGGCGGCAAGTCCTGTGCCGTGCGGCGCTCCCTGTTTTCCTGCTTCGAGCAGGTCATCGTTGGTCGATCCGGTTACGTCGACTATCGTTAATTTAGCATCCATAACGGCTGCTACCTCCTTAATGAATAAGTGAATAACGCAATGGTGTCGAGAGAGACACAATGTGAAGCCTTTGTCGCATTTGGACAATTTAATGTTAACACGTTAACAACGACTGAAATGCGCTATCCTCTCTTGGTCGATGTAAACACGTCAACAACTCAAAGGAGGTTAGTGATGGGTTTCACGATTCTTGGAACAGGCTCGGCGCTTCCTAAGCGCAGTGTTTCCAATGACGAGCTGTCCGAGTTCCTCGATACCTCGGATGAGTGGATTTTTACCCGCACAGGTATTAAGAGTCGCCACGTCTGCACCACCGAGTCACTTGACGACCTTGCCGTAGCGGCGAGCGAGCGGGCACTTCAGGTGTCCGGAATCGATGCGAGCCAGTTGGATCTGATCGTCTGCTCGACGACGACGGGTGACCACCTTGTTCCCGCCGAGGCGTGTGCCGTTGCTGAGCGACTGGGCGCGACGTGCCCTGCCTTCGATGTCTCGGCTGCCTGCGCCGGCTTCGTATTTGCGCTCGATGTTGCCGAGAGCTATATCGCCCGAGGACGAGCCAAGCATGTGCTTGTCGTTGCCGCCGAGCAGATGACGCGCGCGCTCGACTGGACCGACCGCGCCACCTGTGTGCTCTTTGGCGATGGGGCAGGCGCCGCGGTGATTGAGGCTGGGGGAGACAGCCCCCTTGCCGTTGAGCTTTCGACGGCGCCCGACGTCGAGACGTTGTGCGTTCCCGGTCTGGTCGGCACCTCGCCGTTTAAGGCCTCCGCAGATAGCGAGAGCGTGCTGTCCATGAATGGCCGCCGCGTGTTCAAGTTCGGCGTCAACGCGATTTGCGACACGGTCCATAAGCTTGCGAGCGATGCGGGCATTTCGGTCGAGGACATCGACCATTTTGTATTCCATCAGGCTAACGAACGAATCCTGAGTCAGGCGGTCAAGCGCCTCGGTGTGCCAGACAAGCGCGTGGTTCGAACGCTGCGCGAGACCGGCAACATTTCGAGCGCATGCATTCCGCTTGCCCTCGACCGGCTGGCAAACGCCGGTGCACTTCACACGGGCGACACCATCACCCTCGTTGGATTTGGCGCCGGTCTGGATATAGGTGGCTATCTACTTCGTTGGAAGTAGTTGCACATAGGAAATTAAAACGCCCCTAGGGCACAAACAAAGGAGAACTACCATGGCAGATCAGAAGACCTTCGAGCGCGTTTGCGATGTTATCCGCGAGACCGCCGGTCTTGACGACGTCGAGATGAAGCCCGAGTCCACGCTCGAGGAGATTGGTCTCGACAGTCTGGGCACCGTCGAGATCCTCGTCGCCGTTGAGGACGAGTTTGGCATCCAGCTCGATACCGAGGAGAACCCCAAGACGGTCGGCGAGTTCGCCGATACGGTCGAGGCGGCATTGGAGAAGTAGAGATGCTCAAGACTCCTCTCTGCGATCTGCTCGGCATCGAAAAGCCCGTGTTCCAGGGCGGTATGGCCTGGATCGCCGACGCCTCGCTGGCGTCCGCAGTGTCCGAGGCGGGCGGCTTAGGGATTATCGCGGCCATGAACGCCGACGCCAACTGGCTGCGCGACCAGATTCATGAGCTGCGCGCCAGGACGGATAAGCCCTTTGGCGTCAACGTCATGCTCATGAGCCCGTTTGCCGACGAGGTCGCGCGGGTCGTGATTGACGAGCGGGTGCCGGTCGTCGTGACGGGTGCCGGCAATCCCACCAAGTACATGAAGGCGTGGAACGAGGCGGGCATCAAGGTCATCCCGGTCGTTGCCTCGGTGGCGCTGGCGCGCCTCGTGGCGCGTCGTGGAGCCACTGCCGTGGTTGCCGAGGGTACCGAATCAGGCGGCCATATTGGCGAGACCTCGACGATGGCACTGGTGCCGCAGGTTGTCGATGCGGTCGATATTCCCGTGGTTGCGGCTGGCGGTATCGCCGATGGCCGCGGCGTGGCGGCCGCCTTTATGCTGGGCGCCGCCGGCGTGCAGGTGGGTACGCGCTTTCTGATCGCAGATGAGTGCACCGTATCGGAGCAGTACAAGGAGATGGTCCTGAAGGCCAACGACACCTCGACGCGTGCGACCGGCCGCTCGACGGGACACCCGGTGCGTGCCCTCAAGAGCCCCTTCACCAACGCCTACGCCAAGAGCGAGGCGGCGGGCGTAAGCGTCGAGGAGCTCGGGGCCATGGGCACGGGCGCCCTTCGCAAGGCCGCCAAGGACGGCAATTACGAAGAGGGCTCGTTTTTGTGTGGACAGATTGCCGGCATGGTCAACGAGCGCCAAAGTGCACGTGAAATCGTTGACGACCTGGTCGATGGCGCCGAGCACGTCCTGAAGGGTGCGTGCGCATGGGTGGCGTAGCGTTTCTGTTTGCCGGCCAGGGCGCCCAGCACCCCGCGATGGGCGTCGACCTGATCGAGGCATCGCCGGCCGCCGCCGAGGTGTTCGCCATTGCCGACGAGGTGCGCCCGGGGACCAGTGAGCAGTGCCGAAGCGCCTCCAAGGAGGAACTCTCGCAGACCGAGAACACGCAGCCGTGCGTGTTCGTTCACGATCTGGCAGCGGCTGTCGCCCTGCGTGAGCGCGGCGTGGTACCTGCCGCCTGTGCGGGTTTTTCGCTTGGCGAGGTCGCCGCGCTCACCTTTGCGGGGGCGTTCGATACGCGAGCGGGCTTTGAGCTCGTGTGCGAGCGCGCGGCGCTGATGGCCGCGGCTGCCGAGCGCCATCCGGGCGGCATGCGCGCCGTCATCAAGCTCGATGCGGCGCAAGTCGAGAACCTGGCAAAACAGGCCGGCGAGGACTGCTGGCCGGTCAACTACAACAGTCCGCAGCAGACGGTTGTTGCCGGAGCGCCCGAGGCGCTGCAGGAGCTCGACGTCCTAGTAAAAGAGGCTGGCGGCCGCGCTATGAAAGTCGCGGTGTCGGGCGCATTTCATAGCCCCTATATGGCCGAGGCGACTGAGGGGCTGGCGACGTATATCCAAGCCGGCCACGCGCCGTCACCGCTGCTGATTCCGGTCATGGCAAACATGACGGCGGCGCCCTATCCGGCGGACCCGCGAGCGGCATCGGATGTCTTGGCCAATCAGGTGAGTCATGCCGTTCGTTGGGTCGACACGCTGCATGCTCTGCAGAATCAGGGCATCGACACGTTTATTGAGGTCGGCCCTGGCAAAACGCTGTCGGGCCTGGCCAAGCGTACGCTGAGCGACGTTCGCGTGTATTCGTGCGAAACGGCCGAGCAGGTCGCAGCTATTGCCGACGAGCTCGCATAGTCCACAGGGCTGTAACCCGAAAGGAATGACATGGGCAACTTGAACAACGGCGCGCTCGAGCGCAACGACTCACGTCGTGTGGCACTGGTCACGGGCGGCTCGCGGGGTATCGGCCGCGCCTGCGCTGTCGGTCTGGCGGAGGACGGCTTTGATATCGCCGTCGTCTATGCCGGCAGCGTCGATGCGGCGCGCAAGACGTGCGAAGCCTGTGAGGCGGTTGGCGCCACGGCACGCGCATATCAATGCGACGTGGCCGATCCCGCTGCTGTCAACGCGTGCGTGGAAGCGGTCCTCAACGACTTTGGTTCCATTTGGGCGCTCGTCAACAACGCCGGCATCACCCGCGATGGCCTGCTCATGCGCATGGGCGATGACGCATTCGATCGCGTGCTCGATGTCAATCTCAAGGGAACATTCAATATGACGCGCGCGCTCACCAAGACCTTTATGCGCCAGCGCGGCGGTTGCGTCGTCAACATGAGCTCGGTCGTGGGCCTGATGGGCAATGCCGGGCAAGCCAACTACGCTGCTTCCAAGGCGGGCGTGATAGGGCTTACCAAGGCGGTGGCGCGCGAGCTTGCGCCTCGTGGCGTACGAGCGAACGCGGTCGCTCCCGGGTTTGTCGAGACAGATATGACGGCAAAGCTCTCGGAGAAGGTGCGTACGGCAACCGAGGAACAGATTCCCCTTAAGCGCATGGCGCGTCCCGAGGAAGTGGCCGGCGTGGTGCGCTTTTTAGCGAGCGATGCGGCTGCTTACATTACGGGCGAGGTCGTGCGCGTCGACGGCGGAATGGCGATGTAGAAACCAGGGCCGAAGAACGGCTTGGATGAGGAGACCATGATGGAACAGAGAGTTGCAATCACCGGCATCGGTGCCGTATCGCCGCTCGGCAACACCGCGCTTGCCACCTGGGCGGCCATGTGCGCCGGGACCTGTGGCATCGGCCCGATCACGCACTTCGATACCGATGCGTTTACCGTCAAGGTGGCGGCCGAAGTCAAGGGCTTTGACGGCAACGAGTACTTTGGCAAGCGTGACGCCAAGCATCTCGACCCCTGCGTTCAGTTTGCGATGGCGGCTTCGGACGAGGCAATGCACGATGCGGGCTTTGATGTCGAAGGCGCCATCGATCGTGAGCGTCTGGGCGTCTACGTGGGCTCGGGCGTGGGCGGCATGACGACGCTCGTCGACAACGTCCACATGATCGCCGATCGTGGACCTCGCCGCGCATCGCCCTATATGATTGCGATGATGATTCCCAACATGGCTTCGGGCAATATCGCGATCCGCCACAAGGCAAAGGGACCGACCCTGCCAGTCGTGACTGCTTGCGCGACCTCGGCCCATGCGGTGGGCGAGGCGTTCCGCGCCATCAAGCACGGCTATGCCGACGCGATCCTCGCGGGCGGCGCCGAGGCGGCCATTATCCCCGATGCCGTTGCAGGCTTTACGTCCTGCCGCGCATTGACCACCAACCCCGATCCTGCGACGGCTTGCCGCCCGTTCGATGCAGACCGCGACGGCTTTGTGATGGGCGAGGGCGCTTGCGTGCTGGTACTCGAGAGCATGGAACATGCGCAGGCGCGCGGTGCGCACATTTATGCCGAGGTCGTGGGCTACGGTAACACCGATGATGCTTATCACATCACGAGTCCCGATCCCGAGGCTGCCGGCATTGCCCGCGCGATATCGCTGGCGGTGGCCGAGGGCGACGTCAAGCCTTCCGAGGGCCTCTACATCAATGCCCACGGCACCTCGACCAAGCTTAATGATTCGTCCGAGACGGCGGGCATTAAGCGAGCGCTCGGCGAGGACGCGGCGCGCGCCGCACATGTCTCGTCGACCAAGTCGATGACGGGGCACATGATCGGTGCCACGGGGGCCATTGAGGTCATGGCCTGCGCCATGGCACTCGAGCAGGGCGTGGTGCCGCCGACCATTAACTACCACACGCCCGATTCCGCCTGCGATCTTGATTACACGCCCAATCGCGCGGTTCGCGCCGACCTTACCTGGGCGCTTTCGACCAACCTGGGCTTTGGCGGGCACAACGCCGCCATCGCGCTGCGTAGATATACGAGGAGCTAGAGCATGGATTCCAAAAGACTTGCCGAGATAGCCGATGTGATGGAGGACCGCGGCCTCACGCGCGTACGCGTTGAGGAGCCCGATGGCACCGCGGTCGAACTCGAGCGCGCGAGTGTGGCGCAGCCGGTTGCCGTGCCCATGCCTATGCCGAGCGCCATGGCCGCTCAAGTTGCAGCTCCCACAGTCGCGCCTGCCGCACCGGAACCCGCCACGCAGACACCTGCCGCCGCGCCGGAGCCCAAGGGCACCGAGGTGACTGCTCCCATGGTGGGCGTCTTCTATGCTGCCCCTGCGCCGGGCGACGAGCCATTTGTGCGCGTGGGCTCCAAGGTCAAGGCCGGCGAGACCCTCTGCATCATCGAGGCCATGAAGGTTCTCAACGAGGTGACGGCCGAGGCAGACGGTGAGGTGCTCGAGATCTGCGTGGCCGACGGCGACCTCGTGGAGTTTGGCAGCTGCCTCATGAGGATCGGATAGGTGATATCCATGAACAAAGAAGAGCTCAAGAAGCTGTTACCGCATCGCGAGCCGATGCTTTTGCTCGACGAAGCCGAGCTGGTGGGCGACGAGGCCCACGGCAAGATCACGATTACAGGCGACGAGTACTTTTTGCAGGGACATTTTCCGGGAAACCCGGTCGTTCCCGGCGTGATTCAGTGCGAGATGCTCGCCCAGAACTGCTGCGTGCTGCTGATGGGCGATGAGGAGGCGCGCGGCGCGACGCCGTTCTACACGAGTCTGGACAAGGTGCGCTTTAAGCGTCCGGTGCGCCCGGGCGACACGGTGGATCTAGTGTGCTCCATCACGCGTGCGCGCGGGCCGTTCCGCTTTGCGACGGGTACTGCGAGCGTCAACGGTGAGGTTTGCTGCCGCGCCGATATGTCTTTTGCACTCATGCACGAAAGTTAAGGAAGGCTCCATGTTCGACAAAGTGCTCATCGCCAACCGCGGCGAAGTCGCGGTCCGTGTTATCCGCGCGTGCCGCGATATGGGCATCAAGACCGTCGCCGTTTATTCCACGGCCGATGCGGACGCGCTACACGTGCAGCTTGCCGACGAGGCGTATTGCATCGGCGGCCCGCGTCTTGCCGAGAGCTACCTCAACGACGATGCCGTGCTCACCTGTGCCGTAAAGTCGGGAGCTAAGGCAATTCATCCCGGCTATGGCTTCTTTTCCGAGAAGGCGAGCTTCGTGCGCGACTGCGACAAGTTCGGTCTGGCGTTTGTCGGTCCTTCGGCCGAGGTGATCGACAGCATGGGCGACAAGGACGCCGCACGCCGAACGGCCGCTGCTGCGGGCGTGCCCATCGTGCCGGGCTGCGATTTGCTCAAAAGCCCCGAGGAGGCGACGGCCGAGGCCGAGCGCATCGGCTGCCCCGTGCTTATTAAGGCGCGCGCGGGCGGCGGCGGTCGCGGTATTCGCAAGGTCGAGCGCGTGGAAGATGCGGCAAAGGCGTTCATCGAGGCGCGTGCCGAGGGTGAGGCCGTTTTTGGTGACGGCGAGTGCTACATGGAGAAGTTCGTTGCGCCGGCGCATCACGTTGAGGTACAGATTATGGCCGATAAGCAGGGCCATGTGTTTTCACTCGGCGAGCGCGAGTGCTCGGTGCAGCGCCGCAACCAAAAGCTGATCGAGGAGAGTCCCGCGCCGTGCCTCGACGGACGCGACGATATTCGTGCCCGTATGCACAAGGCGGCGCGCGACTTGGCTCGTGCCGTCGGTTATGAGGGCGCTGGCACCATCGAGTTTCTGTATTCGGACGACGGCAATTTCTACTTTATGGAAATGAACACGCGCTTGCAGGTGGAGCATCCGGTTACAGAGTTTGTAACCGATACCGACTTGGTCAAGTGGCAGCTGCGCGTGGCAGCCGGCCAGCCTCTGCCCTTTGAGCAGGAGGACATGCCGGTGCGCAACCACGCCATGGAGTGCCGCATCAATGCCGAAACGCCGGACTTTCTGCCGTCGTGCGGAACGGTCACCGCGTTGCGTGTGCCGGGTGGTCCGCGCGTGCGCTGGGATTCCGCCATGTTTACCGGAGCGAAAGTTCCGCCGTACTACGACTCCATGCTCGGCAAGCTCATCGTGTGCGCGCCCACGCGTGACGGTGCCATTCGCAAGATGCGCTCGGCCCTGGGCGAGCTCGTGATTGAGGGCGTGAGCGAAAATAGCGAGCTTCAGCTCGACGTGCTGGCAAACGACGAGTTCTTGTCGGGCATGTATCACACCGATCTGATGGGGCATCTCTATGCTGATGAATAGAAAAGCGAAGACGGTCAATGTCCTTGAGGGGCCGATAACCGAGTCGTGCGCCGAGTTCCCCGCGCGCCACGTGTTTGTCAAATGCCCGGAGTGCCGCCGTGTGATCGATGAGGCGCGCCTGCACGACAACCTCGAGGTCTGCCCTCGTTGCGGCAAACACTTTCGCGTGAGCGGTCGCGCGCGCATGCGCATGACGGTCGACGCGGGTACCTTTGAGGAATGGGATGCCAATCTGGCGTCGAAGGACTTCCTCTCGTTTCCCGGTTATGCCGACAAGCTTAAGAGCGTGAGCGAGCGTTCGGGCGAGCGCGATGCCGTTGTGTGCGGCAGGGGCAAAATCTGCGGTTGCGATACCGCGCTCTTCTTTATGGATGCCAACTTTATGATGGGCTCGATGGGCTCCGTGGTGGGCGAGAAGATCTGTCGTGTCTTTGAGCGCGCGGCCGAGTTGGGGCTGCCGGTCGTTGGCTTTACCGTATCGGGCGGCGCCCGCATGCAGGAGGGCGTGACCTCGCTCATGCAGATGGCCAAGATTTCTGCGGCGGTTAGGCGCCACAGCGAGGCGGGCGGCCTGTATATCACGGTGCTCACCGATCCCACGACCGGAGGTGTAACCGCGAGCTTTGCCATGGAGGGCGACATTATCCTGGCCGAGCCCGATGCCCTGACGGCATTTGCCGGCCCGCGCGTGATCGAGCAGAACATGCACAAGCGTCTGCCCAAGGGATTCCAGCGTTCCGAGTTTTTGCTGGAGCACGGCTTTTGCGATGCCGTTGTTCCGCGTGGTGAGATTGCGCTCACGGTAGGCGAGCTGCTGGCGCTGCACGAAGGGCACGCGCCCGGCCTGGGGGCACCGCATGAGATCGTGCATACGGGTCGTCGCGACAAAAAGCTGGGACACTTGTTTAAGCGCTCGGCCGCACCAAAAAGCGCGCTCGAAATCGTCAAACAGACTCGCTCGGCGAACCGCGCCACGGCAGGCGAGATGATCTCGTTGGGTCTCGACGGATTCGTAGAGCTGCACGGCGACCGCTACTTTGGCGACGATGCTGCCGTGGTGGGCGGCATCGGCTGGAAAGACGGGCGACCCGTGACGGTTATCGCCATCGAGCGCGGTACCACGACCAAAGAGCGCATGCGTCGCAACTTTGGTATGGCACATCCCGAGGGCTACCGCAAGGCACGTCGCCTGATGCACCAAGCCGAGAAATTTGGTCGGCCGGTTCTGTGCCTGGTCGATACTTCGGGCGCGTTTTGCGGCATCGGTGCCGAGGAGCGCGGCCAGGGCGAGGCGATTGCCCAGAATCTCATGGAGATGAGCGGCCTTAAGACGCCGATTGTCTCGGTGGTGACAGGCGAGGGCGGCTCTGGTGGCGCGCTGGCGCTGTCCGTGGCCGACCGCATCCTGATGCTCTCGAGCTCGGCCTATTCGGTCGTGAGCCCCGAGGCCTGTGCGTCGATCCTGTGGAAGGATACCGAGCGCGCGAATGAGGCCGCTGAGGCGCTTAAGCTCACGGCCCCCGATCTGTTGGCGCTCGGCACCATCGACGGCATTGTTGACGATAGGGGCCTGTCGCATGAGGAGATCGCCGGTGTCGTCATGTCCTCGGCATTTGATGCCTTCGATACGCTTGGGCAGCTCGACGACGCGACCCTCACAAACCTCCGCTACGAAAAGTACCGCGCAATCGGTCAGTACCGCACGATGTGACAAAGGGACAGTCCGCATGTCACATTGGGAAAGGCGTTCCATGTCACAAGTTTCTAACACCTCGTTTACAACGACGGTTTCATCAAACGCCATGGCCGTGGTGGACTATCTGTCCAAAAGCATGATGTCGGCGTTGCCGTTTATTGTCTGCGCGGCGCTGTTCCGCACCGTTGCCGTCATTATGGGCGAAGGCATGCTTGGTCTATGGCCTGCCGATTCCGAAATCTATCGCCTGTTTTACAGCTGGCTGTATAACGCTGGCTATTACTTTTTGCCCATCTATCTTGGTTGGGCCGCTGCCCGCCAGCTCGGTTGCTCGGAGCAGCTGGGCATGATGCTGGGCGGCGTATTGATTGTGCCCGATCTGCTTAAGCTCGTTGATGCCGCATCGACGACGGGGGCATCGATGACTTTCGTGTATGATCTACTTCCCGCGCCGGTCAACGATTACACGACGACTGTTATTCCGGTTCTCATCTCGGTGCCCGTGCTATGGCAGGTGGAGCGTTTCTTTAAGCGCACTATCCCTCAGGCTGTGGCGTTTTCTTTTGTACCGTTTGCAACCATGCTTGTCATGGTTCCGGTGTCGCTGTGTGTTACGGCGCCGGCAGGCAGCTATCTGGGCATGCTGTTGGGACAGCTTATGTTTATGCTTGGCAATTCCGGTGGCATCGTGTCGCTGCTCACGCTCATGGGGCTTGCCGCGGGCTGGGAGTTTCTTAAGATTGCGGGTGTCAGCAACGTTGTCCTATCGCTCGCCTATGCGCAGTTTATGAGTGTGGGAACGGATTCGTGCATCCTGATCGCCGCGACGATGGCAACGTTCGCCGTTTGGGGTATGCCCTTTGGCGCGTCGCTCCGCGTTGCGGATAAGGACGAGAAGGCGCTCATGCTGGGCTATTCAATCTCGGGGATTCTTGGCGGCGTAAGCGAGCCAGCGCTGTACGGATGCGGCTTTAAATATGGCAGGTGTCTGACGTGCATGGCCGTTGGCGGCGCCGTCGGAGGCCTTGTTGCGGCCGTGGGCCACGTTACGGCTTATACCATCGGTATGACGAATGTCCTCATGGTCATTGGCTTTGCCACGGGCGGCATCTCGAATCTGCTGTGGTGCTGCGCTGCCGGCGGCGCAGCATTTGCGGTGTCTGCGGCGCTGAGCTGCTGTTTTGGCGTGGTGCCGACAAAGATGCAGGCGGCAGAAGACGCAGCTGATTCGCTCGAAACAGTGGCGAGCGCTGCTGAAGCAAGCGCATAAATCTGTGCGACAAAAGGACGATTCCTTTGTCATATTCCAAGGCTGCGGCCCGTGTGGGCTGCGGCCTTTTTGTATCTGGAGGACAAAGTGGCTACACTACAATCCGTTTGAGCAATAGATATATAGGTAGTACCGTGGGGACTGATGAGGATGGTCGAGTGGATTGTTCGTCGTGCGCAGGGCGACCGTGCGCGCGTGGGAACGTTGACGGGCATAGTGTGTATTCTCGCCAATGTTGCGCTTTGCGCTGCGAAGGGTGCAATTGGCGTGCTGTCGGGATCGGTTTCGATTGTGGCGGACGCCATGAACAACCTGTCCGATGCCAGCTCGAACATCGTGAGCGTGCTTGGCTTTAAGCTGGCGGGCAAGCCGGCCGACCCCGAGCATCCTTACGGACATGGCCGCTACGAGTATCTCTCGGGTCTGGTCGTGGCGGCGCTCGTGCTGCTGATTGGCGTTGAGCTGGTGAAGTCCTCGGTTGAGCGCATCATCCACCCCGAACCTGTCGAGTTCTCGCTTGCCCTGGTGGCAGTCTTGGTGCTTTCGATGATTGTTAAGCTCTGGATGGCGGCCCTCAACCAAAAGCTCGGCGATCGCATTGAGTCCGAGACGTTGCATGCGACCGCTCAGGACTCAAAGAACGATGTCCTAGCTACGGGTGCCGTGCTGGCGTGCGCAATTGTTTCGCAGGTGACGCACATCAATCTTGACGCATGGGTCGGCCTTGCCGTTGGCGCCTATATCGGCTGGAGCGGCTTTGAGCTCATCCAGGATACGGTGAGCCCGCTTTTGGGCCAGGCACCCGATCCAAAGCTGGTCAAGCACATTCGAGACAAGATCATGAGCTACCCCGGCGTTTTGGGCGTTCACGATTTGATGGTTCACGACTACGGCCCGGGCAGGAAGTTCGCAAGCGCTCACGCCGAGATGGCAGCTGAGGCCAGCCCGCTGGAAAGTCACGACACGCTCGACAACATCGAACAGGCATTTAGGGACGAAGACGGCATGATTGTTACGCTTCACTACGATCCCATCGTGACCGATGACCCCAAGGTGGCGAGCATGCGCTTGCGCATTCACGCCATGGCCCAACAGATCGATAGCCGCCTCTCGATTCATGACCTGCGCTGTGTGCCGGGTCCTACGCACACCAATGTGATCTTTGACTGCGTGCGTCCCTCGGATCTGCAGATGAGCGCCGAAGACGTAAAGCACGCGCTGGCCCAGAGGGTCGAATCGGAATATCCCAAGTCGGTCGCCAAGATTACGATCGACGAAGACTACGTAGGCCATACCCACGAGTAGGGCTGTGCCAGCAAGGTAACTGAAGCAGAAGGGGAGAGCATGAAGAAGCTGTATCTACTCCGCCACGGCCAGACGGAATTCAACGTTAAAAAGCTCGTCCAGGGCCGCTGCGATTCTCCGTTGACCGATCTGGGCCGCAAGCAAGCGGGAATGGCAGCCGCATGGCTCAAAGCCCACGGCGTCGTCCCCGACAAAGTGGTCTCTTCGCCCTTAGGCCGAGCCATGGACACGGCTCAGCTCGTCGCATGCGAGCTCCTCGGCCCGGACACAGCAGTCGAGCCCTGCGAAGGCATCATCGAGCGCAGCTACGGCACCTTCGAAGAAGGCCCCCACGACGCCCTACCCACCGACGTCTGGGACCCCGGCGAGGACCTGATCCCATTTGGCGGAGAAGGAAGCCATGCCCTGCAGGAGCGCATGGTGGGCACCCTCACCAATCTCATGGGCGCCGAGGGCATCGAAACCCTCCTAGCAGTAAGCCACGGCAGCGCCAGCCGCCAATTCATCAAAGCTGCAGCCCCAGTGGACTTCGAGCTCCCAACAAAACTCCCCAACTGCGCCATTATGATTTTCGATTTTGATGAGGCGGAGCCACAAGTAGAGGGCGAGCCAATGCAATGCAAGTTCACCCTCCAGCAAATAGTGGACCCCCAACAAAGTCATTAGCCTGAGCGAGCAGAGTTAAGCAGACATCAACGTGTCGTCTCCCGAGCACGGCGGAGGGCCGGAGAAATATATTAAGGTCATCGCGAGTTCCGC
>CATYIU010000009.1:0-55449 GCA_958407445.1 uncultured Collinsella sp.
CCGCCGGCAAACGATGACTATTATCTGCTCTACTCGGATGACGACGCGTACGCCCGGGTGGCACAGCGCGTCGTCGAGCGCGGCGCCGAGCAGATGGTTCCCTCGATCATGGAGGAGACTGGGCTTTCGCGCGAGGACGCCTATCTGCTCTTCGTCCACAACGTCCAGGGAAATCTCGCGGTCAACCGCCTGCTCGGTTGGAGGCGAGGGCCCGAGTTTGCTCACGCTCAGGAGCTGCTCAGCGCCTATTCCGAAGGGGGCATGCGGGCGGTATCGGCTCGTCACGATCCTCGTAGCTCGTCTTGACCGCATGTCATTTCAGGTAGGTGGCGTTGCTATGGGCCCTCTTTGATTTTCGACGTTGTATAAGGCAATCGCAATCGTCTTGAGCTTCTTTAGGGAACTTGAACAAGAGATATGGCCTGCTGGCGATTGATTAACACCATTCGTTTTGGTTACAAGAAAGCATGCTGCGCGCCTGCAGCATGAGGGAGAGGGAATCCTATGAATATCGTTGTATTGAGCGGCAGCCCGCGTAAGGGCGCTAATACCGATACCATGGTCGAGGCGTTTGCCGAGACCGCGCGTGAGGGCGGCCATACGGTCGAGGTCATCCGCGTTGCCAGCAAGAAGATCGCCGGCTGCTTGGGATGCCAGTACTGCTTCGCCCATGAGGGCGTCTGCGTGCAGAAGGATGACATGGCCAACGTGATTGAGTCGCTGAAAGACACCGACATGGTTGTCTTCGCTTCGCCTATCTACTGGTTTGATATCACTGCGCAGGAAAAGACCGCCATCGACCGCCTGTACGCCTTCGGTGCCACGGGATTCCCGTTCACCAAGACGGCCCTTTTACTCGATAGCCACAGCGAGGGTGTCTATGATGCGGCGATCGCTATGTACAAGTCAACCTGCGCGTACTGCAAGTGGGAGGACCAGGGCATTGTCACCATCAGCGGTATGACCGAGCGCGACAGCATGGCATCCTCGCCCAAGTTGAAAGAGGTGCGAGAGCTCGCTCGCAAGCTTGCCTAAGGACAAGAAGAACGCATGGCAATCAGCGTTGGTGGAAATGCTTGCTGTCCTTACCGAGAGATAGGGGCGAATTCCCTCAAGTGCCGTATAGAACAATTTTTAAACGCAGAAAAATAACTGAAAACAAATTAATCCGCGTTAAAATATTGTCAAATAGAAGTTCATGAGGGAAGGTTACGTATGCGTCGCAAGGCAGACGAGCTCCTTAGGGAATGGCGAGACAGAGCTGATAGAAAACCTTTGCTGGTCAAAGGCGTGCGCCAGTGTGGCAAGACCTATTTGCTCAGAACGTACGCCCAGGATCTTTTCGAATCGGTTGTCTACGTTAATCTTGAGAACGACCGGTCGGCGCGAGCGGATTTTTCGGGCGGTCTTGACCCTCATTCGATCGTACGTGCGATCGAGGCTCGTACGGGACAGCGTATCGTGCCTGGCAAAACCTTACTGTTCATTGACGAGATCCAGGCATGCGAGGAAGCGCTCACTTCCCTTAAATACTTTTGCGAAGATGCTCCCGAGTATTACGTTGCGGCTGCCGGGTCGCTTCTTGGGGTTGCCATTAACCATCAGTCGTATTCGTTCCCCGTCGGAAAGACCGACTTGATTGAGATGGCTCCACTCGATTTCGAGGAGTTTCTCTGGGCGATGGGGCACGATCAGCTGGTCGACGAGATACGCTCATCATTCGAGATAATGGGTCCTCTTGCGCCAAGCCTTCATGAAAAGGCGCTTGGGCTCTATCGACAGTATCTTGTTGTTGGCGGAATGCCCGAGGCGGTCCAAACGTACATCGATGATCAGTCAATCATTGATGTGGCCGAAAAGCATCGGATTATTCTCGACGGATATTCCGCCGACACCAATAAATATGCTGATGAACGCTTGAGTGCAAAGACGCGTGCGTGCTTCGATTCCATTCCACAGCAGCTTGCCAAAGAGAATCGTAAATTTCAATACAAGGTAGTGCGAGCGGGGGGCAATGCGTCTCTCTTTGGAGATGCTCTCGATTGGCTTGTATTGTCGGGTACGGTGGCGCGCTGCAGCCTAGTCGGGCAGATCGAAAGCCCCTTAGAGGCCTTCGTTAACCCTTCTGCTTTTAAAATCTATCAGGCGGATACAGGGCTGCTGGTCTCCAAGGCCGGTGCTCAACGCGCCGATATTCTTGCCGGTATCGGCGGCACATTCATGGGTGCACTTACCGAAAACTACGTTGCCCAACAGCTTTCAGCCATGGGTTATCCACTGCATTATTGGGCGCGAGATAATCGTGCGGAAATCGACTTTGTAGTAGAGAAGCAGGGATGCTTGTCTGCGATTGAAGTCAAGGCGGGGGAGAACACAAGATCTCGAAGTCTGTCCTCACTTAAAAAGACCCATCCGGGCGTGCGCCTTATCAGGCTATCGACTAAGCCCTTTGGAATGAATGATGGGCTTATGTCTGTTCCGCTTTATGCGGCATTTTGTCTATAGGGATGATGCTGGTGTAATGCATGGGGCCCGGGGCGCAGCGTTTACTGCGCTCCGGGCCCCGCTGCTTTGTAAAACCATGACGGTTTAGTCGCCGTTGTTTTAGTCAAACAAACTCGGCATGTCATTTTCCTTCATGAGGGCGCCGGCGGAGGGCAGGCTCTGCGCGGTGAACTTCTCGGCCGAGACGCCGGCGCCAAGGATTTCCTCGGTCGTGCCGACGGTGGTGACCGAGCGGCCCTTCTTGGCCGTAAAGGCCTGGACGCCCTGCGTGTTGGTGGTCGTCTTGGTCTTGAGCAGCGACGTGTTGAAGTTCATCAGGCGGTAGTCGCTCGAGACCAGCGCGAGGTCGCGGTCCTCCTTGAGCACCTGCGCATACAGCAGCTTGCTGCCGCCGTAGATGGCGTTCTTAAGGCGCTTGCGGTTGGTCTTGGTAGCGTATCCAGAAAGCGCGACACGCACCACGCGGCCGTTCTCAAAGACGAACAGCACGTCGGCCTTGTAGTCCTCGGGGTCGATGACCCAGATGACGCTCTCGTCGGGTTCCATCTCAAGATCGGTCGGAAGGTACGAGCCCAGCTGGGCCGACTTGGTGTCCTCAAACGCCGTGACCTTGCACTTGTACACCTGGCTCTTGTTGGTAAAGACCAGCAGCTCGTGGGTGTTGGAGGACGGGAACTCGATAAAGGGTTTGTCGCCGTCCTTGTACTTGAGCGTGGTCGCCTTCTTGAGCACGCGGTCCGTCATCTTCTTTAGGTAGCCATCGCGCGAGAGCATGATGGTGACCGGGTACTCCTCGACCTCGGGCTCCAAGCTTACCTCGATAACCTCATGGGGCTCGATCCTGCCCGTGCGGCGCGGCATCACGTACTTCTTGTTGACCGCTGCTAGCTCGTCGCTGATGACCTTCTTGATGTTCTCCTCGCTGGAGAGGATCTCCTCAAGCTCGGCAATCTCGCCCTCGAGCTTGGCGATGTCCTTGGTGCGGTTGAGGATGTACTCCTCGTTGATGTTGCGGAGCTTAAGCTCGGCGACAAACTCGGCCTGGGTCTCGTCGATGTCGAAACCCTTCATAAGGTTGGGTACAACCTCTGCCTCGAGCTTAGTGCCGCGGATGATGGCGATGGCCTTGTCGATGTCGAGCAGAATTGCCTCAAGGCCGTGCAGCAGGTGCAGGCGCTCGGACTTTTTGCCCAGGTCAAAGTTAATGCGGCGACGCGTGGACGCAATACGCCACTTGACCCACTCGTGCAGAATCTGGCGCACGCCCATAACACGGGGATAGCCGTCGACGAGCACGTTGAAGTTGCACGAGAACGAATCCTGCAGCGTGGTCGAGCGATAGAGCTTGGCCATGAGCTTGTCGGGGTCGACGCCGCGCTTAAGGTCGATGGCGATGCGCAGACCCGAAAGGTCGGTCTCGTCGCGGATGTCGGCGATCTCCTTGACCTTGCCCTCCTTGGAGAGCTTGACGATGCGTTCGATGATGACATCGGTCTTGGTGGTGTAGGGGATCTCGTACACCTCGATGATGCGCTCTTCGGGAATCCAGCGCCAGCGGGAGCGAATCTGGAAGCTGCCAAGACCGGTCTCGATGATCTTCTCCATCTCCTCGCGGCGGTAGATAATCTCGCCGCCGGTCGAGAAATCGGGCATGGGCATGTACTCGAGCAGGTCGCAGTCGGGGTCCTTCAGGTAGTGCATCGTGGCGGTGCAGACCTCGTTGAGGTTGAAGCCGCAGATATCGGACGCCATAGCGACGCCGATGCCCTTGTTGGCCGAGACGAGGATGTTGGGGAACGTGGTGGGCAGCAGACGCGGCTCCTTCATGGCACCGTCGTAGCTGTCAACGAAGTCGACCGGGTCCTTGTCGATGTCTTTGAAGATCTCGGCGCTGATGGGGGAGAGCTTGGCCTCGGTATAACGCGAGGCGGCGTAGCTCAGGTCGCCCGAATAGTACTTGCCAAAGTTGCCCTTCGACTCCACGAAAGGAGCAAGCAGCGCCTCGTTGCCCGTGGCCAGGCGCACCATCGTCTCGTAGATGGCGGCGTCGCCGTGTGGGTTGAGCTTCATGGTCTGGCCCACGATGTTGGCGCTCTTTTGGCGCTCGCCCTTGAGCAGGCCCATCTTGTACATAGTGTAGAGCAGCTTGCGGTGCGAGGGCTTAAAGCCGTCGATCTCGGGGAATGCACGCGAGACGTTGACGCTCATAGCGTAGGGCATGTAGTTGACCTCGAGCGTCTGCGTAATCGGCTGGTCGGTGACCTCGGAGTGCAGGCCGATGACGTTCTCGGCGTTGACCTGCTTTTTCTTGGGCTGGTTCTTCGTCTTCTTCTTTGCCACGATTTCCTCTTGAACTTCTTATGGGCCGTCGTTATCGATTTGCTGCTACTGCAGGTCCAGCTGGTCCAGGTATTCCTTGCCGTGCTCGGAGATGTGACGCTTGCGGCCCGTCTCGTCGTTGCCCAGCAACAGGTTGAACATGGTCTCCATCTTGGTGACGTCCTCGGGTTCTACCTTGATCAGGCGGCGCGTCTCGGGGTTCATGGTGGTGAGCCACATCATGTCCGGATCGTTCTCACCAAGACCCTTGGAGCGGTTGATCGAGCACTTCTGGTCGCCAATCTCCTTGAGGATGCCGTTCTTCTCGAGCTCGGTGTAGGCAAAGTAGGTCTTCTCTTTGCAGTTGATCTCGTAGAGCGGCGACTCGGCGATATATACGTAGCCTTCGTCGATAAGCGTGGGCACCAGGCGGTAGAGCATGGTGAGCACGAGCGTGCGAATGTGATAACCGTCGACGTCGGCGTCCGTACAGATGATGACTTTGTTCCAGTTGAGGTTGTCCAGGTCGAAGGCACCAAGGTTCTTGATACGCTTGTCCTTGATCTCCACGCCGCAGCCCAGCACGCGCATGAGGTCCATGATGATGTCGGACTTAAAGATGCGCGGATAATCTTCCTTTAGGCAGTTGAGGATCTTGCCGCGGACGGGCATAACGCCTTGGAACTCGGCATCGCGCGAGGTGCGAATGGCGCCTGCTGCCGAGTCGCCCTCTACGATGTAGATCTCGCGGCGGCTCTTGTCCTTGGAGCGGCAGTCGATGAACTTCTGCACGCGGTTGGCCATGTCGGTCTTTTGCTGCAGGTTGGTCTTGATGCTCTGACGCGTCTTCTCGGCGTTCTCGCGCGAGCGCTTGTTGATGAGCACCTGCTCCATGATCTTGTTGGCGGCGTCTTTGTTCTCGATCAGATAGGTCGAGAGGCGCTCCTTAAAGAATGCCGTCATCGCCTGCTGGATAAAGCGGTTGTTGATGGCCTTCTTGGTCTGGTTTTCGTAGGACGTCTGGGTGGAGAAGCAATTGGTCACCAGTACCAGGCAGTCCTGGACGTCTTGCCACTTTATGCCGCTCTCGTTTTTGTTGTACTTGCCCTGTTGCTTGATGTAGGCATCGATGGCGCTGGTCAGAGCGCTACGGGCCGCCTTCTCGGGCGAGCCACCGTTCTCGAGCCACGATGAGTTGTGGTAATACTCCTGCATCATGAAGGTGCGCGAGAAGCACATGCACGCGGTGATCTTTACGTTGTAGTCGGGCAGGTCCTCGCGGTCGCGACCGCGGCGGTCGGCCTCGATAAAGAAGGGCTCAGTAAGGTAGTCAGTACCGACCTTCTCGAGCACATAGTCCTCGATGCCCTTGGGATAGCAGAAGTCCTCTTCGGAAAACTCGCCATCGTCGCCCTCGATACGCAGACGGAAGGTCACGTTGGCGTTGACCACGGCCTGGCGGCGCATGGTCTCGCGATACCAATCGTGGGGAATGCTGATGGAGGTAAAGACCTCAAGATCGGGGCGCCACTTGATGGTGGTGCCGGTGTGGTTCTCGTCGCTGGGCTCAATCTCGAGTGCCTTCTTTTTGGCACCGACGACCTTGCCCTTTTTAAAGTGCAGGGAGTACTTGTTGCCGTCGCGCCAAACCGTGACGTCCATGTACTCGGAAGCGTACTGGGTCGCGCAGGAGCCCAGGCCGTTGGTGCCGAGCGAGAAGTCGTAGTCGCCGCCCTGGTTATTGTTGTACTTGCCGCCAGCGTAGAGCTCGCAAAAGACGAGCTCCCAGTTAAAGCGCTTCTCGGAGGGGTTCCAGTCGAGCGGGCAGCCGCGGCCGTTGTCCTCTACCTGAATGGAGCCATCGCGAAAGGCGGTAAGGGTGATGAGCTTGCCGTAGCCCTGGCGCGCCTCGTCAACGGCGTTGGACAGGATCTCGAAGGCGGCATGCGCGCAACCGTCGAGTCCGTCCGAGCCAAAGATGACGGCGGGACGCAGGCGTACGCGCTCCTCGTCCTTGAGCTGGCGGATACTGTCGTTACCATAGTTTGCGGTGTTTTTTGCCATACTCGCTCTCTCGGTGCTCCTTTGCTGCGTTTAAGTCATATAGATAGTCAAGGTAGCATAGCCCAGGCCTCGGACGATTCCAACTAACACGAATTCCATCGAACGCGCGTTCGGAGTCGGTGACCTTTAGCTTCTGCGGTCATTCCCTGCGCGGCGTGGTGCTCGTGTTAAAACCGTGGCTTATCGGCTGGTAGAATTGCCGCATCAAGACTGCATGTTGTTTGAGGGGGCGCAATGACTGAGAAAGAGAAGATGGAGCGCGGGGAGTGGCATGATGCCAACTTTGACGAGGAGCTCCTGGCGCAACGCGCAAAGGCGGAGGCGCTCTGCTATGACTTTAATATGGCAAAACCCGGAAGCGACGCGCAGCTTGACGCTTTGAAATCCTTGCTCGATACCGATCTTCCGCAAGGGCTGACGGTCCTTTCGCCTGCCTACTTTGACTACGGGAGCAAGACGAGCTTTGGTGAGGGCTGCTTTGTAAACCATGGCTGCTACTTTATGGACGGCGGCTCTATCACCTTTGGTGGCAACGTGTTTATCGGGCCGTTTTGCGGCTTCTACACCGCTTCGCACCCCCTAAAGGCAAAGGACCGCAACTTGGGTCTCGAGAAGGCTCTGCCTATTGTTGTAGGCGATAACTGCTGGTTTGGCGCGAACGTATCCGTGTTGCAGGGGGTTACCATCGGCAGCGGTTGCGTAATTGCCGCGGGCAGCGTCGTGACGGAAGACCTTCCGGACAACGTGGTGGCGGCAGGCGTTCCCGCGGTCGTCAAGAAGATCATCGAACAATAACGGAGCTATTAAACGATGGGGCACGCATGGTTCCGGCAAATCCGGTTATTGGCGTGCGCGTTGGCCATGCTGATAAGTTCCACTTACTCGGGTCCTTCCGACTCGGTTTTGTCCGAGTAAGATTGAATAGCGAATCGAAATTGTTATGTCCACATGGCGATGGCGGACATGGTTTCCATAATAACAGATATAGTTGACATCTTGTGAAGGATGCAATATATTTCTGTCATGTTGCAACGGATATCTGTCCATTACTACGAAAGGAACTCCATGCCGGGCAAAAAGAACCTACGCATGAAGGCGGCACGCGCGGCGGCTGGCCTTTCGCAAGCTGACTTAGCCCAAGCCGTGGGCGTTACGCGCCAAACCATCGGCCTTATCGAGGCGGGCGGCTACAACCCCACGCTCAATTTGTGCGTGGCAATCTGTAAGGCGCTGCGCGTTACGTTGAACGACTTGTTTTGGGAAGACGAAACCGACGCCGACCCTAATGCTCTTTAGGAGTTCACTATGAAATATGAAGATCTGAAAATCGTGCAAAAGTGGCGTGAATATGCCGGCCCAAAGGATGAACGCCTGGAGGCTGAGAACGCGAAGATCTACAAGATTGGCTTCGTGCTGCTTTCGTTTGGCATGTTGATGATCTTTTTCTACCAGTTTATAGCTCGACAGGTTACGTGGGTTCACAGCGACGCTAGTGAAATGCCGCATGGCTTTGCAACGCCGTTCGAGGCAGCCATGTATTTGTGGCTCGTTCTCGTGATGTTGATTTGCGCAGGACTGCAAACGCGGAAGGGCTATGTCGATACCAATCGTTTTGGGCAAACCGAGCATCTTCCTGTTGGATATTTCCTGCTTGTCAGCGGTCTTAGCGGCGCCGCGTTCGCGCTTGTTATTGCCGCAATGCGCTGTATCGCTGAGGCGCAGATCGTACCGCTCGAAAGCGTCTTTTGGTTGGCGAACCTGGTCACGGGCGTGTTCTGCGGTGCGACGATTTTCGCGGCCACGTTTGCTGTCCTGTGCGCAACGTTTTTCACGGCGAAAAGACGCCGTGCCAAGCTCGAGGCAGAACTCGACTCCTCAGACGACATTTAATGCGCAATGGGCTGGCTCTGGGTATTCAGAACCAGCCCATTTTGATGTTCGATGAGCCGAGTCGGCGCCTCTCACAAAAGTAACTAGGAGCTAGCGAGGCCTATCCGAATTGTCCTCATTGGCGGTGTCTTTTTCGAGCGCCGTGCGGCGGGCGCTGTAGGCGACAAGGCCGGCACCAACTGCGGCGAGCGCTGCTGCGGCTGCGGTTAGGGGGACGTTGCTGTCGCCCGTGCCCGCAAGCGCGCCCGCTTTTCCGGAGCGCTTGTTATTGCCGTGGTCCTTGCCACTGCCGGAGCTGCTTCCGCCGGAGCCGCCGCCCTCGTCAGTACCGCCGCCACTCGAGCTACCATCGCCGTCTGCTGTCATCGGGGCGTCGTGAAGTCCTGTCGTATCCGCGCTGTCGCATACGCCGACCTGAACTTCTGAGCGTTCGCATGCCGCGTCGGGCACATGGAGCTCGTGCAGTACGGCACCCAGCGCCGAGTTTGCGCCCGGTCGAATTTCCTCGAGCGTTACGGGATCGAGCGCCACCAGGTCACGCGCCTTCGCATACAGCGTTACGCGTTTGCCCACTTCGTCGCTCCAACTCTCGGGGATAGCGAAGCTCATGCGGAACTGTGCCGTGCAACCCGGTGCCAGCACGGCGTTGCCGTTGTCGGCTACCAGCGGGTGCGTTGCAAAACGTGCACCCAGCGTCTCGAGCGCGTATTTCACGCGTGCCATGTCGTTGGCCGAAGCGTCCTCGGCAAGCTCTGGATCGTAGATCGAAGCCATGCGTGCGTTCGCTCCGAACCCGATGGATGCGCTGGAGAACGGCTGGCTGGAGCCCTCTCGGTACAGATCGATCGTGCCGGCGGTCAGCAGGGTGTTGCCGTCGTTTCGCACCGTGACCATGAAGGATTCGCCTGCTGCTCCGGGCACCACCGCGCCCGAGGTAGCGACCGCGCCCGTCGGAGTGGCACACGCCACCAAGGGCACTTCGATGCCGTGCAGCTCTGCCTCGCTCTTCTCCGCGCTCACAATGTGCGTGGCGAGTGTGGAGAGCATGCCTCCCGACGTCAAAAATGTCGTTATCTGATCGACGGGATGGTCCAGCTCGCACATCACGAACGGTTCCGTGAACAGATCGCCAGCCAAGGTGCTGGCGAAGATGCGGAAGTGCTTGCCCATCACTGCTACCGGGTTGCCTTCTTCGTCGTAGGTTTGTCCCACCTTGCCATCGGTGTTCTCTACATAGAGCACGCACCTGCCGTTGTTGCTTACGCTAAACGATGCCGGGCCACAACCTGCGGCACCCACGGGCTGCGTTGCAAATGCCGATGCGCCTCGCGTCCAAGTAATATGCTGCAGTTGCTCGTTGACGGTTGCCAAAAAGCCCGAATGTTGCGGCCACGGCACCGCATGGGGTACCGTGGCGTCTGGTGGCATAACGCCCCAGCCCGCAATGGACTGGCCGATCACGGCGTACGATGCGCAGCCGCAACCGTCTGCGGTCTCGTACGCAACGGGCACCACCATTTTTCCGTTGATATTCTCGGGCTCACCCAATTCGATGCTTGACGGTGCTTGCGGAAAGCGGAGAACTTGGCGGAACGTCAGGCTGTCGCCCGAAACGTCCGACCATAGGGTGAAGCACTCCAGCGCAACCTCAGCCTCGCTGCCGAGCGCCTTCTCTGCGGTGGCTCCGCGGCGGTGGAGGTAGGCACCCGACAGGCGTCCGTCGACCAGCGTCTTGCCCACCGTGATACGCGGGCACTGCAGGCAATGGTAGCCATCCTCTTGCAGGCGGCCGCGCGAGATGCTGCGCCATGACGTATGCGACACCACGCGGATCTCGTCATTACTTATGCGCAGGCGCACGACGGACAGTATGCCGGCTGTGCTTGCCGTATCGAAAAGGGTGTTGTCGCCGTCGCGGCGCTCGCCCGAGACCAGCAACACGTAGGCGTCCTGGTTTCCTCTTCCGTCCGTATATTCCACCACGTCGAAGTCGTAATCGTATATGCCGTCGCGCTCCACGTCGTTCTCGCCAAACCCAAGGGGAAAGTCCACGGGTGTGGGAGCGGACCACGTGCCGTTTGCCTTTGTGTGCACCACCAGGCGCGAGCGGCCATTGTCGCCGTAGCGCACCGAGGCGATACGGAACAGGCATTCTACGCCGGCAATCATCGTTAGCTTCATGTGGGCTTCGCTGAGCACGCCGGAAAACAGCACGTTGTCGCTCGAGGGTTTTATGCCGCCACGCTCGTCCTCCGACACGCCGGCAGAATTGGCGTTCGGGTCCGCAACGGCGTTCGTTGACTGACCGATGTAGGTGTACTCATACATCGGCGCGGCGTTTTCGTCGTCCTCTATCAGTGCATGGACGAAATGCTCGATCTGTCCCGTGTCGTCGCTTTCTGCATCCGCCTCGAGCTCAATGCGCGTGACCGCTTGATTCCAATCGCGCACGACAGGCGCGATGTTTATCGCGGCGGCTGCAACCTCGGCGCGTGCGAGCAGCTCGGAATTGGTGACGATGGTGGCCGACGCGATAAACTGCGGCATACCACCTGCCTCGGCGTTGCCGGGCGTGCCGAAGTGGGCATCCAGCGTGTAAGGCGTATCTCCACCCAATGCGAGCTCAGAGCGCTGGAGCACATACTGGTCGCAATTGTTCACCGACATATTCCACGAATCGATGAGTGTGGGCCACGACCCCGACCAAGCCTTGGTGGTCCACTTGAACATTACGAACTGGAGTATCACATCGACATCGACGTCTGCACCTACGCGCAGTCGCGGAAGCTGGTGTCCATCTGCCTTCTCGTACCCAATGAACAGCGTGAGGGATGCGGCGCCGCGCACGGCAGACGAAGCGACGCCTGCAACGCCGGCGCCAAAGGTGACGGCAAGCCCGATCTGGATGGTGAACGAGCCCGACGTGTTTGAATAGTCGAGCGAAATGTTTTTAAAAAACGCCGCGCCGCTGCCGTGCGTGTGGGCACCCACGGCGAGCGCCAGCTTCGCTAGCACCCAGGGGTTGACGTTTAGGAAAAAGGGCACCGGTCCTAGGGTAAACTGTTCGGTCCAGTTGAGGTCGGTTCTTACCTGGAAGAGGGCCTTAATATTGCCGTATGCGGGGTCGTCGTTGCCACCCCAGGTTTTGCCCACCCAATCGTAGGCGAGCGAGCCGTACAGCTGTGTGGCGATATCCATCGTGAACAGCAGCGTGCAATGGTGGCGAAGCAGCTTGGTGTTCCTTGGATCGGTGCCCGAACCGGCACTCATACTCTTGTACTGATTCCACTTTCCCTCCATCTCGTCGAGGTAGCGGTTTGCCTGCTTGGCGCCCGATTCACGCGGTGACTTCTTCCAGTACTCCGGATCCGGATTGCCCGAATCGTTCATATAGCTGGCTGGTTTGTATCCTCCGCCAAACAGTACGTACCCGGCAAACGAGAAATCGAACAGAATGGGGAACGAGGGCATCCAGCAGGTGAACTTGTTGCCGCCGATGCCGGGAAACGCCGCTGGGAAATCAAACGGAGTGATCTCTTGGTCCATGGTGGTGGGAATGATGGTGGTCGAGCCCGATTCTGCCTTTGCGGCCGGCGCGGTGACAACGGCCATAGGGGATGAAAGCGTGTAGGTTTTGCCCTGATAGTCGAGGACAAAGCACAGCTTGCACCCCTCCTCCAGAAGGCCCGATGCCGCATCGAGGAACTTGTCTTCCAGCGTGAATGTCGCCAGATTATCCGCGCCCGATGCGCTGGCCTTGATCTGGCCGATCTGCGTGACGGTTTCGGGTGAGCTGCCCGCGGCAGGTGTCACTTTGTTGATGCGCAGCGTTGCCTGTCCGCCCTGTGGCAGATGTGCCTGTACAGTAAAGGCGTGCGTGTCGGGTTGGTCGTTTGCCGTGTCGTCTTTCGGCAATGCCATAAACGTGGCTTCAGCGTACTGGATGTCCCATTCGTCGAATGTGAGCTGGCGGAAGTACGGCTCGCCGTCGGAAAGCGGACGCGTGGGCGCGGTTATGGCGGTGCCGCCCTGGATGCGCGCAAGGGGAATCTCGACATCACGGTAGCCCGCCATGCTAATGGAGATGCCGCCGTTAAAGTCGTACGCGTCAAGGAGCGTTGCTTCGTCCACGTAGCCTTCCGAAAGCGGCGCGACCTCAAAGATGGCCGTGCCTTCGTCGTCGGTCGTGGCGGTGAGCTGCTTGCCTGCGGCATAGCGCGATGTGAGCGTGACCTGGGCACCTGCGATGGGCGTATTCTTGTTGGCGACGTCGACCACGACCACACCAAACATGGTGCGCGAGAGAACGAGCACCTTAAAGGGATCTTCTTCGTCGGCATAGGCCGCGGTGGGCGCGAACGGCAGCAGGAAGGCATTTTCGCTTCCCGGCACGCGAGGCAACATAATGCTCGCTAGCGAGGACGCTCCAGCAACAAGTAACGAACGGCGATCAAGCATCTTGGACTCCCATCCCGCAAATATCGGTGGAAATAATCCAATTTTGCGAGAAGGCGCTTCGTGGCGGTAGTGCCGTTCGATGGCCAAAATGTCCAATTTGAGCGCGCGAAGTGCCGGGTTCCGGAACGCGTTCGATGCGCTTGGCAGCCCGGTCGCTAACGCAACATATGCGCGACCAGCTCGGCGCGTGTGCCGATGCCAAGCTTTGCGTATACGCCGGATAGGCGGTTTTTGACAGTGCCCGGCGATACTCCCATATGGCGTGCGATTTCGGCGTTGGTCCATCCGCGGCAGGCGAGCATGGCCATGGTGAACTCTGTGGTCGTTAAATCGTCGGCAACGTCCTCGCCCGAATCGGGGTTGTGGATGCGCCGCCAGCCGTAGCTGAATCGATACGTAATCTCGATGATGCGAGCGAAATCGTCGGGGTATTGCGATTTTAAGCATGCCTCGATAAGCCCCTGCAAAAGGCCGTGGTGTTCGCCGATGAGCTCGATAAGGCCGTCGGGGCGCGCAATGTTCCAAGCGGTTCCGAAATGCGTCCTTGCGGCGTCGACGTCTTTGAGACTCATGCATGCCATGGAAGCTGCCAGGTGCAGGAACAGTTCCGAGATGGGGTAGCTTCCCTGTTTCATAATCAGGGCGTTTTCCGCCATGCCCAGGCTGCGGCCGTATTCGCCGCGCAGATACAAGGCGTGCGCCATCACGTAGCTGGCGAACAGACGCAGGCCTTCGGGCAGGTGCGCCGCAAGTGGATAAAACTCTTCGGCAGAATACGGGGAAGGCAAGTGTAGCAGGACGCTCGCGGCCGAGGCGAACAGGATATGCGTGGCGTGGACGGCGAGCGATTCCTCGTCGATCGGCGTATCGAGGATGCCAGCAAGGCGCCGGCGGGCGTCGGCGATACGGTTGAGCGACAGACTGGCGTATCCGCAGATAAAGCATGCGGAATAGCGCAGCGCGGGATCGGTGGCGTCAAGATAGGGGCGCGCCGTCTTGGCAGCGAGGGTGGCCTGTCCGCGAAAGTACAGTGCTTCTGCCGTGGCAATGGCGCGCGAATCGGGGTCGGAAATGCCTGCAACCGCAGCGTCGATCTGTCCCGGCACAAAGGCAGTGCACATCAACGGCATGGGAACGCATGGGTAGCCATCGCAGTCCATCTTCCATCTCCCAACAGCTGGCAACAATAGCAGCAATTGTACTCCTGTTGCTCGGGACTGGAATTTGTGGGTATCGCCTACGATTATGCCGAACGCATAAAGGAAGAGTCTATTGGCGATGCTCTTAAGGTGGCTACCGAAGCCTAGCTGACCTTGGCATAAGGAAAAACTGCCGCCCCTGCAAAAGGCTCCGTCGCAGCGATGGGAAACGAACCTCACTCTGCATATAATGAGGGCATATGACAGCGCGTTTGCATATGCGCGGCGCGTTCCATCGAACCGAAAAGGAGCTCTGCATGGATCCCAACAAGCGTCCCGACGATATGGTGCGTATCACCACTCCCGAACTTGCCCAGGTGTTCATCGATGAGCAGGTCGCTGCAATCCGCGAGCAGATCGGCGACAAGAAGGTCCTGCTGGCCCTTTCCGGCGGCGTCGACAGTTCTGTAGTTGCGGCCCTGCTCATCAAGGCTATCGGCAAGCAGCTCATTTGCGTGCATGTGAATCACGGCCTGATGCGCAAGGGCGAGAGCGAGCAGGTCGTCGACGTCTTCAAGAACCAGATGGATGCCAACCTGGTTTACGTTGACGCCACCGACCGCTTCCTGGACAAGCTCGTGGACGTTGAGGAGCCCGAGGCCAAGCGTAAAATTATCGGCGCCGAGTTCATCCGCGTGTTCGAGGAGGAGGCCCGCAAGGTTGGCGATGAGGTTAGCTTCCTCGCCCAGGGCACCATCTATCCCGACATCCTGGAGTCCCAGGATGGCGTGAAGGCTCACCACAACGTGGGCGGCCTGCCCGAGGACCTACAGTTTGAGCTCTGCGAGCCCGTCAAACTGCTGTACAAGGACGAGGTCCGCGTTGTGGGTCGCGAGCTCGGCCTGCCCGAGAACATGGTTGAGCGCCAACCGTTCCCCGGCCCTGGCCTGGGCGTCCGCTGCCTGGGTGCCATCACCCGCGACCGCCTCGAGGCGCTGCGCGAGGCCGACGCCATCGTGCGCGAGGAGATTGACAAGGCCGGCCTGACCATCTGGCAGTACTTCGCCGTGGTGCCCGATTTCCGCGCCACCGGCGTGCGCGAGGGCAAGCGCGCTTACGACTGGCCCTGCATCATTCGCTGCATCAACACCGTCGACGTTATGACCGCCGAGGTGCCCGAGCTCGACTGGGCGCTGCTCAAGCGCATCACCGCTCGCGTCACCGCCGAGGTCCCCGGCATCTGCCGTGTGTGCTACGACCTCACGCCGAAGCCCGTCGGCACGGTCGAGTGGGAGTAAGCTAACTCACCTAGCCCCCGTTTCCGCTTGGAAGCGGGGGCTTTTTGCTGGCGCTTCGCCCAATTTCGCGCATCTTGGGCCTCACGTATCCTGCGAACTAACAGATGTGACAAAGGGGCAGTTCCTTTGTCACATCTTCGATGTTATGCGCGGGAAGAGTCACGAGCATGGTCGTTCCGCGCTCCGAGCTCTCTTCGACCTCGATGGAGCCGCCGTGGAGTGCGGCGATCTCCCAGACCAGCGCAAGTCCCAGTCCCACGCCGCCATATGCCCTGCTACGCGATTTGTCGACGCGAAAGAAGGGCTGAAAAATGCTCGTCTGGTATTGCTCGGGAATGCCCGGCCCCTGGTCGTGCACGCGTAGCAGCACGCGGTCGCCCTTGACGTGGGCGCTGATTCGCACGGTCGAGTTGGGCGTACTGTAGCGAATGGCGTTTTCGGCCAAGTTGAACAGCAGCCGATAGATCAGCGTGTCGCTGCCGGTCGTTTGCGCGTCGCCCTCGCTTGCGAGCGCGATGCCCTTTTGCTCGGCAAGGGGCGCCAGGTCGGTAAGCACTTCTTCGATCATCGGCGCCAGCTCGATCGCGTCGTTGCAGGGAACATTGCGCAGTTCGCTCATCTCGAGCAGCGTCTTTGTCATGCGCGTCATTCGCTCGGTCTGCTCCTGCAGCAGCCCGAGCAGACGCGCTGTATCGGCGTCGGCGTCGGGGTGCTCGGCGCAAAACAGCTCAACCTGGGCCTGCATGAGTGCGAGCGGCGTGCGCAGCTCGTGCGCCGCATTGCCCGTAAACTGTTTTTGTGCGGAAAATCCCTCGTCAAGGCGGGCAATCATGTCGTTAAACGATGCGCTGCAGCGCCTGAGTTCAGAGGGCACGTCCTCGCTGATTTTTGTGTCGGCGAGGTTGTCGGGCCGCACGCTCTCGACTTGCGTCGCAAAGAAGCGCAGCGGTCGCAGCGCGCGCCCGCTTACAAAGTAGGCCAGCACGCCGCCGAGCAGCGTTACCGCCGCGGTTATATACCAGCTCGTCGCGCCAAACGATTCCTGGGCGTCGTTCACGACGATGGTCAGCGCGTCGTGCTCTTTGTTTGTCGGGTCAAATGAGCTGGGCGAGGCCGCCTCCACCTCGCTATGCGCCGATACCTTCTCACCAATCGAGTCCATATAGTGCATGCCAGAGTAGCCAACCAAGCAATTCATAAGTACGCAGGTCAAACATATCAGCAGAGCTGTCATCAACGTGATGCGCCACTGCAGCGACAACCGCTTCATTCGCCGTCCTCCATAACGTAGCCTTCGCCGATTCGGTTGCGGATGGGGTCGTGTCCCAACGCGCCGCGCAGCTTTTTGCGCAGTGACGAGATGTGCACGCGGGTTGCGTTGCTAAAGCTGTTCACGGTGCTATCCCAAACGTGGTCGATAAGCTCCTCTTGGCTCACCGGTCGCCCCTGGTTGAGCATCAGGTATTCCAAGATGCCGGTCTCCTTGCGTGTGAGGGATAGGGCCTCGTCGCCCGCGGAGGCGACGCGCGCCTTGGTGTCAAAGCTCAGCGATCCACAGGTCAGGATAACATCGCTTTGCGTAAAGCGCCTAAGCGTGAGGCTGCGGATGCGTGCCGCCAACTCGTCAAGATGGAACGGCTTGGTGAGGTAGTCGTTGGCGCCCGCATCGAGTCCCGCTACCTTGTCGGCGACCTCGCCGCGGGCCGACAGCACGAGCACCTTGGTCTCGCAATCGGTAATTCTGAGTTGCCTGAGCACGGTCATGCCGTCGACATGGGGGAGATTGAGGTCGAGCACGACAAGATCAAAGGTCTCGATATCGAGCAGATCGAGGGCTTGCTGCCCGTCGTAGCAGCAGTCGACGCTATAGGCCAAGTTGCGCAGGCTGCGTGCGATCGCATCGCACAGCGCCCGCTCGTCCTCGACGACCAAGATGCGCATAACGTTCTCCTTGCATAGTCATTCACGCTTAACACGGATTTTATAGTCGGTATGGTCCAATAGGTCGCGAAACGAAAGGAGTGGTCAGATTGTTCAAAGCGATTAAGCCTGTGGCGCAGGTGGCTTTGCTGATCGTTGGGGTAGCCATGGTGTGCTTTGGCGTTATGCGCGGCGAGGCAGATGCCGTGCTGGCCAAGGCAATCAGGCTGTGCTTGGAGTGTATCGGAATTGGATAAAAGAAAAAACACTGCATCGCATCTTTTGGCGAGATTCCGCGGATTGATTCAGGCGGCGGCGACGCTTGCGACCAATATTCACCTGCCAAACTTTGCCAAGGGGGGCATCTACCAGGGGGCGGGCAAAGCCGTCTGCGTGCCGGGGCTCAACTGCTACTCGTGTCCGGCGGCCTCGGGTGCGTGCCCCATCGGGTCGTTTCAGTCGGTGGTGGGATCGTCTAAGTTCAGCTTCTCGTATTACGTCACCGGAACGCTCATTTTGATCGGCGTGCTACTGGGACGTTTTGTATGCGGCTTTTTGTGTCCGTTTGGATGGCTGCAAGAGCTTCTGCATAAGATTCCCAGCAAAAAGCTCTCCACGAAAAAGCTCAAGCCGCTCACGTACATCAAGTATGCCGTGCTGCTGTTTGCCGTGGTGCTGCTGCCCGTCTTGGTGGTTAACGATGTGGGTATGGGCGACCCGTTCTTTTGCAAGTACATCTGCCCGCAGGGTGTGCTCGAGGGCGCGATTCCGCTGTCCATCATGAATACGGGAATCCGCTCCGCGCTGGGAAAGCTCTTTACCTGGAAGCTCGCGATCCTCATTATGGTTGCGGTGCTGAGCGTGCTGTTCTACCGCCCCTTCTGCAAATGGATCTGCCCCCTCGGCGCGTTTTATGCGCTCATGAACAAGGTGTCGTTGTTGGGGATTCAAGTTGACCAGTGCAAATGCGTTTCGTGCGGCAAGTGCGCCAAGGTGTGTCTGATGGACGTGGACGTTACGCGTACGCCCGACCATGCCGAGTGCATTCGTTGCGGCAAATGCGTGGGTGCGTGCCCCGTCGATGCCATTAGCTTTCGCTACGGGCTGGGCGTGACGGGCGACAAGACCGCGCAGTCCGCGCAGGACTGCGAAAACAAATAGGTACCTATTAAGCTTCGATACAACGGAGGAACCATGAAACTGTCGAAAATTGCGGCCCTGTTGATGCTGCCCGTGCTGGCGCTGACTCTCGCGGCGTGCTCTGCCCCCAAGGGCGACGCGAAGGATGCCACGAGCGGCGATGCGCAGATTGCCGAGCTTGTGGCACAAAAGCCGTCGAGCGCCGAGGAGGCGGCCGAGCTGTACCAGCAGCTGCTGCAAAAGGAAAACGAGATCTTTGCGAGCGATAACGCCCTATGGGAAAAGGTATTCAATGCTGCAAATAAAGACTCGGCAATGATTGAGGACGGTAGCAATTACGGCGACTTTTTGCTTGATACCATCGAGGGCGCCAAGGATCAGTTTACGGCTGACGAGCTCAAGACGCTTAAGGCCGGCGCACAGCAGGTCAAGGAGATCGAGGATAAGCTCATGGCGCTGGAGAAGGAGTTTCCCGGATGCGGCAGCACGCCCGGCGAGGGGGAGAGCGTCGATGCCTCGACCGCAGGCATGACCAACGGCGAGAGCGGGGAGACGAAGTTCCCCAGCTTTAAGGGCAAGGACTTGGACGGCAACGATGTAAACAGCGACGAGCTGTTCTCCAAGAACAAGGTCACCGTCATGAACTTCTGGTTTACCACCTGCAAGCCGTGCGTGGGAGAGCTGGGCGATCTGGAGAAGCTCAACAAGGAGCTTGCCGAGAAGGGCGGCCAGGTCGTGGGCGTTAATTCCTTTACGCTCGATGGCAACAAAGACGAGGTGGCCGATGCCAAGGACGTGCTTTCCAAGAAGGGCGTGACGTATAAGAACATCTGGTTTAAGTCGGACAGCGAGGCCGGAAAGTTCACCTCCAACCTGTACTCGTTCCCGACCACCTACGTGATCGACCAGAACGGTAACATTGTGGGAGAGCCGATCATGGGCGGCATCAACTCCGCTGAGCAGCGCGAGGCGCTCAACAAACTGATCGATCAGGCACTCGCGAAGAGCGAACAGTAGATTCGTGGGACAGACAACTGAAGGGGAGTCGCTGGAAACAGCGACTCTTTTTTCTGCTTCGGGGTAGCATCATGGGTATACGTCGAAAGGGGGCGGCTATGGTCGGCAGCATGGTCGAGCGGTTGCCGTTTTGGGGACAACTTACATCCGACGAGCAGACGCTCGTGGCAGAGCGCTCGTCGCTGCGATCCTTTGATGCCGGGCAGATAATCGGTAGCAGCGGAAATTCTTGCACCGGCATTATCTTTATTATCGAAGGTGACATTCGCGTGAGCCTGCTTTCCGAGGAAGGCAAGGAGGTCACGCTGTTTAGGGTTGGCTGCGGAGAGTGCTGTGTCACCACGGCCTCGTGCGTTATCGAGCAGATTTCATTTGACACCATGGTGGTTGCAGCACGCAGGTCATCGCTTTTGGTGGTGCCTGCGAGCGTGTGCGTCCAGCTCGCCCGCGATAATGTCTACGTTAAGGCCTTTATGCTCCAGGTTGAGGTGAAGCGCTACTCCCAGGTGGTATGCGTGCTGCAGCAGATGCTCTTTAAGCGTCTCGATCAGCGCGTCGCCAGCTACGTGCTCGAGCATTGCCGAGTTGCGGGCACAGCAGAAGTTGCCGTAACGCAAGACGAGCTTGCACGCGACATCAACTCTGCGCGCGAAGCGGTGACGCGCGCTCTGAGCCGTCTTGCGCAGGACGGGCTCATCGAGGTTAGGCGCGGACGGATTATCGTGCGTGATGTAGATGGGTTGGCACGGTTGGTCTAGACCTACCGCGCAGCTGTATCTGCCGTCGGCAACATATTTTCCGTTTGGTGACTTGGTCACAGAACGCGACCGCAGTGCCTTGGCATACTTGCCCAAAGCAACCAGCAAAGGAGTGCGCTATGGGATTGTTTGATTTGTTTGCAGGACCGGACATGAATGTGGGCGTCCAGGAATGGAAGGCTTCTAAGGGGGCGGTGCTGCTCGACGTGAGGAGTGCTGACGAGTATGGACAGGGCCACATTCCGGGCAGCGTCAACGTTCCGCTCGATCGTATCAACCAGGTGCTTGAGCTGTATCCAGACAAGGGCACGCAGCTTTTCGTGCATTGCCTGAGTGGTGCGCGAAGCAACCAAGCTGTGAGTTTTCTTAAGCGTTCTGGGTATGGCAGTGTCAAGAATATCGGCGGCATAAGCGGCTATACGGGAAAGGTGGTGCGTTAGCTATGAAGGTGGTTATCGTTGGAGGCGTCGCGGGCGGCGCATCGGCGGCGGCACGTTTGCGCAGGCTCGACGAGCAGGCCCAAATTGTCATCTTTGAGCGCACGGGTTTTGTATCGTATGCCAACTGTGGGCTTCCGTACTACATTGGCGGCGTGATAGAAGAAGAGAGTGCATTGACGCTGCAGTCTCCCAAGGGCTTTTGGGATCGCTTTCGCATTGCGGTCAAGACGAGTCACGAGGTGTTTGCCATCCATCCCGATTCGCATACGGTCGAGGTTCGCAATATGCTGACGGGCGAGGAATTTGTCGAGACGTATGACAAGCTCATCCTGTCGCCGGGTGCAAAGCCGATTCGCCCTGCGTTGCCGGGCATCGACTCGGATAAAATCTTTAGCCTACGCACCGTTGAGGACACGCTGCGTATTCACAGCTATGTTCGAGAGCGGCGACTGAGCAGTGCCGTCGTGATCGGCGGCGGCTTCATTGGCGTCGAGACGGCGGAGAATCTGTGCGAGCTAGGGCTCCAGGTGACCCTTCTGCAGCGTCCCGTCCAGCTTATGAACAACCTGGATTACGACATGGCGACCCTTTTGCATACCGAGGTGCGTGAGCACGGTATTGATCTGCGCCTCAAGGCCGATGTGACAGGTTTTGAGGAAGTTGATGGCCGCGTTGTCACCCATGTTGCGGGCGATGACCCTATCGGAGCCGATATGGTGCTGCTTGCCATTGGCGTGGCACCTGAGAGCCATCTGGCGCAAGAGGCGGGGCTCGAACTGGGCATCAAGGGGGCTATTGTGGTCAACGACCGCATGGAGACCTCTGCTGCCGACGTGTATGCCGTGGGCGATGCCGCGCAGGTCACGCATCAGGTGACCGGCGAGGACGCGGTCATTTCGCTCGCCGGCCCCGCCAACAAGCAGGGGCGTGTCGTTGCCGATGTCATAGCCGGCATGGACAGCTGCTACCGCGGATCGTTGGGCTCATCGATTATCAAGGTATTCGACTTGACGGCGGCAAGCACGGGACTATCCGAAAAGGCAGCACACGCGGCGGGAATTGACTGCGACAGCGTGGTCCTGTCGCCCAGTTCGCATGCGGGTTATTATCCGGGTGCAACGCCCATGACCATGAAGGTTATCTTCGAGAAGCAGGGATTGCGCCTGCTGGGTGCGCAAATCGTGGGCATCGATGGTGTGGACAAGTGTATCGACGTTCTGGCGACTGCCATCCAGGCAGGCATGCGCGGCGATAGGCTTAAGGATTTGGACCTAGCATACGCGCCGCCGTACTCATCGGCGAAGGATCCCGTCAATATGGCGGGCTTTATGATCGAGAACCTCAATCGCGGCATACTGGCGCAGTGGCATTGGGAGGATGAGCCCAACTTGCCACGCGATGGCAGCGTGCAGCTGCTCGATGTTCGTACGGAAGGGGAGTATGAGCGCGGGCATATCGATGGTTTCGTAAACATTCCCGTCGATGATCTGCGCAATCGCCTGGGCGAGCTCGACCGGGCCAAGCCGGTCTACGTAATTTGCCAGAGCGGCATTCGCAGCTACATTGCTTGCCGCATTTTGGCGCAGCATGGCTTTGAGTGCTTTAACTTCTCGGGCGGCTATCGCTTCTTTGCAGCCGTGACTGAGGCTCGCCGCGGCAGCGCTAACGTTATGCCGTGCGGGCTCGAAAAGTAGCGCGCATTGGAATGTGACAAAGTGACAGCCTCTTTGTCACATCGGGGATGTTATATGCGGGATGGTGCGCCATGCGGCGTGCTGTCCCGTTCGTTTTTTGGCGCGGTTCGTTACATTCCTCACTGGTATCGGCCAAAAATGAGGATAGAGTAGGACAAGCGCGCCGAACGTGAACGGCGGGGGAGCGGGCGAGCGCGCCCGCGCGAGAGAGGTTGCCGTCCATGCTGGATCTCAGAGATATTTGCAAAAGGTACGTTACGCAGTCGTTTACGCAGGTAGCGCTCGACAGCGTAAGCCTGTCTTTTCGCGATAACGAGTTTGTAGCCATCCTGGGTCCCTCGGGTTCGGGTAAAACTACGATGCTCAACGTCATTGGTGGACTCGACCATTTCGATTCCGGCGACCTGTTGATCGATGGCATCTCGACCAAGGACTTCAGCGACCGCGATTGGGATGCCTACAGAAACAATCGCATTGGCTTTGTGTTTCAGAGCTACAACCTCATTCCGCATCAGACCATTTTGGAAAACGTGGAATTGGCGCTTACGCTCACGGGCGTGGGGCATGCCGAGCGCCGCCAGCGTGCACGCAAGGCGCTTGAGGCAGTCGGTCTGGGCGAGCACGTTAACAAGCGCCCGAGCCAGCTATCGGGCGGCCAGATGCAGCGCGTGGCTATTGCCCGCGCCCTGATCAACGATCCCGAGATTGTGCTGGCTGACGAGCCGACCGGCGCCTTAGACTCAACGACATCCGTGCAGGTCATGGATTTGCTCAAGGACGTTGCGCGCGATCGTTTGGTCATCATGGTCACGCACAATCCCGAGCTGGCGTACCAGTACGCCACGCGCATCGTCAACCTGGCGGACGGCAAGATCACCGACGATTCCGATTCCTTTGATGTTGCCAATGCCGCGCGTCGCGAGGCTAAGCCTACGCGCAAAACCTCGATGAGCTTTGTGACGGCGCTGGGGCTTTCGGCGCGAAACCTTTTGACCAAGAAGGGCCGTACGGCTATGACGGCCTTTGCTGGTTCGATCGGCATCATCGGTATCGCGGCGATTCTGGCGCTCTCCAACGGCGTAAACGGCTACATCAAAAAGGTCGAGGAGGATACGCTCTCGAGCTACCCGCTGACGATTTCCAAGCAGGATTACGACCTGTCGTCCATGATGGGCGGACAGGGGACCACGGATGACGATACGTCCAAGAACGAGGGCTCGTCCGACGGCAGCACTGACGGCAAGGCTCGGGGAACCGATAAGATTCCTGTGGTCACGGCCGTAAAGGATATGTTTGCGAGCGTTAAGTCCAACGACATGACGAGCTTTAAGGCATGGCTCGATGCCGGTGGCGACGGCATCGATAAAGAGGTCAATGCCATCCAGTACGGCTATGGCGTGACGCCGGTTGTCTATCGTGCGGGCAAGGGCGATGAGAAGCCTGTCCGGCTGGTGCCCAACGCTATGACCGAGGCCATGAGCGGCGGCGCGAGTTCGGCGGCGACGGTGAGCATGGAATCCATGGGAACCTCGGTCTTTAACGAGATGATTGACGACCAGAGCCTGCTCGACAGCCAGTACGATGTCGTCGCCGGCCATTGGCCTACGTCTGCTAACGAAGCCGTAATGGTGCTTTCGAGCCGCGGCACGGTGGGCGACTACACGCTCTACAGCATCGGTGCGCTGGATATCGATGAGCTCAACGATTTGGTAAACAGCGCCATGACGGCCGACGGCAAGGTCGAGACGCCCGAGACCGGCAGCGACTTTACCTACGACGACGCGCTGTCCACGGCGTTTAAAGTGTTGTCGCCGGCCGATGCCTATCGCAAAAACGAAGAGACCGGCATGTGGACCGACATGTCTGGCGATGCCGACTTTATGACGGCCAAGGTTGCCGACGGTATTGACGTGCGTATTGTGGGCGTGGTGCGACCGAACGAGACGGCCAACGCGAGCGCGTTGTCCCCGGGCATTGCCTATACGCATGCGCTGACTCGCCAGCTTATGGAACGCGCTGCCAATTCGCAGATTGTGCAAGAGCAGCTTGCCCACCCCGAGACGGATGTCTTTACGGGCAAGTCTTTCGACGAACTGCAAGGCGAAGCCAAGCAGGGCGTGGATTTGGGCAGTATGTTCAGCGTAGACGAGGCGGCACTGAAGAGCGCGTTCTCGTTCGATGCATCTGCGCTCTCGGGCGCAGCCGGCGGTATAGACCTTTCTGGTCTCGACTTGTCCGGGCTGGACATTGACCTTTCGGGTGTTGGGCGAGACATCGATTTCAGCGACATCATGGCCAAGGCGCCGGTCCCGGATTTCTCGGGCATCTTTGACGGTCTGGAACTCACACCCGAGCAAATGCAGCAGGTAGGAACGCTTGCCAACCAGCTGTTTGAGGGCTTTCTGCAGTCTGATCAGTTTAAGGCGCTGTCGCCCGAAGATCTTAAGGACGCGTCAAAGCTTGCTGCCGCATTCTCGGCGTATCTTGAGAATGATGTCGCAGCCCAGCAATACCTGGCTCAGCTCAGGGCGCTCGGCGGCGATGCCCTGGCCGAGCGTCTGCAGCAGGTGATGGGCGACTATGTGCAAAAGCAGCTGGCTCCGTATTTGCAGCAGTCTATGGATCAGGTGATGAAGGTGGTCAGCGAGCAGATTGCGACGACGGTATCAACCCAGCTCAAGGCGGGTGCGGCAGGGCTCATGGACCAAATGGCGACGCAGATGTCTTCGAGTTTTGCCAACTTGGCGAGCGCCATGCGCGTGGATGCGAACGCCTTTGCTCGCGCTATCCACTTTAACATGGACGCTGAGGACCTGAGTTCGCTCATGATGAGCTATGCCAAGGCGTCGAAGCTCACCTACGACAACAATCTGACCACGTTGGGCTATGCGGACGAGGCGGACCCCATTTCGGTCAAGATTTTCCCGCGCGACTTTGAGGCCAAGGAGCGCGTGCTCGATTACATCGATGCGTACAACAAGCAGGTCAAAGCCGCTGGTCACGATGAGCAGGCAATCTCGTATACCGACTACATGGGCATCATCATGGGCTCGGTGACCGACATCGTGAACACCATCAGCTTGGTGCTCATTTCATTCGTGAGTATCAGTTTGGTGGTGAGCTCCATCATGATCGGCATCATCACCTACATCAGCGTGCTGGAGCGCAAAAAGGAGATTGGCATCCTGCGCGCGATCGGCGCGTCAAAGCGCAACGTGGCCAACGTATTTAATGCCGAGACCTTTATCGAAGGCCTCATTGCCGGCGTCTTTGCCATTGTCGTCGTGGTGGCCGTGAGTTTTCCGGTTAATGCCTGGGCACTTGCCGCCAAGCAGGTCCCCAACCTGATGAGCCTGCCCGTTCAAGACGCGCTGATGCTCATTGTGATTTCGGTGTTGCTGACGGTCGTTGCCGGCCTGCTGCCGGCCCGCAGCGCATCCAAGAAAGACCCTGTGGAAGCCCTACGCTCCGAATAATGTGACAAAGGGACTGCCCCTTTGTCACATTGGGGGCCCAATTACCGTTCGGCACGTTAAGGGTCCCCGCTCCCCGCTTAACACTTGACGAAGAATCTCCATCTTTATATACCTATCGGTAGGCATATAGGTTGCATTGCCGATAGAAACGGAGTAACCATGACTCTCATCGCACCAGCCGAAAAGGACCGCCCCCGTGAGAGCGGCGCATTTGCTTGGATTGTCGTTATTGCGCTCGGTTTAATGTCTGCGGGAACAACCGGCACCTACAGCATCATTGCCGGCTCATTCATCGCTCCTGTATGTGAAGACCTGGGCTTTGACTACACTTCTTTCTCTTTCTATTTCACCGCGATTCTTCTTGGCCTTGCGCTTGGGCTTCCGCTTTTGAGTCGTTTCATTCCAAAAGTAATCGGCAAACCATGGCATATTTGCGTTGAACTCGTCCTTATTGCCGCCGGCGCCGCAATGGCGTTCTACACCGAGGTCTGGATGTTCATCGTCTCCGCCGCAGTGATCGGCATCTGCTTTTCGTTCACAACGGGTGTCTGCATGTCCGATGTCATTGACCAATGGTTCAGTAAATCGTCTGGTCTTGCCATCGGCCTTGCGTGGGGCGTTAATTCTCTCTGCACGCTGCTATTGAGTCCTGTCGTTACACTGGTCATCGAGCAGCAAGGCTGGCGTACGGGTTACATCGTACTTGCGGCCGTTTCTGCAGCCATGATATTGCCCACAAGCGCATTTATCATTCGCCTTAAGCCTTCTGATCGCAATATGCTTCCGTACGGAGAGACTACCTCCGAAACCCATGAGAGCTACAGCGCCGATGAAAAGGAAGATGTCTCTTCGGGCATGGCGCTCCGCGATGCCGCGAAAACGCCATCTTTTATTCTCTGTGCCCTTCTGCTCTGCGTGGCGCAACTCACCTGCTGCATGAACCAGCTGTTCCCGACCTATGCAAGCGAGGTCGGCTTCAATCCCATCGTGGGAAGCCTAATGGTTTCGGCGGCTTCGCTCTCCGATATTTTCCTAAATCCCTTCGTAGGCAAAACATGCGACAAGCTCGGTGCTATTAAAGCAACGGTCGCATGGACGGGAGTCAGCATTCTTTCATTCCTACTTCTCATCTTTGGCGGAAGCAACGAGACCGTTTCCATCATCGCGGCCGGCGTAAACGACGTCATGTTCGCCATCGTTGGAACTGCAATGCCGATGATTCTCCTCTCGCTCTTCGGATCACGCGATTTTGGAAGGATCTATTCGATTATTTGCTCAGCGGGCTATGTTGTCGGAGCTTTCGGAATGCCAGTCATGATGAAGGTTTACGGTATGGCAGGGTCTTTCCAAGGAGTATTCGTCTTCTGTATCATCTGCAACCTTCTGATTGCGACATTTGCTTTAGTTTCCGGTCTCCTCAATAAGACTACCGCGAAATAACCTGACCAACGAACTGCCCTTCAGCCCTGTCATTTGTCTCCGCAAGTTAAAACGAAATTGGGGCCGATTCCAACATAGCTGGAATCGGCCCCAATTTCTATTCAACAACTTTTGCAATCATCGCGAACACGGGTTTCGAACCATTCCGCGACCCCGCAAGTCGTCGCATCGCGCTTGCCAAGGTGCCTCTGTTATTACGCGCCTATTTAAACATGAGTTCGACGATCCCTGCCCAAACAGCCTTTTCATCGATGTCTTCATCTTGGGCAACGGTATTGCTCGCTCCCTCAAGTACGGTGTAAAGAATCTGCACGTACAGCATGACGTCTGTTTCATCGGAAAACGCGCCAATTTCTAGGCCATGGAGAAGGATGTCTTTAAGCGCGTCCATAGTTCGGTTGATCGCCGTTGCCTGACGTTCCTGAACTGCAGGGATTCGATTTGCCTGAATACTGACCTCGGCCAGCACGCGACGGCGCTTTTCATCACTACGATAGCCACCTATAACCGAATTGCCGAGCTCGATAAGCGCCGCCTTGAATCCGTCCCTATCGACTATTAGCGAATAGTCGCGCTGATAGTCGATAGTCGGAAACATACTATCTAAGAGCGTGGTGAAAATATCCTCTTTAGAGGGAAAGTAGTAGTACACCGATGGCTTGGATATACCGACACGGTCGCAGATTTTTCCAATGGACGCCTTGTCGTAACCGACTTCTGCCACAAGATCATACATTGCGTCCAATATTTTTCCCTTTGTGCTCACGCTTCACTTCTCCATTGCAAATCACTTCCGCATTGCCAACATTATTAAGAATGGCAACGGAACATCAATTCGTGTCCAAACACGACCACTATAAACGGTGAACGGTAGGTATCGACAGGCGAATGGCAATTATACAAAAACACCTACCGAACGGTAGGTATAGTAGTACTATAGCTGGTGTAACCCCGCTATTGTCGCGGCCGGACAGCATTGCGGGAAACCCGACGGAAGGACCAACCATGTACGAGAACTATCGTATGCCGGGCGAGTTTGAGAAGCGCTCCAACGTCTATGTGACATGGCTTCCCGATTACATTCGCGCAGAGGGCTTCGATAATCGCCAGCCCTGCGTTGACGTAATTAAAGCTTTGCTTGAGTATGGCGACGTTACGGTCAACCTCAACTGTGGCACCCCCGGCTCCTACGAGGAAGCCTGCTCGCGCCTTAAAGAAGAAGGGGTGGATCTCGACCGTATCCAGATTACGCAGTTCGAAGACTCCAACTTCTACGTTCGCGACAACGGCCCCAGCATCATGGTCGACGACGAAGGCCATTCCTATATGGTCAACCCCGCTTGGACCTATTATGGCGTGTGGGACAAGAACTCCCCAGAGTGCCAGTCCGCACGCAGGGCAGCTGTTCACATGGCGGTTGCGCTCGGGTGCTTCGATATCGTCAATTCCGAAATGGTTTCGGAGGGCGGCGACCGCGAGTTTGACGGTCACGGCACCCTGATCGCCATCGAGGACACGGAATGCCGCAAGCGCAATCCCGAGTTCTCAAAAGAGGAAGTGGAGGCCGAGTACAAGCGCATCTACAACCTCAACAAGGTTATCTGGCTGCCGCAGCCTATGCTTGAGGACGACGACTATCGACTGGGCATCCTCGACGAGAAGGAAGATGGAACTCCTGTCTTCGGCATGAGCTTCGCCGCCCACATCGATGAGATGTGCCGCTTTATCACCCCGAACAAGATTCTTCTTGCCGAGGTATCCGATGAGGAGGCCGCCTCGAGCAAGGCGGGCGCGGAATCGCGTCGTCGCATCGACGCCGCCTACGAGATTCTACGCGCCGAGACGGACTGGGAGGGCAAGCCCTTCGAAATCGTCCGCATGCCCACTGCCGAGCCGATCGAGGTTGTCATCGCCCCCGGCGACGAGGACTACGAGCTGTATAAGGGCTTCATCGACGAAATGGGCGGCAAGTTCATGGATGGCACCCCTTGGCCCGAAGGCCCCGTTCACTTTTATGCCGCAGCAAGCTACTGCAACTTCCTCATCTGCAACGGCGTCGTTCTTGGCCAGCGTTATTACCACGAAGGCATGAGCGAAGTCGTGAAGGAGAAGGACGAGCAGGCCAAGGCGGTTCTTGAGAGCTGCTTCCCCGATCGCAAGGTCATCATGATCGACTCTCTCGCGCTTAACCTGTCCGGCGGCGGCGTGCACTGCTGGACCAAGGACGTGGCCGCCAGCTGCTAGCAAGTTCTTAAACTTGCGCTGCCTGATCCAAGCGCCACATTTACAGTCCCCGAGGGATATCCGTGTTTCCCTCGGGGGCGCATTCGACACTTACCCATCAAACAATTGAAAGGAAATAGGCATGAACAACAGCCTTCGCGGTCGCGACTACCTCAACATCCACGATCTTTCCTCTGAGGATTTCCGTTACCTCATCGATCTTGCCTGGAACCTCAAGGCCCAGAAAAAGTCCGGTGTCGACCAGCGCTACTTCCCCGGCAAGAACGTTCTCGCCAACTTTGAGTGGGGCTCGACCCGCACTCGTTGCGCCTTTGAGACCTCTTGCAACGACCTGGGCATGGGCTTCACCTATCTGACCAACTCCCACATGGGCGATTGCGAGACCATCGAGGATGCCATGCGCGTCTTCAACGGCATGTATGATCTCATTGTCTATCGTGCACAAAAGGACGAGCAGTTCCTCTATGATGTCGCCGACTTGGTCGATATTCCAGTCATCAATGCCCTCACCCTCGGCGATCACCCGACCCAGATGCTCGCTGACGCTCTCACGATGGAGGAGCAGTGGGGTGGTCTGCGCACGAGCCGTGGCAAGAAGATGGCCTTCGTTGGCAACTGCGCCGGCGCCCCTGTGTGGTATGGCCGTCTGTGCGCGATGCTCGACATGGACTTCCTCGCCATCGGCCCCGACGACCTCCGTCACCAGATGTGCAAGGAAATGATCGAGGAGGTTGAGGCCTGCTACGCCAAGTACGCGCCTAACAGGACCTTCACCATCACCTCTGACCTTGATGCTCTGGACGGTGTCGACGTAATCGTTACCGAGGAGTGGCGCTACATCAACCCCGAGTGCGGCGACGAGGTTCTGGACCCCGACGACTACAACTCTTGGCTTGGCGACGCCGAGTCCCTGTACCCCTATCGCGTCACCAGTGAGCTGTGCAAGCGCACCAACAACCCCGACATCTTCTGCATGCACGAGCTCCCCTCTGTTCACAACGCAAATCACCGCGTTGGCAAGATGTTGCTCGACCAGTGCAAGAACGACCTGCATCGTGAAATCATCACCGAGGGCTTTGAGATTGCGGACGAGTGCTTTGAGGCCAACGCGTCGGTCATCTTCCGTGAGGCAGAGAACCGTCAGCACACCATTAAGGCCGTTATGTGCGCCCTTCTGGGTCTCTAGGAGCTGTATCAATGGAAAATGCAAAGTTAAAGAGCAGCAAGGTTTACGCATGGGTTCTCGTGATCGCGCTCGGCCTCATGTCTGCCGGTACGACCGGATCCTATAGCGTAATCGCTGGCTCCTTCGTCGCGCCCGTGTGCGAGGAGTTCGGATTTGACTACTCCATCTTCTCGTATTACTTCACTGCAACGCTCATTGGTCTTGCAGCGGCTCTTCCGTTTGTCGGAAAACTCATCCCCAAGGTTGTTGGCAAGTTTTGGCTCCCCGTCGTCGAGCTTATTCTGCTCGCCGCTGGCGCAGGCATGGCCTTCTACACCGAAGTCTGGATGTTCATCGCAGCTGGTGCTTTGATTGGCGTTTGCTTCGCCTTCACTACCGGCGTCGCCATGTCCGATGTTATTGACCAGTGGTTCAAAAAATCTGGCGGCCTGGCAATTGGTCTCGCTTGGGCAGTGAACTCGATTTACATGCTCATCATGAGTCCCGTCATCACCTCTGTCATTGAGGCTGCTGGCTGGAGGACTGGTTATCTGGTGCTCGCTGGCGTCTCCGCCGTGCTCATTCTTCCCGCTTCCATCCTGATTATCCGCTATAAGCCCCAGGACAAGGGCATGCTGCCCTATGGCTATGTCGAAGGCGAGACGGTCGCCGAGACCGAGGAGACGACCGAGGATAGTGCACGTGGCGTTAGCTACGCACGCGCTATTAAGTCGCCTGCATTCTTTTTCTGCATCGGCTTCCTCTGCCTCGTTCAGCTTACTTGCTGCATGAACCAGCTGTTCCCCACCTATGCCGCCGAGGTCGGCTTTAGCCCCATGGTGGGTGGCTTCATGGTTTCCGCCGCATCGCTGTTCGACCTGTTCCTCAACCCGATCGTCGGTACCACTTGCGATAAGTTTGGCAGCACCAAGGCCATTCTGAGCTGGCTCGCCGTCTCGATTCTCTCCTTTGTCATGCTCATGATGAGCAGCGGCAACTCGACGCTCAGCATTCTTGCTGCCGGTGTTAACGACGTCATGTACGTCATCGCCGGCACCGCTCTGACCGTTTTGGTGATGGACGTCTTTGGCTCCCGTGACTTTGGTCGCATCTTCGCGCTCATCTGCTCCGTGGGCTATATCGTCGGCGCCTTTGGCATGCCCGTCATGATGAAGGTATACGAGCTTGTCGGCTCCTTCCAGGGCGTTTTCATCTTCTGTATTGCATGCAACGTCATCATCGGTCTGTTCTTGCTGCTGGCAAAGAAGACTGGTAAGAGCCTCTCTTGGGACGAATAGTTCGATTCGTCTTAGTCATACGCTGCAGGAGTTAATCTGCAGCAGCTTTAGGGCATCGGCTAACGCCGGTGCCCTTTTTCATGGAATGTGACAAAGGGACAGTCCCTTTGTCACATTGGGCGCCTAGCTCGTTTTGCCCACCAACGTGATACGGATGCTTGGATGGGTGTACTCGTCAAACTCGTCCTCGGGCTCCGTGTCAAACGAATAGTACGTTTTGATGGGGTTGTCACTCGTCCTGATGGAGATTCTCTCGTAGAGCGAACCGTTCAAAAAAGCCTGCCTAAACTCTTCGGGGAGCTTTTGCGGTGCTAGGAGCTCGGGACTCATGGTCTTGACGTCTACGGTTTGGACGACAGAGGAAAGTTCGTCCAAGTCGAGCTCGATGCGGGCGAGGTTGTCCTCAAGGCTCGCGTCGGGGTCGATCTCTGCTATGTAACTCACTTCCTTGAGCGGTCCCTTGTTGTCAAAGTCCAGATACGTATAGGTCTTCTGGGCGTCGGAGTCGCCTTCGTGCAGATAGCCGCGGACATGATAGCCGTAATCTTGATATCGCTCGTAGGGGTCATCGGCGGACACGTACTCGCATGCGGGCTCTAGCGTCTTGCGGGCGATGGCGATCTGCTCGGCCGCGGCCGCGGCATTCTCCTGCATCTCGATGTTTCCCTGTGCCAGCTGCGGGATATAAGCACCGCACACGATTGCGAGGGGCAGCGCCACAAGTGCGATGATCCACTTTTTTGCACGGGGGATAGGCACGCTATAGGCCTCCGCCATGGCCTTTGCGTTGGCATAGCTTTCGGTAAGTACGTCCGCTGCGGTGGCGACGGCGCCTACGGCAGCGGCGACTTCTGCCGCGCCGCCCAGGTTGCGCACGGTCGCGTTATCGCTGTTCTTAAGCAGGCGCGCGGCAGCCTGCGTACCGATAACGCCTGCGATTTGTGCCGAGCGGTCTTTCTCGGTCTGCTCGACGACGAGTCGGTGCTGCATTTCCTTCCACTGCTTGCCGCGCATGCCAAAGCGCGGCGCGAGCGCGCAGTAGCAGAATATGACGAGCTCGACGGCGGTGAGCACCAGGGCGGCTATCATGCCCGTTTCTTGGAAGCCTTCGTGATGGAAGACGATGTCGTCAATCATTTCGAAGGGAATGATCAAAAATGGCAGCACGAATGCCATGGCAAGCGCCGCACCGGCAACCTTGGGATAGATGCAGTATCGCTGGATGCGCTTACGTTCTTGTTCGGAAAGTGTTGCCATGGCTGATCCTTGGTGTCGTAACGGTCGTTGCGGCGCATGGGGCGCGGGGTGCATCAGTTTGAGCTAGCGCTGGATAAGAACATAGAGCAAGATGCTCATCGCGATGAGCAAGAAGCCTGCGATGTTAAACATCAGTGTGGCAAAGTTGCCCACGATGGGGCGTTCGACATAGCTTTTGTCTGGGTTGCTGGGGTTGTAGTACACGGTCATTTGGCTACCGAGGGGCCAAAGCTGCTCCGCGAGGGTGCCTAGGCGGGCGATGGGGCCTGTCTGCACGTGCAGCCAGCCCTTGGCGTCTTCGTGGGCGGTGGCTTGCGTGCGGATGGGGAGTCCCGACAAGCTTTTGGTCTTTATGCCACGGAATTGTTTTTTCGCGCGGTATTGCGTGCCGTCGACGATGTATTCCAAAACGGGATACATCCTGCCTTCGCCCATAAAGCGATGGTTGATGACCGTTCCCATGGTCACGGCGGTACAGGCCTTGGCTTTCTTGCGAGCGACGGCTTTCATGAGCGCGCTCACTCCGATAAGCAGGATGCCGATGCCCCCAACCAAGATGAGCGCGAGCAGGGATATCTGCGACGTGGTCACGGCGTTCTCCTTTGGCGCGATACCGTCATATGTGACCCAGTATAGAGAATCCCGCCATCGATGAGCTATTGCGGGGGGGGGTCAATTCTGAATGTGACAAATGGACTGTTCCTTTGTCACATCGGGGACTGCGGAATCGAGGTCTAATACTTTTCCCGAGAAGTGAACGAGTGAAAACGGACTCCCGAAGCATCGACACTTTTGGCGTACAATTTCCTGCGGTTTTGCCAGTCAAATCCTGCGGTTTTGACGCCTAAAAATGTCAATGCTTCGGGAGTCCAAATACAGCCGTTCACTTCTCGGGAAAAGTATTAGACCTCGAAATATGGGCGGCGTTCGCGAACGGCAACTAGCTTGCGTCCGGTAGCCGGCACTTGGGGCAAAGGGACTGCCCTTTTGCCCCTTCACCATTGCATCGTATCTGGTGTGGAAAAAATATCGCCTGCGTTCTCGCGCCTGCGAAGAGTTCCTGAACCGCTTGAATGGGATGTGACAAAGGGACTGTCCCTTTGTCACATTGATTTGAGAGTGGATGTTGATGAATTTATCGCTGGCCCCTATGGAGGGGATTACCGGGCATGTGTTCCGTCGCGTGCATGCGGAGTGCTTTGGCGCACTCGATTGTTATTACACGCCGTTTTTGCCGCCGCCGCGGGTGGGCAACCGCTTTGGTGGCAAGGCGTTTAAAGAGGTCGATCCTGCCAATAACCAGGGGCTTAACGTAGTACCTCAGCTGATGTCCAAGAATGCGGACGAGTTTGTGTGGGCGGCGCAGGTGCTCGCCGAGATGGGGTACCGCGAGGTCAATCTCAACCTTGGCTGCCCCTCGGGTACGGTTGTTGCCAAAGGCAAGGGTTCGGGCTTTCTGCGCAACCTGGATGAGCTCGAGGTGTTCTTGAGCGACGTGTGCGAACGCTCACCCTTGCCGGTGTCGGTCAAGACCAGGCTGGGGTTGGAAAGCGATGACGAGTACGAACGCGTGCTCGACCTCTATTGCCGCATGCCGCTGGCAGAGCTGATCGTGCATCCGCGCGTGCAAAAGGACCGTTATACGGGCTCGCCGCGTAAAGAGTTTTACGGCGAGACGTTGGAGCGGGCGCCGTTTCCCGTGGCCTATAACGGCGACATCTTTGATCTTGAGGACATGGATGCGCTGGTGGGGGCCTATCCCGGAACACGCCACGTAATGTTGGGGCGCGGCTTGCTCGCGAACCCCGCGCTGGCTCGCATGGTTAAGGGCGGCCCTGCTGCCACGGCCGCTGAGCTGCAGCGCTTCCACGACATGCTGTTTGCGGCCTATGCGGACGAGATTGGGGGCAACGCGGTCTTTCGCATGAAGGAGTGGTGGTTCTACGCCAAATGCGCCTTCGCCGATCCCGCGACCGTTCACAAGCTCGTTCGCAAGACCAAAAAGGTCGATGAATACCGCGCTGCTGTCGAGCGCGTCTTTCGCGAGCAGCCGCTTGCGCCTGTTGCCCGCTTTTGTGGCTACTAGTCGTTGGGGACGTTCTTTAACGACTAGTCATTCAAGAACGTCCCCAATGACTAAATTGAAAAGCTGTACGTCAGCATCCAAAGATGTCGGAAAATGTCGACTTTGGATGCTGGCGTACATGTTTGGTTCGTATGGGTTCGGCTCGGTTGGCGCGAACTGGCCGCAGTGCGCGTGCTAGAGCAGGTTCTTCTGCACCCACGCGATGATGTCGCTCGACTCGTAGAGCGGTTTACCGTCGATGAACAGGCAGGGAACCTGGCGCTTTCCGCCGACGGCGATGAGTGTCTGCTCGGCATCGGGGTCGGTCGAGATATTGCGCTCGGGGATGGTCACGCCGTTATCGGCCAAAAAGCGCTTGACCTTTATGCAATACGGGCAGCCGGTCATAACGTAGAGTGCGAGCTCGTGATCAGTAGCCATGGGCCTCCAATCGGTTGAGGTTTCGATTGAAATACCCAAAGCCGCCGCGGTCTATGCACGCGTCAACGACGACTCGATCGCCTGTACCAGAAACGCCGTGGCTCCGGTGCCGCAGGGCTTGTCGTAGTAGTCAACAAAGCGCTGGTCGGCAAGATAACCATTGGCGAGGCCCAGGTATGCTTCGTCCTGGGGCTCGTGTCCCCAGTTAAGGCCAATCCATCGGCGGTGCATTGCGACAAGCTTGCGGGCTTCGTTACTCTTTGGATCGCCGTCGCCCATGGCAATCGAGAGCTGGCCCAGAATAGCGCGTTCAAGTTCCTTCATGTCGTTCCATGTCTCGGGATCCATATCCAGCAGTGCTTCGTTTGCGGCGTCGATCGCCTCGTCGCCATAGCGCGCTCGCGCCTCGGCACCGTAGCGCTCCTCGTTTTCTTGCACGGAGCGCCAGCGCTCCAGTTGCGGCAGCACGGCGCCCATGAGCGAGACGGCTTCATCGAGCGACATGCCGGTGTTTTGTGCCAGGCGCGGGGCACAATCCTCGATCATTGCTTCCATTGTGGTGTCGTAGGTGTACTTGCCGCGGTCGTAGCACCACTTGCAGTAATGGTCGGTCGTGGCGCCCGCGGCATCGGTGCCGCAGTCGTCGGGCATGAGCACCATGCCGCAGCTCTGACAATAGTGCTCGGGCATTTCGAGCAGGTGCGACAGCGGCTCTCCGGTAACAGCGGCAATGAGCTTCATCATGTCGATGCCCGGGGTGACTTCGCCGCGCTCCCAACGGCTCACGGCTTGGCGCGTGACGTAGAGCTTGGCGGCGAGCTGCTCTTGGGTAAGGTTGTTGGCGCGGCGGACGGCGATGAGTTTTTCTGCAAAGGCCATGACGGCTCCTTTCTGGTGCTTGTTGGCTTAAGCATACGCGGCAGCCGATGTCCTTCCAAGCAACCGTTGGTTGCATGCAGATGACGATGAGAGAGAATCGCAGCCTGCGCCCCGCGCGCCTGTGCCGTACAATGACCGGCATGGAACCTATTGCACGCATACATACCGACCTGCCGCAGAAGTTCGGCATTCCGCGCAACAGTTTTTTGGCGCCCCATCTGCAGGGACGCATCGTTTTTGAGCCGGAATTTACCTCCAATGCAGCGGTTGAGGGCCTGGACTCCTTCTCTCACCTATGGCTGCTCTGGCGCTTCGAAAACGGCACGCCTGGCGGCACGGCTAAAGATATTGCCGTCGACGCTAAAACACAGGACAGGTCCGGCACCAACGCAAAATGGTCGAAAACCGTGCGCCCGCCGCGCCTGGGTGGAGCCGAGCGCGTGGGCGTGTTTGCCACGCGCAGCCCGTTTCGCCCTAATCCCATTGGGCTTACCTGCGTCAAACTCGATCATGTCGAGCTTACCGACGATGGCCCAATCATCCATGTGCTAGGGGCCGATCTGCGCGACGGCACGCCCATCTACGACATTAAGCCCTACATTCCGTTTGCGGACTGCCACCCGGATGCGACCGGCGGCTGGATTGAGGATGCTCCGTGGCAAGAGCTCGATATCGAGTTCCCGCAAGCGCTGCAGGATATGATTCCGCCCGCAAAGCTCCCCGGCTTGATAGAGGTCCTTCGTCAAGATCCTCGCCGCGCGGGTAGCAAACACGAGCCAAACCGCGTCTACCATCTGGCTTACGCTGGGCTCGACATATCCTTTACGGTTGATGGAACCAGGTTGACGGTAATCGCCGTCAACGACGCGCGGGACTAGCCGGCCATTCGCCGGCGCCCGCCAAATTCAACGCCAAACCCTCATGACAAAATCGCCCACGCTGGTGGACAATAACGCCTACCAAAACAATCCGCTTTGCACGGGAGCTCAGCATGAAATACGACTTTACTTCGCTTATCGACCGCCACGGCATGGACGCCATCGCCGTTGACTCCTGGGGTGAAATCCCCGGCATGGCTCCGAACGCGCCCGACGAGGGCTTCGACCGCATCCCCATGTGGGTGGCGGACATGAACTTTGCCACGGTGCCCACGGTCCAGGAGCACATCATTCAGCGCGCCCAGCATCCCATGTTTGGCTATTTCGATCCTCGCCCCGAGTACTTCGACCGCATCATCGAATGGCAGAGCCGCCGTAATGGCGTCGAGGGCCTGCTCCCGGAGCATATCGGCTACGAGAACGGCGTGCTGGGCGGCGTCGTGTCGACCCTGCGCGCGTATGTCCAGCCGGGCGATGCGGTGCTGGTCCACAGCCCCACCTACATCGGTTTTACCAAGTCCATCGAGGCTGCGGGCTATCGCATTGTCCATAGCCCGCTTAAGCTCGACGATCAGGGCGTGTGGCGCATGGACTTTGAGGACATGGGGCGCAAGCTCGCCCAAAACCACATCCATGCTGCGGTGTTCTGCTCACCGCACAACCCTTGCGGCCGCGTATGGGAGCGCGGCGAGATCGAGCGCGCCATGGATATCTATCGTCAGCACGATTGCGTGGTGATCTCGGACGAGATCTGGTCCGACATCATCATGCCCGGTCATAAGCACATCCCGACGCAGTCGGTGAGCGAGGATGCCCGCATGCGCACGGTCGCCCTCTATGCGCCGAGCAAGACGTTTAACCTGGCGGGCCTGGTCGGCAGCTACCACATCATCTATAACGAGACGCTGCGCGACCGCGTGTGCGCCGTGTCCAACAAGACTCACTACAACGAGATGAACGTCCTTTCGATGCACGCGCTTATCGGCGCCTACCAGCCGCAGGGCTACGAGTGGGTCGATGAGCTCAATCAGGTCATCCAGGGCAACATTGACTACTTCTGCGATTACGTGGACGAGCATTTTGAGGGCGTGGGCTATTCGCGTCCGCAGGGCACGTACATGGTGTTTCTGGACTGCACCGAGTGGTGCCTCGAGCATGGCCGCGATATTCAGTGGCTGCTCGACGAGGGGGCGCGCGTGGGCGTGGGGTATCAGGACGGCCGCCCGTTCCACGGGCCCTGTCACATCCGCGTGAATCTGGCACTGCCGCTTTCGCGGGTAAAGGAGGCGTGTGAGCGCCTGGACCGCTACGTTTTTGGGGTATAGGGGGCGCTCGATTCGAGTGCTGCCCCATGTGCCCACGCCGTCAAAATGCGTGGGCACATGGGGCGCAGAGGGTAGCGAGCGCGTTTTCCGCATTCGCTACTTTTCATGAATCTGCTTGCCGCAAAGATGTTCAATCGAAATCTCGTAGAGTTGGACGCCCTTTATGTCTTTGGCGATCTCCTCCTCGACTTCTTCGGCAGAAGGGTAGTACTTAAGCGCGAGCTGACGGACTTTGTCCTCGATAAACGCGGGCGCTTCATCTACCAGGCGACAACGACCAAAGACAACGGTACTCATAACGTAGGGAGCCCAGTCGCCGTCCTTGTACCACTCGTTGCCGTAAACGGTAAAGCAGACTTTATCATCATGCTTGAGTGAATCGACCTTGTGGCCAGCCTTGGCGCCATGGAAATAAATCTTGTCGTGCTCGGCGTCAAAGAAGTAGTTGACGGGAATGGCATAGGGGTAGCCATCATCGCCGTTGACGGCAAAGACGCCGCGCTTGCAGGTAGCGAGCAGTTCGCGCGCTTTCTCGTCGGTGATGGCGCGTTTCTTTCGACGTAAGGGCCTAAACATCGTTGGCTTCCTTTCTACTGCGCATGGTGGTTGAGCACAAACTATAGCGAAACAGCCCCATTTTTCTTGATACAGGCGAGTATGTTTTTGAGCTTGCTAAAGTCGAGCGGTTTGGGCAGATGGGCGTTCATGCCGGCGTCGTGTGCCGCCTTGGCGTCTTCGGCAAAGGCGTTGGCGGTGAGCGCGATAATGGGGATGTCGGCCGCATCGGCCTTTTCGCTCAGGCGGATCGCCCGGGTTGCCTCGTAGCCGTCCATGCCCGGCATCATGATGTCCATCAGGATTGCATCGAAGCTGCCGGCGGGACGACCAACATATAGATCGACCGTTTCGTTGCCGTCGGCGGCGCGAGTCACGACGATGCCTTCGCTTTCGAGCAGGGCTTGGGCAATCTCGGCATTGAGTTCGTTATCTTCTGCCAAAAGGACGTTCATGCCGGCGAGTGAGCAGCTGCTTACCTGCGTGTCTGCACATTCTTTTATCTGAGGGTTCTTGTCGATATCGAGCGGAATCCGGACGTCAAACGTACTCCCCACGCCAACCTCACTCGAAATCTCAATCGTGCCGCCCATCATATCGATGAGCGATTTGACGATAGACATGCCAATGCCGGTTCCTTGGAACTTGCTGCGCGCATCGTCGCCTTCCTGGGCAAACGGCTCGTAAATGTGTGCCAAAAACTCGGATGTCATACCAATGCCGGTATCCGAGACGCTAAAGCAAAACACGGCGTGCTCGTCGTCGACCGGTTTGATGGTCGATGAGAACGTGACGGTGCCTCCGTGCTTGTTGTACTTGATGCTGTTGTCGAGCAGGTTGACAAGGATCTGCCGAATATGGGTGGGGCTGCCGATCATATATTGGTCGACAGCGTAGGGCTCGCTGGTGCCGAGCATGGTTATGCCGCGGTCCGATGCGCGGAGCTTGCACAGTACGAGCGCATTGTCGCACAGCTCTTTAAGGTTGAATGATTCGTGCTCGAGCGTCACTTTGCGCTCCTCGATCCTGCCCATCTCGAGGATGTCGTTAATCAGTGACAGCAGGTGATTGGCGGCAACGCGCGCCTTGGCGCGGCTTTCGCGGGCGACCTGCATGTCGCCTTCTCTCAATTCCTCAATTTCGATAAGGCCCAGGATGCCGTTGAGCGGCGTGCGGATGTCGTGGCTCATGCGCGTGAGGAAAGCGGTTTTGGCGGCGTTGGCGGCATCGGCTTTCTGCCGTTCCTCCTGTGCGCGGTAAAGCGACCAGACAAGGATGACGATGCCGGTGAGCAAAATGCAAATGACGACTGCCGCAATGACGATGCGGTTGCGGTAGAGAAGTCGGAACGCATCCGATTCTTGCGCCGAGTACGATGTGGGGAAATAGCTGTTTGCAGAGAGCGATTCACCTGCATTGACGATGCCCTTATTGATGATTCCCAGCAGCTCGGGCTTGCCGCGCGAAATTAAACACGATAGCTGCGCCGTGTTGGTGAGTTCCTGTGTTTCGAAATCCTCGATGTCGTAGATGTCGCGGAGAGTATCCAGGCGCGTGCTGGGGACAATGATGCAACGTGCCTTCCCCTCATCGAGGGCTTTGAGCACCTCGCCGTCATTCGAATACTCGGTTACCGTTGCGTTCGGAAAGAGACTTTCGAGCTCAAAACGGTTAACGATTGTGCTCTTTGTACAAGCGATGTTCTTAAGGTCGCTGTTCAGGTTTTTGCCACTGTGAATGGCGGTCAGCGAAACCGTTCCCATCGAGTTTGACTGGATGACCCCTGTCTGCTCGGCGAGCCAGTAGTCGCGAAACAACGGCAGGGCGACATCGATGGTCCCGTTGGAAAGGGCTTTGATCATTTGTTTGTTGCTCGAGAGTGCGATTGTTTTGACCGTAATGCCAAACTTGTCGTGCAACGTCGTTGCAAGCGAGGCGAGCGACCCTTCCATCTCGCCGTCGTCATTTTGCGTACAGTAGGGAAGTTGGTTTTTAAGATAGCCGATCGTGATGGTATTGCCGTTTTCTTTGAGCCAGGTGGTCTCGGGGCCGGTGAGCGATGACGAGCCACTGTTTTGGGTCGAGTAACTCGATTTGACTTCCTCGTTATAGCGCGGGTTATCGCGGGCGATGGTCGTCATGGCGGCGTTGATGTCGTTCATCAGATCAGGGCGGCTTTTGGGAACGGCAAAATAGTAGTCGCTCGAGCCTACGTAGAACATGGGTGACGCATCGGGCGACGAAATGGTGTCGTTCATGATGACGGCGTCGACCTCGCCGTCTGCAAGCGCCTCAAAGAGGGCACTGCCGGTGTCGATTTCTTTATAGGTGCAGGTAACGCCTTCGTCGGCGAGCCACTGCTGGCCGACGATAGTTTGCATAACGCCAGAGTTGCAGCCGATGGTGAGGCCTTGGAGCGCCTGGGGGTCACCCTTGGCCAGGTCGTCGCGGTCGGGCCTGGCGTAGATGTAGTAGCGCTCGGTGCCCTCGGGGTTCGAGGAAAAGAGCAGCTTCTGCTCGCGTTCTGCCGAATACGAGATGTTGGGCATGAGGTCGATTTCGCCTGCTTCGAGCATGTCCATAAGCTCGGAGAAGGTGCCGCTAACGTATTCGTATTGCCAGCCCTTTGTGTAATACGAGAGGGTCTGGAGGTACTCGTAGCCCCACCCCGAGAGTCGCTCGCCCGGCATGCCTTCCTGGAAGCCTTTGTTGTTGACGAGCCAGCCAACGCGGACTGTCTTGACCTGCTGGTCGGAGTCGGCGGCAAAGGCGGGGGCGGGCATGATGGTGCTCAGTATGGCGAGTGCGGCAAGCGCGACAGCCAGGGTGCGACGTAGGGCTAAGCGAAGGACGGCAGAAGGTCTCACATGAAATCCTATCGAGTCGAGACAGTATCACACAAGGATACCAGCTCAGCCTGCCTAGTCGGCAGCCGCACCGCTAAACGGTCCCGCCCGGCAGTTGGGACAGTCCCTAACTGCCGGTTGGGTAGTCATTGGGGACGTTCTTAAATGACTAGTCAAACAAGAACGTCCCCAATGACTGGTTCCGTTTGCGGGGGAGGCGTGGGACAATACCGAGCGAATGTGATTGGGCGTCTGGAAAAGGGGTCGCGATGGACAAGTTGAGGACGCTTGCCGACGTGCTGCGCCAGGCTGGCTTTGCGCGCATCACGGGCCTGTTTCTTGTCTTCTACCTGCTGTGCTCGACGGCCGTCTGGCTGTCCGAGCCCACGACCCTTACGTTTGGCGATGGCCTCTGGTTTAGCTTTGAGACCGTATCGACGATCGGCTTTGGCGATATCCCGGCCGAAACACCGGTCGCCCGCGCTATCACCGTCGTCCTGAGCATCATCAGTATCTTCTACATTGCCATGCTCACGGGTGTGGCGGTGAGCTACTGCAATACGCTCATCAAGATGCGCCAAAAGGACACCATGGCGCGCTTTATGGACGATCTTGAGCATTTGGAAGAGCTCGACCGCGATGAGCTCGCCGACTTGTCGCGCCGCGTGCGCGAATATCGCCGGCGTCAACGCTAGAGCGGGTGCCGCGCGTCACGATGAGGGGGACAAAATATGAATATCACGGTATATCTGGGCGCCAGCGTCGGTAACGACCCGGCGTTTCTGCCTGCGGTGCAGGAGCTGGGCAACTGGATCGGCGCCAACGGACACGCGCTTGTGTACGGCGGGTCCAAGTCGGGCCTGATGGGCGCGCTTGCCGATAGCGTGCTCGATGCCGGCGGACACGTGACCGGCGTGGAGCCAAGCTTTTTTATCGAGGCGGAGTATCAGCACGATGGTATCGACGACCTTATCGTGACGAGCGACATGGCCGAGCGCAAGGCCAAGATGATCGGGCTCGGCGATGCATTCATCGCCTTTCCGGGCGGTACGGGCACGCTCGAGGAAATTGCCGAGGTCATGTCTGCCGTGTCGCTGGGACATCTGAGCGCGCCGTGCATTCTGTACAACTTAGACGGTTACTATAACGACCTCAAGTCGCTGCTCGAGCACATGATCGATAAGGGCCTATCGAGTCCGCAGCGCCAGCAAGGCATCTACTTTGCCGATGACCTGCGCCAGATCGCCTCGATTATCGGCAGTTAAGTCTTAGGCTTAGCGCGCGTGCGGCGCCCAACGGCGCGGTTCGCAGCGCAGATGGTTGGCCCGCCCGCGCTGCGCCCGTCTTACAATAAAAGTTATCTTTGTCGCTTTTGACCAACGGGAGGTCCCGATGGATAACCTGGCAAAACCCAAAAACCGTGCGCTGTTTTTAGTGAGCGTGGCTGTGACCGGTGCGTTTGCGGGCGCCGCGGTCTGGCTGTTCTTTTTTGCGATGGAGCACGGTATCGACTATCTATGGACCGAGATTCCGCACGCGCTGGGCGTTGCTTCGCCCGAGTTCGCCAGCGGCCCGTTTGGCTTTCTGCCGTACCCGTTTTTCGTCTGCTTGCTGGGCGGCCTGCTGATCGGTCTGTATGAAAAGCTTACGGGTACCAAGACCGACGACCTCAACCAGGTGATGGCCAAGGTCAAACAAGACGGACGCTACCCGTATGACAATCTGGGCAAGCTTTCGCTCGCGGCATTGCTGCCGCTGCTGTTTGGCGGAAGTATTGGACCGGAAGCCGGCCTGACCGGCGTTATCGCGGGCCTATGCAGCTGGGTCGGCGACCGCATGCGCCGCTTTGGAGCCGAGTTTAGGGAGCTCACGCTGTTGGGTACCCAGGCCGCGCTGACGGCGCTCTTTACCGCGCCCGTCTTTGGCTTTGTGGCGCCGCTCGCCGGTAGTGCCGACGGCCAGGGCGAAGGCGCCGACGATGAGTCCGCATCCGGCGAGATCACCATCAAGCTGCCCAAGACGCAAAAGACCGTGGTCTACGGCATTGCGATTGCCGGCGGTCTGGGCACTTATCTGCTGCTTGGCCAGCTTGTGGGCGGCGGCATGGGCATGCCCAGGTTCGAGTCCGCTGAGGTGGGCAACCTGGAACTTGTCTGGCTCATTCCGCTGGCGTTGGTTGGCACCGTATGCGGTTGGCTGTACTTTGTCTCCGAGCATGCAAGCGAGGCGCTGTCCCATGCAATAGGGGAGCGTCCTGTCGTCAAGGCCATGCTAGCCGGTCTGGCGCTCGCCATCTGCGGTACGGTCCTGCCCTACACCATGTTTGCCGGCGAGACCCAGGCCGATGTGCTCATGGAAACCTATCTGACCGTTCCCGCCGGCGTGCTTATCGCGACCGGTCTTGTTAAGGCCATGCTGACGCCTGCCCTCATCAACCTTGGTTGGCGCGGCGGCCACTTCTTCCCGGTTATCTTCTCGGGCGTAAGCCTGGGCTACGGCCTTGCCATCCTCACCGGCGCAGATCCGGTCTTTTGCGTCGCCGTCTGCACCGCCTCGACGATGGGCGCCGTCATGCGTCAGCCCGTCATGGTCGTGGGCTTGCTGCTCATGTGCTTCCCGCTCAAGGGCATCGTCTGCATGATCATCGCTGCTGCTATCGCAGCGGGCATTCCGCTGCCCAAGCCGCTGCGCAAGTAGCGCGGTGGCGCACGGTCAATACGGGCATCTCGAGTCCAGTGTGAGGGTTTTCAGGTTGAGCTTGTGCCCCTGACGGGTCGTTATTTCCAAAATGCTGCTGTAACCCACGACACGGGTTGAGCGCCTCCTCATAAAAGACCGCGCCAGATCTGCGGTGCATGCCCAATGATACCGCGCTTGCCTACAGGTCGCGTGCCCGGTAGACCTTGGTGCTGACGATGCAGCTAAGTGCACATAGCACGAGGGCCAATACCGCGATTCCTGCACACAGGCAGCCGAGGACGGCGGGATCGGGATTCGCCCCGGCAATCGACATGAGCCAGTTGCTGATGGGGTTGGAGGAGCTCAGCGTGGCCATGGCAAGGCATCCGAGCAGGGCAAACAGGCCGACGGAAAAGCGCAGCGCCTCCATGCGTCCAAATCGGAAGAACAGCGGCTGTGCCAAAAACACCATCATGAGGGAGATGAGCATCGATGCGGCGGAGGCTATTGTGGTCTCAAAGACGATCTGTCCCGTCGAGGGGATACCTGCGCTGTTGAAGAGCGGGATGGAGACGATGCTCAGAAGCGCGGCGGCGCACGCCATGACGGCCGAGAAGACAATGATGCTCAGGTAGCGTGCACAGATGATGTCTTTGCGCGAGATGGGCAGCGTTGCCCGATAGCGCTCCCATCCGTTTTGATTGTCGTAGCCGGCCAGCGAGTTCATGACCACGATGGGCGACATGGCACTGACCGCGCAGGCGCCGGCGCTCATGCCGGAGCCGCCACCCGACGTGTTGGCGAGCGTCAGCACAACGAATATGAACAGGCCGACGCCCGCGATGCTCGGGATGAGCGTGCGAACGATGGCGAGCTCGGACATAAAGGCGCGTTTCATTTCGAAGCCCCTTTCAGCGTGAGGCGCAGGTAGTCATCAATGGTTGCCCGATCGCAGGGAATCTCGGGAAAGGCCTCGAGCGTTTCGCGACGGTTGGGCACGAGCACGTCCACGCTGTAGGCGTGGTGGGCGGCGCGGGCGCCTTCGACGCAAGCCATAAGCTCTGCGGCCTGCGCTTGAGTGCAATGGGCGATGCCGGCGCGGTCGGTAATGTCCTCGCGCGGCAGGTCAAACACAATCGAGCCGTTATCGATGCAGATGACGCGGTCGGCAGCGCGATCGAGGTCGGATGTAATGTGGCTTGAGAGCAGCACGCTGTGCTGGCTGTCGGCGACAAAGGCAAGCAGCTCATCGAGCAGCTCCTCGCGTGCCATGGGATCGAGGCCCGCGGTGGCTTCGTCCAAAACGAGCAGCTCGGCATTGTGGCTGAGCGCGCAGGCAAGCTGCAGCTTCATGCCCATGCCGCGGGAGAGGTCCTTGACCTTTGTCTTGGGATCGAGGCTAAATCGGCTGATGAGGTTGGCAAAGGTGCCATGGCTCCAGGTGGGGTACGCTGGACTTACGAGTGCCTCGACTTCGGCCACCTTAAGCGTGGAAGGGAAGGGGCATGTGTCCAGCACGAGGCCGACGCGAGTGCGCAGACAACGCTGCGCTTCACCGGGCACGTCGGCGCCGCAGTGCTGCCCAAACAGGTGCACCTCGCCGGCATCGAGCTTTATAAGCCCAAGCGCGGCGCGAATGGTCGTGGTTTTGCCGGCGCCATTTGCGCCCACAAAGCCAACGATCTGGCCAGGCTCCACGGCAAGCGTGACGTCGCGCAGTGAAAAGCGGTCGCTCACACGGCGTGAGATATCTTTGAGTTCTAGCAACTTTTGCATGGTATAGCCTTTCTTGCAGATGGCTACTGCATGGTTTCGGGGGCTACGAGGTCGAGCATTTCGTGCAGCTTGTCGCGCGTGACGCCCAAGGCTTCGGCTTGGCTTGCCGCTTTCGCAAGTAGCTCTTCGATATGGCAGAGCTGGTTTTCGCGCAAGAGCTCCTGGTTGCCCTCGGCGACAAAACAGCCCTTGCCCTGCACGGTGCGGATAAAGCCGAGTTGCTCCAGGTCGGCGTAGGCGCGCTTGGTGGTGATGACACTCACGCCAAGATCGCTCGCGAGTGCACGGATGCTGGGGAGTTTGGCTCCCGCGGCGAGTGCGCCCGAAAGGATCTGGTCTTTGACCTGTGAGGTTATTTGCTCGTAGATTGGCTTGTCGCTCGAATTGGATAGGATAATGTCCACAGCGGCTCCTTAGCTGTTGGGCTACACGTGTATATAACCGGTAAGCACAGTATATATACACTATGCACAGTTATGCAAGAGCTAAATGTGGAATAGCCCGCCAGTGCCGCGCTTGCTCCAAAACCATCTCAATCTGTAACACCTGGGTCCGTTTTGGGTCGCCTGCTGTTACAGATTGAGATGTTATTTGCCCGCCTGCCTATTTGTCTCAATCTGTAACAGTAAGAGTCGATTTGCGCGGCTAGATGTTACAGAACGAGACATTGGCTGCCTGCCTTTCCGTTTATCTCGATTTGTAACAGCTAGACCCAATTTGGGCGGCTAGGTGTTACAGATTGAGATTGTGTCGGCGGGCAAGTTTGTTTGTCTCAATCTGTAACACCTGGATCCGTTTTGGGTCGCCTTCTGTTACAGATTGAGACAGTCTGCTGCAGAATACTTCCGATAACTAGCCGTTCACGTTCTGACTGATGAATTTGTCCTGATAGGCGCCCTAGAGCGGGATTTCGCGGCTACAATAGTGCGGTTACATCGACGTAATGCACTCAATGCAAGAAAGGATCCGCATGGCAAGCCTGTCGGATGAAATCTCGTCGCGCCGCACATTCGCGATCATCAGCCACCCGGACGCCGGTAAGACCACGCTTACCGAGAAGCTGCTGCTCTATACCGGCAGCATCCAGACTGCCGGTTCGGTCAAGGGCAAGAGCTCGGCCAAGCACGCCGTCTCGGACTGGATGGACATCGAGAAGGAGCGCGGCATTTCCGTTACCTCCTCGGTGCTGCAGTTCACCTATAATGGCGCCTGCGTCAACATCCTCGATACCCCCGGCCACCAGGACTTCTCGGAGGATACCTACCGTACCCTTATGGCCGCCGACGCCGCAGTCATGGTCATCGACGGCGCTAAGGGCGTCGAGGCCCAGACCAAAAAGCTCTTTAAGGTCTGTACGCTGCGCCACATTCCCATCTTCACCTTTGTGAATAAGCTCGACCACGAGGCTCGCGATCCGTTTGAGCTCATGGAAGAGATCGAGAACGTCCTGGGTATCAATACGTATCCCATGAACTGGCCGATCGGCAGTGGTCGCAACTTCCGCGGCGTGTTCGACCGTCAGACCCGTCGCGTCATTGCCTTTGAGGGCGACGGTCACGCCAACGCCACCAAGAAGGTCGCCGAGGTCGAGGCCGAGCTGGGCGATCCTTCCATGGACGAGCTCATCGGCGAGGAGAACCACAAGAACCTGATGGACGACATCGAGCTGCTCGATGGCGCCGGCGACGAGCTCGACTTGGATGCTGTGGCCTGCGGCAAGCTGAGCCCGGCGTTCTTTGGCTCGGCGCTCACCAACTTTGGTGTGGAGCCCTTCCTCAAGGAGTTCCTGCGCCTGGCCCCGACGCCGCGCGCCTATACCGATACGCTCACCAGTGAGCCGGTCGATCCCTGCCGCGACGACTTTAGCGGCTTTGTGTTTAAGATCCAGGCCAATATGGACAAGAACCACCGAGACCGTATCGCCTTTGTGCGCATTTGCTCGGGCAAGTTCGAGCGTGGCATGGACGCCTTCCACGTGCAGGGCAACCGTAAACTCAAGCTTGCAACGGGCACGTCGATGATGGCCGATGACCGCGCCATCGTGGACGAGGCGTACGCGGGCGATATCGTGGGCCTGTTCGACCCGGGTATCTTTAGCATCGGCGACACCGTGTGCTCCGGCAAGCGCCACGTGCAGTATCCGCAGATCCCGACGTTTGCCCCCGAGATGTTCGCTCGCATTACGCAGGTCGACACGCTCAAGCGCAAGCAGTTCGTCAAGGGTATGGAGGAGCTTGCCCAGGAGGGTGCCATCCAGATCTTCCGCGAGCTGGGTGCCGGCATGGAGAGCGTTATCGTGGGCGTGGTCGGTGTGCTGCAGTTTGAGGTACTCGAGCGCCGCCTCAAGGCCGAGTATCGTGTTGAGGTCCGTCGCCAGCCGCTGCCCTATACGGACATCCGCTGGATTCAGAACGACCCCGATACCATTGATATCCCGGGCCTTTCGCTCACGCGTGACACGCTGCGCGTCGAGGACATGCGCGGCGGTAAGCTGCTGCTGTTCACGAGCCCGTGGAACGTGGATTGGGCAACCGATCACAACCCCGATCTTATCCTGTCGGAGTTTGGCAACGTAGCCTTTTAATGCATCGGCGCGGTGGCCCTGTGGGGCTGCCGCGCCGTTTGCTTGCCTGATGCCGTGTGAGCGGCTATTATACCCATCGTCGTCTCAAGACCGTGACGTCCGAGCAGTTCGGGTCCGATATCCTGCTCGTTAAACCTAAAACCAAAGGAGTACATAATGATCAAGAAGGTCATGGAGGACTACAAGGTCCTGTTGCGGAGCATTCCCGCGGCAACGGTTTCGCTGTTTTTCGTGAGTGTCATCATGATGAACCTGCTGGCCAACAAAGAGCTTATCAGCCTGCCGTATCTGGCACTCGATTGCGGCTTTGTGGTGAGCTGGGTTTCGTTTTTGTGCCAGGACATGATCTGCAAGCGCTTTGGCGCCAAGGCATCCATCAAAATCTCTATCCTCGCGCTGCTGGTCAATCTGGCCGTGAGTCTGTGTTTTTGGGCATGCTCGCTCACGCCCGGCATGTGGGGCGCCTACTACGACACGGGTATGATCGAGGTCAACACCGCCCTTAACGCCACCATCGGCGGCACCTGGTACGTGGTGCTGGGCTCTTCGCTGGCAATGCTCGTTTCTGCCGTGGTTAACTCCACACTCAACCAGTCGCTCGGTCGTATGCTCAAAAAGAATAACTTTGCGAGCTTTGCCTTCCGCTCTTATGTGTCCACGGGTGTTGGCCAGTTTATCGACAACTTGGTCTTTGCCATTGTGGTGAGCCACACGTTCTTTGGTTGGACCTGGGTGCAGGTCCTTATGTGCTCGCTGACCGGCGCTGTTGCCGAGCTGCTGTGCGAGGTCTTCCTGAGCCCCGTGGGCTACAAGGTCGTGCGTGGCTGGGAGCGTGAGAATGTGGGCGCCGAGTACCTCGAGCGCCACGCAACCGCCTAAGGGGCAAGTATGCGGGTTTTGATCACGGGCGCTTCGGGCGGTATCGGAGCCGCGTGCGTGCAGCGCTTTTTGGACGAGGGCCACGAGGTCGTGGGCTTTGACCTGCTGCCGACGGCGGTCGAGCACGAGCGCTACCGCCATCTGATCGTTGATGTACGCGAGCCTAACTCGTTTCCAGGCGACCTTGAGCCTCAGGTAATCGTGAACGTTGCCGGTGTACAGGATTCGGCCGATGACATTGCCGCCAACCTGCGTGGCACCATCAACGTGACCGAGCGCTACGCCTTTGTGGGAGAGGGGCTTGCCGCCAAGCCAGCGCCTGCTATCCAATCCGTGGTCAATGTGGGGTCGGCGAGCGGACATACGGGATCGGAGTTTCCCGCCTATGCTGCCAGCAAGGGTGGCGTTATTGCCTACACCAAGAACCTTGCAAACCGCCTGGCGCCGCAGGCCATCGCCAACAGCGTGGACCCGGGCGGCGTTATCACGCCGCTCAACCGTTGCGTGATGGAAGACGAGCGCCTGTGGAACCAGATTATGGAGCTCACGCCGCTTAAGCGCTGGGCCACCGCCCAAGAGATCGCCGAGTGGATCTACTTTGTGGGCGTGACCAACCGGTTTATGACCGGGCAGAGCCTGCTGATCGATGGCGGCGAGGCCGGCCGTACACAATTTATTTGGCCCGAATAGGAAACGCGCCCGATGGAAAGCCGTCGGGCGCGTTTTTTATGTATCGATTTTTAGCCGAGGCAAGTCCAGTTGACGGGGGTCGAGCCGTGCTGTTCGAGTAGCCGATTGGCTGCCGAGAAGGGGCGCGACCCCATAAAAGCGGGGAGTTCTGCCGTGGCACGGTTGGCCGAAAGTGGCGAGGGATGCGTGGAGGCCAGACAGAACTTGCCGCTTGCCTTGCCCGCGCCGGTCGCGGCGAGCTTGCCCTCAACCATCTGCTGGGCAAAGCGGCCCCATGCCAAAAAGACGACCGGCTGGGGCAGCTGACAGCAGCGTTCGATAACGTAGTCGGTGAGCGCGCTCCAGCCCAGCTTGGCGTGCGAGTTCGCGGCATGCTCGCGCACTGTGAGCGTAGTGTTGAGGAGCAATACGCCCTGCTGTGCCCATGGCGTTAGATCTCCCGTGGCGGGAACGGGGCAGCCCAGGTCGGCATTGAGCTCCTTATAGATGTTGCGCAGGCTCGGCGGCAGCTTGGTTTGCGTCGCGGGGACCGAGAACGAAAGCCCCATGGCCTGGTTGGGTCCGTGATAGGGGTCTTGACCCAAGATGACAACTTTGGCTTGGTCTGCCGGCGTGTAGACGAGGGCATTGAGGATGTCGTCTTGTGCCGGGTAGATGGTTTGCTCGGCACGCAAAAGGGCGATGCGCTCGAGCAGCTGGTTCGTAGTGTCACGTACCGGCTGCGGCGCATCGCCCAACCAAGTTGCTATGTTGCGGTTGCGGGTCGCGGTGTCCATGCGGCTCCTTTATGGCAGATGCTCTGTTGGCATCTATTGTAAAGGCACACCGGTTGCCTTTATGCCGCGGCTGCATGAAGAGTGGGGTCTACGAGACGCGCTCGGGCGCTCCTGCCATGCGAGCCTGTTCATGTGCGCGAAGGCGCGGAAGCTCGACGGTTGCCACCATAACGCCAGTGAGGATAAGGGCGGCGCCAAAGAAGGCGATGGGGCTTAAGACCTCGCCGACCAGGAAGAACGAGAAGACGGCAGAGCAGACCGGCTCGAGCGAGAAGGCGAAGCCGGTGGTCTCGGCAGGTACGTGGGGCTGGACGAGCGTCTGGGTGATAAAGCCGTAGGCAGAGCAGATGAGTGCGAGCGCAACGACAACGACGATCTCGTTGGGCGTGCTGGGGAGCGTGAAACCGCCAAAGGTGCATGCGGCGATGCCCGAGAACAGGCCACCGAAGCCCAGCTGCCAAACACCCAGGGCCAGCGGGTCGACATCTTCGACAAAGCGCTTGGCGATGATAATGTGGCCGGCATAGATAAAGGCCGAGAGCAGCATGACCATCGCGCCGGGATTCAGGCTGGTAAAGTCGGCGCCCGAGAGCAGCAGCATACCGCAGGTGACGATGGCGGTTCCGATGAGCACCTTGCGCTCGGGGGCGCGACGCAGCAGGGCCGCGTTGGCAAACGGCACGATCACGACCGTCAGGCTCTGCAAAAAGCCGGCGGTGGAGGCGGAGGTGAGGCTGGAGCCCAGACACATGCAGGTGATTTCGGTTGCCATGATGGCGCCGATGATGGCGGCGCGGACCATCAGGTCACGGTTGATGCGCACCGCGTGCTTGTGGAAGAGCAGCAGGCAGGCCACAAAGGCGATGATGCAGCGCAGCGCAACAATGCTCGTGGCGTTCATGCTGTCCATGCCGATCTTCATGAGGGGGTACGAAAAGCCCCATGCGACGGGAACGGAAAATGAGAGCGCGATTGCTTTTTTGCGATCCATGGGACTCCTTTTGTTACAGAACGGTTTCGCAAAAAGGATTCTGCTCCCAGATATGGATGTAGTAAAGCGAATGTATCTTCAGTATGATTAAGAAATACTAATGCTACTAGAAAAAGCGCTGGCAAAACGTTTTACGGCTACATCGACGTGGAGGCACGATGGCATCGCGGTATCAGATTGTTTGTATGGTGGTCGATCGCGGCAGCCTGAAGGGTGCAGCCGATGAGCTGGGCTATACGCAAAGCGCGGTGAGCCAGGCCGTCAAGGCGCTCGAGCGTGAGCTGGGTACCACGCTTATCGAGCGCGGCAAACAGGGTGTCTCGCTTACGCGCGACGGTAAACAGTATCTGCCGTATCTGCGCCAGATCGTAACTGCCGAGGCCGAGCTCGAGGGCAAGCGCCAGGAGTTGCTGGGACTCTCCTCGACCGATATTCGTATTGCGACGTTTACCAACGTGAGCCGTACCGTGTTGCCGCGCGTGATCCGCGACTTTGGGGCCCTGCACCCGGGCGTGCACTTTACCCTCAAGCAGGGCGATTACACGCGCAACGCCCAGTGGGTGCACGATGGCGTGGTTGACTTTTGCTTTACGGCGCGCGGATTTACCGCGGGGCTCCAGAAGCGCGTGGTCTATCACGACGAGTTGGTGGCGCTGCTGCCGACCGCGCATCCGCTGACGGCAAAGGAAAAGGTGACGCTCGCCGACCTGGCGTCCGAGCCGTTTGTGCTGCTGGATGAGGGCGAACAGAGTCTGGTGCTCGATGCCTTTGCCGCGCACGGGCTGTCGCCGCATGTGACGAGTGAGGTCACCGATGACTACACCATTATGGCGATGGTGGAGGAAGGCCTTGGCGTGAGCATGCTCTACCGTCGTACGGTCGAGGGCATGAAGGCCGATATCTGCGTGCGCCCCATCGTGCACGCTCCCTCGCGTGATGTGGTGGCGGCTTGGCGCAGCTGGGACACCATGCCTATCGCCACGAGGCGCTTTATCGATTATATGAGCTCGCATATCGTGAGCTAGTTGCCGATGCGTCACCTTGTTGGATGTGTCTAGCGCGTCCCGGTCTTGGCTTGCGTCAGACGGTAGGTGCGTGCCGGGTGACAGAGCAATACCGCCACGACCATAAAGAACGCCGTGGTGCCCAGGCTGATGGGGTAGACCATCATGATGTTCGCAAAGGTGCGGAAGTGCGGGAACACGCAGAACACCCAGTAGAAGCGAATACCGCAGACGCAGATCATGGTGATGAGGGCGGGCATGAGCGAGATGCCAAAGCCGCGCAGGTAACCGGACATGTTCTCGTAGAACATGCTAAAGGCGTATGCCGGGAAGATCGAGCACACGCGGATATAGCCGATCGAGACGATGTTGGGATCGCTGTTGAACAGCGCCAGGATCTCGCGTCCCAGACCGACGATGATGACGATGGTGGTGAGGGCAACGATGCCGCCTTCAACCAGGCAGACCTTGAGCGTCTTGGTGCAACGGTCGATCTGGCGAGCGCCGTGGTTTTGTCCCACAAAGGTGGTGCAGGCCTGGCTAAAGCTGTTGAGCAGGTTGTAGCACACATACTCTAGGCTCATGGCGGCACTGGATGCCGCCATGACCTCGGTGCCCAAGCTGTTGATGGCGGACTGGATGATGATGTTGGCGACGGCAAAGACAGCGCTTTGGATGCCGGCGGGCAGCCCGATCTTGACGATGCGCTTGAGGGCGACGGGGTCTAAGCCTAAGTCGCGCGGGGTGACGCGGACGACGGAGTCGGTCTTGAGCAGGTGGACAAAGAGCGTGCCGGCGCTGACGGTGTAGGCGATGGCGGTGGCGATGGCGACGCCCGCGACGCCCCAGTGGAGTACGGGGACAAAGATGAGGTCCAGGCCAATGTTGAGGACGGTTGACACGGCAAGCGCCTGCAGCGGCATGCGGGTGATGCCGACGGAGCGGAAGATCGCGGCCTCAAAGTTGTAGAGCAAGATCGAGGGCATGCTGAGCAAAAAGACGCGTAGGTAGAGCGAAGCGAGCGGCATGGTTTCGGCGGGAACGTTGAGCGCGGCGAGCATGGGCTCGGCAAAGATCTCGCCCAGCGCGATGACGACAAAGCCCACGAGTGCCATAAGAATCGAGGTATGGACAGCGCGCTTGACCATGTTCTGGTCGTTGCGGCCGATGGCGTTGGCGATGACCACATTGGATCCGAGCGACAGGCCGATAAACAGGTTGATCATAAGGCTGGTGAGCGGAACGTTGGAGCCGACTGCCGCCATGGCGAGGGTTCCCTGGTCGCCCGAGAAGTTACCGATGATGACCGTGGCGATGAGGTTCGACAGCTGCTCTAGGATGCTCGTGGCAGCGACGGGGAAGGCGAACAGGGGGATATTGCGCCACAGCGAGCCGGTAGTCATGTCAATGTGCTTAGATGCGGTATCAGCCATACGCTCTCAATCTCTAATATGCTTTTCCGTGCTTATTTGCGCAGATGATGATACTCCTAATCGACTAGTCATTTAAGAACGTCCATTACAGTCGAAATTGTCAGCCCGGGCCCGTCTCGAGCTACG
>CATYIU010000010.1:0-54194 GCA_958407445.1 uncultured Collinsella sp.
CCAGGCGGCCGAGCATGGCGAAGCCCATGGCAGGCAGGATGTTGGCGGCAACGCCAAAGCCAGCAAGGACAAAGTCGGGGATAAAGTCGAGCACGCGCTGGATAGCGTCAGCACCCAGATAGAACGACAGCGAGCACAACAGGAACGCCATGATGATACCGGTGGAACCGATCAGGAAGTGCATCGCATAGACGCCCTTAAGGTTGCCCTGGGCAGAGAAAACATCGGCGCGGTCAACCAAAATCGGCAGGGCGGCGTTGAGGATGTTCTTGATGGCAAGGCACAGCGTGGCGATGGGCATAGCGAGCGCGATGGCTGCCTCGGTGCTCTGGCCCAGCTGGATAGCGAAGGCACAGGCGAGCACGCCGCCGATCGTCTCATCAGGCGGCACGTAGGCGCCGATGGAGATCGAGCCCATGAACAGCAACTCCAGGCTCGCACCGATTGCGAGACCGGACTGCAGGTCCCCCAGCACCAGGCCCACGAGCGGGCACAGGACGATGGGGCGGAACGCGTAGAGCGTACCGAGCTGGCAGTCGAACTTACCAAATGCGGCGATAAGTCCGATGAGGATTGCTTGGGTAAGCATACATCCCCCTTTCCATATAGGACACTACGAAGAACCCGAAGGCTCTTCGAAATTGAACGCCTAGAGCACGCTGGCGCAGTCAACCTTGGGGTCATCGGCCAGGGGTCGAATCTCGACCTCAACGCCACGATCTAGCATCTCGCGCACATCGGCTTCCTCAGCCGCGGTCAGGAAGATCTGACGAGAGACCTGACGGGCATCGGGACGCTTCTCGTCCTTGGGCTTGGTGTTACCCAGGTTGACCGACTTGATCTGCGGGCAGCCCTCAACAAGCTGCTTTGCCTCAGCGATAGTGGCGACGCAGATGATCATCTTGTATTTGTCAGTCACGCCCGAGTTAATGGCCTCGATGGCATTCGCCATATCTTTGATGACGAGCTTGCAGCCGGCAGGCTTGCCCATCTTGAGCGTCGTCTTCCACACCGGGTCGTTGGCGACCTTATCGCCCACGCAGAAGATGCAGTTGGAGCCAAGGCCCTGGACCCAAGAAACCGCGACCTGGCCATGAAGCAGGCGATGGTCAACGCGAAGTAGCTGAATCATAATGTGACCCCCCAAAGGTCTTGTGCCGTCTTACGGCGTGTCAGTAGGTGCTGCGGATTAGAACTCTTCTTCCTCGTCGTCATCGACCAACAGGTCGTTGACAAACTTCACGCGCGTATCGTCCGCAGCGACGATGGCGCGAATCGTCTCTTCAACCGGCGCCGACTCGTCAGAGAACAGCAGCTGAATGAGCAGAGGAAGGTTCATGTTGGTAACGAGGTACGTGCGGGGACGCGTCTGGACGATCTTGGTGAACTCGTTGTTGACGCTGCCGCCAAAGAGGTCGGTGCACACGACGACATCATCGTCGGCAGCCATGCCTGCCAGCAGTTTTTGGGCCTCCTCGGCCACGTCCATACGGTCATCGACGAACATCGAAAGATCGTGGACGTTGTCGCGAGCGCCCGAGAGCAGCTCGACGCTCTCCTTGATGCCGGTAGCGAAGTGCGCATGGCTGGCGATGATGTACTGTCTCATTCTGTGTTCCTCTCAATAGCCCGGCGCGTTCCCGCACCCGTTTTCTTTAGTAGTCGAACTGGTGATAGTAGCGACGGTAGTTGAGGTTGTGCTTGGTGACCGTCTCGTAGTAGCGAGCCAGGCGGTCGGTAACGAGCACCGTCAGAATCCACGGGGACACGATGACGCGGAACTCGTCGTCGAGGCCGGGGATCGCGAACTCGGCGGTGTCGATGATGTTGATGTCGGTGTCGCCGGTCACGCCGCGGGTCAGGAACGCGCGGGCTCGCTCGTCGAGCTTGCGGTTCTCGTCCTCACCCATGAACAGGAACACGGGGACGCCGGGCTCCACGAGCTCGAGGGTGCCGTGGAAGAAGTCGGCCGAGGTGATGTAGCGGGTGCGCTTCCACTGCATCTCCTCGAGGATGCACATCGAGAACAGGATGGTCTCGCCCCACAGGGCGCCGGAGCCGATGAACATGGTGTAGGGGGCCAGGGCGTACTTCTTGGCGAGCTCCTCGGCGCGCGGCTCGAAGCTCTTGCGGATGTCGACCAGGTGGGTCCAAACATCCTTGGTCTGCTCAATAAACTTGTCGAACTTGGGGAAGCGGCCGCGGCGGTTGAGCAGGCGCAGGCCGAAGCAGTCGGCGAGGTAGTAGCCCATCTCGCAGCCGCCGTTACCGTGATCGGAAGCCATCTTGACGCAGTTCTCGGCGCCGACAGCCTGGCCGATGGGGCCCTCGGGCTTGGTCATGGCGTAGACGCGCACGCCCATGCCCTTCATCTTCTTGACGGCCTCGAGGACCTCGGGGGTGGTTCCGGACTCGGAGGCGGTGAGCACGACGGACTTGTCGGTCATGCGCTTGTGGCCCATGACGTTCCACTCGGCGGCGTGGATCAGGTAGACCTCGAGGTCGCGGTCGCCGAACTTGTTCATGAGGTACTCGAGCTGCATGAACTCGTCCCAGGTGCCGCCGACGCCCATCAGGAACACGGCGTCGTAGCCCTCGTCGGCGACCTTGTCGGCGAGCGCGGTCATCTTCTTGCCGGTCTCGTAGAGCGCCTTGCCGTCCTCGAGATAGCCCTCCTGGTCGAAATGCATGATCTCGATCTTCTCGGTTTCCTTCATTTGTCTCTCCTTTCTGGGGTTGTTTCCACATCCCCCATGCCAACGGGCATCAAAACCCGCTTACATTCCGTAACACTCAGCCGCTTTGGCCTTAAGCGCATTGACTGACTCTTCGTAGCCCTCTGCCTTGACCTCCATTTGCTTGGAGACGGTATCGAGATACGGGTGCACGTTCCATGACTTCAGACGCTCGGCGATCATGGCCGCAATCGTCTGGAAGAACACAAGATTGGGAATTGCGCTGAGCAGCGGAGCCACCTGAGGCACCGCAACCTCGTGAGCCCTACCCTTGGGATGGGCCGTGAGCAGCACCGTTTTTGCCGTAACGTTCGATAGCGCATCGGCGATATTCGCAAGACGCTCCGACCCCTGCGGATCGTCGACGATAAACACCAGATGGCCCGGAACGATCTGCATCTCGGGACCGTGGACGAACTCCTCGCCTTCGTGATGCATGGCAGGAATCTTGATGGTCTCGCTCAGCTTGAGCGCTGCCTCCTCGGCAACACCATAGTTGGGGCCGTTGCCGACGACCATGGCGGGCATGTGCTCAGAAAGCTCGAGCATGTGATCTTGGACATATGCCTCGGCGGTCTTGCACATCACGGCATTAGCCTGGATAGCCTCGCGCAGGTCATCAAGACGCTGAGCAACGCCCTTGGCGTCAATCGTTCCGCGCGCCTGACCGCCGTAAATACCAAAGAGCACCAGGTACTCAACGAGAACCTCGACGCCCAGAGTCACAAAGTCCACCGACTCGACACCCACACCGTAGTCAAGAACGATGTCAGCGTGTTCCTTGATGGGTGCCTCGACGTTTGCCGTGAGCGCAACTGCAGCCATATCGTGTGCGCGCATGTAATCGAGCGCCGCAATCGTATTGGTCGAATAGCCACTCTGCGAGACGGCGATGTTGAGCGCATGCTGCGGATAGGTGTGTTCAAAATCGACGAAGGCCTCGGGCGTTACAACGGACACCTGCATCTGCAGCGCATCTTGCAGGTAATCGCGGGCGCAATCGGCGGCATGGCGCGACGAACCCGAAGCAACGATGCGCAGCGCGTCAAAAGAACCGGACTGGAAAATATCAACGAGCTTCGCTACCAGCTCAGACGAACGCTCGAGGTTCTCTCCCATACGCACATGGGCAAGCTGAACGTAATCGAGCATCTTCATCGTCTCACCTCGTAATAAATCATTAGTATTTGATACCAATCACAGTTACAGGTTACGGCTTTTTGATACCTCTTTGTCGATTAATTTATCCCCATCGGCGAACGGTCGATTTTGAGCCATGTAAGGTTGTATATGCAGTCTGCTCAACGAATCAAAATTCCGTCAGCTTTTCAGCCCGTTATGCAAAAAACCAGCTAGTACGTATAGGTATATCCACCCGCATCACCGCGGTTAAACGACTTGACGTACTCGATCGCCTGGCCGCTCGCATCGAAGCTCACGCACTCAAGCGTCAAGGCAAGATCGCCCTGCTCCAGTCCAAGCAGGCCGGCATCTCGCGCGCCCAGCGCTTCGATATCGAGCTTTTCCTGTGCCATGACCGGCTTTCGGCCCAACATCTCATAGGTCTCGTACAAGCTGAAGACCGACACGTCAATATCTTCGATGGTTGGGAACAGCAGGCAGGGAATCAGCGCCGTCTCGATCGATACGGGGCTACCGTTTATGCAGTTCAGGCGTCGAATGGAATAGAGCAGGTCGTCCTCGGCGATGCCAAACAGGTCAGCGTAGTATGGCCCCGCATAACGCTTGGAACGTGCGAGAATACGGACGGACGGCTCGCCGCCCGAAGCACGGACCGATTCACGGAAACCGCCCGTGCGTTCAAAAAAAGCAGGTACTTTCTGCGCCACAAAGGCACCTTTCCCCCGAACACGGCGAATCTGCCCGCGCCGAACCAGCTCATCGACAGCGCTTCGGATGGTCAAGCGTGTCGTACCAAATTCCTCGGCGAGGTCTTTTTCGGACGGAATCATGGAACCCGTGGGATATGTACCGCGCTCGATACGCTCCTCGATGCGGCGTCGAATGCGCATATAAACCGGGGTGGCATCTACTGTTTCAGCCATTGTTCACCTGCCACACTCCTCATGCCGTTCTCTTCGCCGTTATCGGCAAAGCGAAACTTTGTGGGCAAAATCACCGATTTGCAATGCTCCACAAAACGCATGTCCTTATCAAATTCAATCGAGCTCTCATAGAACACCGGCGTTCCCTCTTCTTGCTGGAGCAGCTCGGCCTCTTCGACGTTCAAACGCGAGATAGAGATATGCTCACGTCCATGCTCAACACGCACGCCGCCTTCTTTGAGCAAGACATCGTAAAGGCTCTCGCACTCAAAATCGTGCTCGGTAAGCGATGGGCACAGGGACAGGTTAACGTGAGCGGTCTCGATTGACGCCGGCTCGCCCTCAATAAGTCGAACGCGCTGCATGCGGAGCAAAGGAGCGCCTACAGACACCCCAAGCTTGTCGGCAAGCGCCTCATCCGCCTCGATGGTCCCGGTGGAAACCAGACGAGAAGAGGGGTGCAGACCGGCAGTCCGCACAGCATCGGAAAAGTTATACGTTTCCTGAAAGATGTTTAGCGGCTTGGGAGGACACACATACGTACCCGATCCGCGACGGCTCTCGAGCGTTCCACACGAGATGAGCCGCGTGATACCGGCACGCAACGCTGTACGCGAAACGCCAATCTCTTCGCACAGCACGCGCTCGGCCGGCAGGCGATCCCCGCCGGCAAGCTGATGGTGCTGGATATACCAAAGAATTCCCTCAACAGCACGATCTTTGGGGGGAATTGCATAAGATTCGCCTGCCATTGCACAGACTCCTCATTCAGAAACGTATGCCGCCAAAATTAGGCCAGCCCTCCCATGGCATCAAATTCGGCCTTGATCTTCTCGGCGACATTCCGATACGACTTATATAGACTTGAATCGCGTTTAACTTCGTCGGTCATAATGGGAATCTCTAATTTGGAAACCTCGTCTTTTCCCGTCTGAACCGCCACAACAACGCCCATACCAAGACACATATTACGCTTGGCAGCGTTTATTTTCGCCGCCTTGGCAGGATTTGCCAGGATACGCTGGGCAAATTCCTGTTTTGAAGTCACTTCCTCGGCCTCCGGATCGCCCGCCTCGGCTACTTCGCACTGCAACACGTCCGCATAGTCAAAAATCTTAGGCTCTGCACCACGCTGATGCACGGCCCACTTGCGACGCGTGGCATCCTGGTAGATAGCCGGCAAAAACGTAAACCGCGGCGGGTCCAAAATCGTATCCGTGATGGTAAACACATCGGGATCAAAGGCATCCTGCGGGTTTTTCTTCTTGAACAGCCCCATATCAGCCTCCCGTACTAGCATTAAACAACTCAAGCTGAATATAGCACCAATTTCAAGCCACTGCCTTACCCTATCGGTGCGCGGCGTCTATGGCTCGCCCAGCGGAAGAGTTAACGGACGAGGGCCGGGGTGCCTGCCGGCAAATAGCGGACACTCCGCATGCAATCTATGCAAACAAACAAGTACGCTTAGCTACATTCGGTAAGTTCGAGCACGCTGCCCTTAACGATAAGTGCCGGCTCCAGGACGACCTCTTCGGCACGCCTACCGCCCCTACCGGCAAGACGCTTGGACATGCAGCCAAAAGCATGCTCCGCAAGGACACCAGGATCCTGCTCAATCGCGGTCAGCGCCGGCTCAAAGAGAACGTCGGCCGCCGAGTTGTCATAGCTTACGACCGAAATATCGCCCGGGATGCTCTTCCCCATCTCGTGCAAGCGCTTGAGCAGACCGAGGGCGATGTTATCCGAACTTGCGAACACAGCGGTGGCATCAGTTGCGAGCACCGCCTCCGAGGCCTCGTAGGCACTCGGAATGTAGTACTCGCTCTCAAACTCCAAACGCGCGTCGATAGGCAAGCCAACCTCGCGCAGTGCGCGCTCATAGCCGGCAAGTCGCTTACGCCCCGTATTGGAACGGCGCGCGTTAACCAAGCAGGCAATGCGACGGTGGCCCTGCTCGATCAGATAGCGGGTGGCCATGTAGCCACCCATCTCGTGGTCGAACATCACCTTGTCGCACTCGAGCCCTTCAATGGCACGGTCGACCATCACGGCCGGGATGGGCAGGTGGCTGACTTCTTCGCGCAGGGCGCGGTCATCGGAGAACTCGTCACCCACCACCAGGAAGACGCCATCAACGCCGCGCGTCACCAGCTGGCGCAGCAGCTCCAGATCGTCATCGGCGCTTCCGCCCGAGCTGGTAATGAAGAGCGCATAGCCGTCCTCGCGGCAGCGCTTTTCCAGGCTACCGGCGAGCGAGGCAAAAAAGCGGCTCTCGATGTTAGGGACGATAAGGCCCAGCGTGCGCGACTCGCGCATGACCAGGCTGCGCGCAATCTGGTTGGGAACATAGTGGTTGCGCGCCGCGACCTCTTTGATGAGCTTGCGGTTTTCTTCCGAGATGCGACAGGGCCGATTATTGAGAACAAGCGAGACCGACGAGGGGGAAAGCCCCACCTCCTGGGCGATCTGCTTGAGGGTGACTTTGTTGGCCATCTCGCTCCTTCAGGGTTTACGCGCAATCTCTTGAAAGTATAGCGACTACCCCTCTACCTCGGTGATAAACACTTTACCAATCCGGTAGACGGCTGTTTTATCGCCGCCAGCGCACCAAATCCGTCCGGGTGGGGTATATTGCAATCGATTGATGACAACGACCACCAAAAGGCGGATATCCGTATGCACGAGAACGATTTTTTTAACGAGGACCTGCTGTGCGCGCTCGCTGGCGTTGCCGGCGAGGACAACGTGCTGATGAGCGAGCCCATGCGCGAGCACACCACGTTTAAGATCGGCGGTCCGGCCGACGTCTTTGTCACGCCCGATACTGAGCAGGGCCTCGTCGCCACGCTCGATACCTGCTATCGCTGCAATCTACCACTCACCATCGTGGGCAACGGCTCCGACTTGCTCGTCGGCGACAAGGGCATCCGCGGCGTCGTCGTAGCGCTGGGCGAGGGCCTCTCCGACATTACGGTCGACGGCACGCACGTCACGGCGGCAGCCGGCGCCTTGCTTTCCGATGTCGCCGCGGCGGCAGCCGAGGCCGGCCTCACCGGCATGGAGCCCATCTCGGGTATCCCCGGATCGGTCGGCGGCGCCTGCTACATGAACGCCGGTGCCTACGGTGCCTGCATGGCCGATGTGCTGGAGTCCGTGCGCGTCTACAAACCCGCTCGCCAGCTCGACGATGGCACCCGCGGCAGCGGCAACATCATCGAGTTCGATGTCGACGAACTCAACCTGGGCTATCGCAAGAGCCGCATCGCCGACGACGGCTTCATCGTACTTTCGGCCACTTTCAATCTCGCCCCGGGCAACGCCGCGATGATTAAGGCCGACATGGACGACTACCACCAGCGCCGCGAGGACAAGCAGCCGCTCGACATGCCGAGTGCTGGCTCCACTTTCAAGCGCCCCGAGGGTTACTTTGCCGGCAAACTCATCATGGATGCCGGCCTGCGAGGACACGCCGTTGGCGGCGCGCAGGTGAGCGAGAAGCACTGCGGCTTCATCGTCAACGCCGACCACGCCACCGCCGCCGACGTCGACGAACTCATCCGCCACATCCAAACAACCGTCAAAGACCAATTCAACGTAGACCTAGAACCCGAAGTCCACCGAGTCGGCGAATTCCTCTAAAAAAGAAGGCCCCGAAAGGGGCCTTCACTTTCTTTTATTCAGACAACCAATCCGGTGCGTAGCGCCCCGAACCCGAGAGGGCCGCGTGCCCGCCCGCAATATATTTGATTGATCGCGAGTTCCGCACGCAAAGAAGGCCACTTAATGTGGCCTTCGTCTTGCGCAGGACTGCCCGAGCAGGCAATCAAATATATTGCGGGCGGGCACGCGGCCCAGTCGGCTTTACGACAGCGCAATACCGCCAAGCCAGCCCCAACGCACGCCAGAGCCAGTACCATAAAAGCTAATGAACGAATCAAGCGACTTAGACGTAATGGCGCCCTCGTTGCTCATTACGATGCCGCCGCCAACGTAGATACCCACATGACCGTAGATAAGGCCCGGAGCACCCGTGCCGCTGTGCGAGGAATCGGCCACGATCATGCCCACCTGCAGCGCCGAGCGGTCGGAGCTATAGCACCAGGCGTTGAACATGTCACACGCGTTGCCGCCAAAATAGCCCACGCCGGCATTGCGGAAGACATTGGTAACCCACGCCGCGCACCAGTTCTGACCCGGCGAAGGCGTGGAGTAGCACGCGTTGACGACGGCCTGCTGCTTGCCCGAGCCGGCATTCTGCTGCGGAGTTCCGGGCGCATACGATCCACCGCCCGAGCTCGAACCACCCGAGTAGGAATTGTTCTTGTTCGCGGCGGCCGCGGCAGCGGCGGCCTTCCTAGCGGCCTCCTCGGCCTGGGCGGCAGCGAGAATCTCGGAATCGCGCTGAGCCATGAGCTCCTTGACGTCGTCGGAAAGACCGTTCAGCACGGTCTGGACTTCTTGCTGCTTGGCCTGCATATCCTGCATCTGAGCCGTCTGCTGGTCCTTGAGTTTCTCCAGGTTGGCCTTTTGTGCTTCGAGCTCGGTCTTCTGCGCGTCGAGCTCAGCCTGAATCGTCTGGATATCCTCGATGGCATCGCGGTCGCTCTTGTTGATCTTCTCAACGTAATGCGCGTTGGCGACGAGTTCCTCAAACGAGCCAGAGGCCAGCAGCAGCGACAGGATATTCGTACCGCCGGACTTGTAGCTGGCGGCCACGCGATCGGAAAGGTCGTTGCGCTTCTTCTTGAGCTCGGCCTTCTTTTCATCGATCTGGGCCTGCGTGTCGTCAATCTTGCCCTGGACATTCTCGATGTCGTTGAGGGTCTGGGCATTCTTGTTGGCCAGCGCCGCATACTCATTTGCGATGCTGTCGAGCTGGGCCTGAACCTCGTCGAGTTGGGCCTGGGCGGCATTCAATTTATCGGTGGTTTCTTTGGAAGCCTCCGCCGCATGGGCGCGAGTGGGCAGGCCAAAAAGAACTGCCGCAGAAGCGGCGCCGAACAGGGCCTTAAGGGCAGTGCGGCGCGAGAGCTCCTGGGAAAGGATGGAATCGCTGTTTGGTGACATATGTACTCCGTTACATGCTTATTTATATGTCGCTCAACTCATACATATTAGCGTACATATGGCGCGTCCCAACGATTTCCACGAACGGCAGGAAACTACAAGGTCGGCGGCTCGTAAGCAATTGTCAAATTTGAGGTAACAATTGAGCAAGCTCTTATATGAGTACGTTAACATAATCCTCTGCTTTTCCTACAGTGCACCATTTGGGCGTCCCCGCCTGCGCTATACTCCCCTCTAGAAGTGTTCCTGATTCGATAGGAGACTACATGTCCAAAGCACTCGACCCCAAAGACACCTGCGTCCTCGTTACCGGTGGCGCCGGCTTTATCGGCTCGCACACCGTCGTTCAGCTGCTCGATGGTGGCTACCAGGTCGTCATCGTCGATGATCTCTCCAACTCCAGCGCCGTCGCCGTCGACCGCGTCAAGACCATCGTGGGCGACGAGGCCGCCAAGAACCTCACCTTCTACGAGGCCAACGTGCTCGACCGCGATGCGATGAACAAGATCTTCGATACCCATCAGATCGACCGTGTCATCCACTTTGCCGGCTTTAAGGCCGTCGGCGAGTCGGTGAGCAAGCCCGTCGAGTACTACCACAACAACATCGAAAACACCCTGGTGCTCATCGACGTCATGCGCAACCATGGCTGCAAGTCCATCATCTTCTCGAGCTCCTCGACCGTCTACGGCGACCCGGACAACCCGCCCGTCACCGAGGAAGACCCCAAGAAGCCCGCAACCAACCCCTATGGCTGGACCAAGTGGATGATCGAGCAGATCCTTATGGACGTTCACACCGCCGACCCCGAGTGGGACGTTGTGCTGCTCCGCTACTTCAACCCCATCGGCGCCCATCCGTCGGGCCTGATCGGCGAGGACCCCAAGGGCATCCCCAACAACCTGGTGCCCTATGTCGCCCAGGTCGCCGTGGGCAAGCTCGAGGCCGTTCAGGTCTTTGGCAATGACTACCCCACTCCCGACGGCACCGGCGTGCGCGACTATATCCACGTTTGCGACCTGGCCTCGGGCCACGTTGCCGCCCTCAACTGGATGAACGGCAAGACCGGCGTCGAGATCTTTAACCTGGGCACCGGCACCGGTACCTCGGTGCTCGAGGTCGTCGCCGCCTTCTCCAAGGCCTGCGGCAAGGAGCTGCCCTATGTGATTCGCGAGCGCCGCGCCGGCGATATCGCCGCCAACTGGTGCGATGCCTCAAAGGCCGAGCGCATGATGGGCTGGAAGGCTCAGTACAACATCGCGGATATGTGCCGCGATAGCTGGAACTGGCAGAGCCACAACCCCAACGGCTTCGCCGACGCCGAGTAGCCACTCCCCCGTGCTAGGTTTTGTGGCATGCCTCAAAACCTAGCACGCGACATGCTCGGCACATGCCGCTTCCCGCATGGGTAGATTTCTAGACATGTCCCAAAAATCTACTGGCCCCGGCCTCCAATGTGAGGTCGGGGCTTTTTAGGAACTCGTTCTCGAGCTCGAGCTCGCGCATGCACTTGCGGGCGGCCCTCATCTCGGCGGTCTCGGTCTTGGCCGCGGCCGCCGCGACCGGGTGGTTGGCCAGTTCCTTCTTTCTGACCGTCACCCATCTTCCCAGGATCTTCTCATTGATGCCGAGGTCGGCGGCCACTTGGGCGATGGGCTTCCCCGACGCGACGGCGAAGTCTGCGGCCTCGGTGCGGTGCCCCGCTGTGCAGGAGAGCCTATCTGCCATGACTGAACACTCCTTTCTTTTTGGCGCTGAAACGATTATCGCCGCTCAACGCCATTCCTCTAAGTCAAGTGTCCTGGGATACAATACAGTTCAAATGGACGAGGAGGATCCGGCGCTCCTCTTGATGAGCCCGGAGAGGCCCCTGGTCGTCACCCTTCCCCGCGCGAACGCAAAGCGGACGGCGGCGAGCCATGTCCTCCCCGCGCGTTCCATTTAGGGAGTCCTCGAGAAGTCGATCTCCCTGTGCGATAATCGAGCTATTGAGTCTCGCGAGTTTAGAGCTGGTGATATGCATTGAAAATCAAGGTGAAAAACATCGGCAGGGTCGCTGAGGCCGATATCGAGATTAATGGCATTGCCGTGATCGCCGGGGAGAACGGGACGGGGAAAAGCACGGTTGGAAAAGCGCTTTATGCGGCCTTCAACAGCATGTCCGATTCGGAGAACAAAATCGACCGCATGAGGCGCAATAGTGTTGAACGCGCCATCAGGAAGGCATATGTGGGAGGCCCTCTCGACTCCACGTCTCGCCACAGGCGAACTGCTGGAAGAATGAATGGTTTCATCGACAGGGTTTTTTCGGGCGAGTGCACGAGGGACGAGCTTATTGATGAGATAAAGGAGTATTACGGGGAGGAGATCTCCCGTGAGATCGAATCCGATTTCACGAATGGCGTAGCAGGAGTTGCCGATCAGATTATCGAGATCATGGATATCTCCGATGATGAGGTATTTCGTGCGATTGCGACAAACAGGTTCCAAAGCGAGTTCAACGGCCAGATCAATTCGGTTTTCGGCGAAGAGCCCGGGAAGGTCGAACTCCAGATAAAGGACGCATCTACGGTTTTCTCGGTTGCAGGTGACGAGGTGGCGGAGGTGCACGATAGGAGGGTTTTGCGATTCAGGGCGCATTATCTGGACGACCCGTTCCTGATCGATTCTCTCGGAGGGCCCTACGGCCCCGCTTTTCGGTTCAGGCCCCTCCTTGGACACCAGGAGGAGCTGCGGCAAGATTTGATTCAGGCGACCATCCGTAACGATGACAGCGAGTCCTCGCTGTTCGACGAGATCGCGAAGGAGCGGCACCTGAAGGTTCTCATGGACAAGGTCTCCTCCTTATGTCCGGGGTATTTCGAGAGGAGCGAAAGTCGCGGTCACCTTACGTATCTCGAAGAGGGCTTCGCTCGGGGGTTGGAGCCTGGGAACCTTTCTGCTGGCTTGAAGACGTTCGCCATCATGAAGGTGCTCTTGAAGTCCGGCGCGCTAGATGCCGGAGGGACTATTATCCTCGATGAACCCGAGATTCATCTTCATCCTGCATGGCAGCTGGCCTTCGCCGAGATAATCGTGCTGCTCCAGAAAGAGCTCGGGATGCACGTCTTAATGAGCACCCATAGTCCATATTTCTTGAATGCGATCGAAGTGTATTCTAAGAAGCACGCTGTTGATGGATTGTGCTCATATTATCTTGCGGAGACCTGCGCTGATGGACGCTCTCGCTTTGCCGAAATAACCGGCTCGACTGAGGTCGCCTACGAGAAGCTGGCGGCTCCTTTTGATACGCTTGAGAGGGAGGAGTACGGCCTTGAGTAGCGACCTGTGCGCCTCCTGCCCTCATCCGAACTCTCCCGTGGTGCCAGATGGCAGCGATGGTTGCTCCCGTTGCAGGACCTGTATCCTAAGGGACTGCACGTCGACCATCTCCAAAACATCCAGAGACGGGAGCGTCTCTCTTGTGGATGACGATTTGCCTGTTGTCAATTTTGACTCTGTTAAAGAATGCTACTGCAAGAAGGTCAATAGGTGGATGCAACTCCCGCGCTCCGCCGATGCGCTGTATTGCGATCGGGAAACGTTATATCTAGTCGAATTTAAAAACGGCAGTCTGAAGGAGACGCTGGGGAAGAGGCTCAATCCCAAGGATGACGAAGAGCTTGGTATCAATCTTGGCCAAAGGGACGCCCTCATCGAGAAGTGCAAGGACAGCGTTTTGATCTGCTCGGACCTGTGGGGAAAGAGGACGAGATGGTTTCGCGAGCACTGCGTCTTTGTTTTGGTATACAACGAGGACAAGAACAAGACCGCGTTGAAGCGGGTTGCCAGCTCGATTAGGAAAAAAGCGCGTTTTGGGCTTCCTGACAAATTGAAAGGTTTTTGCGTGAAGGATGTCTTGACGCTAACCGAAAAGGAGTTTTCGACATCGCTCCTTTCAACTTGGCGAGACGCAGAAGAAATCGCGGAGGTCGACGCGTAGGAGACCGAAAAGCATCCGGTGGCTATTTGCTCCCGATATCGATCGTTCGTCTGCAGTCGGTTTTCTTTCCGCTGCGCCCGCCAGTTTGCGATGAGTCGCGCACCGTGTGAAGCTCAACACGGATGAAATACAAATATAATCCCCCCTTGCACTGTGTTGATAAATATTGCTCGTCGAACTCATCTGAACTGGGCTTTCTTGCATAGAACTGCCTGAACCTGAGCGTTTTCGGGTATCGCATTGCCCGATCGAGCACCATCGCGACCTTCTCAAGCTTGTCCTCGGGCGGACTCATAGCCACAGCCCCGCATGTCGTCCCGGTTGGAGCCGGGATGAGCCCTCAGGAAGCACTGCATGAAGTAGCGCATCCGGTTCACGGGCCCCAGCGGGTTCTGGCCGTCGGGAACGCCCTTGAGCAGCTTCGCGTTGTAGTGCTGGCTCTTCAGTGACAGATTGTTGACGGGAGCCGTGTGGCGCCCGGCTCCATGTCGTGGATGAGCGTGGAGCCGGGCGCCACACGGCTCCCGAACGTCGCCAAGGTCTTCGCCCTGCTTGTCTTGCCAAGGCCCTCCCGGATGAAGATTGAATTGCCTGGCTCATCGCAGCCGAGCGCGACACGGCCTCTACCCGAGACCATCATCTCTACACATAGCCCATCATTCGACAAGAACGCGCAGTTTGTCCTGCATAGGCGCATGGTGTCCCCCTCCGCCGCAAGAGGTGAGCAAAAGAGAGGCTCCCCTCGCCACTACCGGACAAAGGGACCTCTCTGGGGAAACACGCTATAAAACCTTCTTGCCGGGCGGTCGAGTACAGCACCGACGGCGTATCCGTGGAGACCTACCCAGAGCCCACGCCATTTCAAGTTTCTTGGTCTTCAACGCCACAATCCGATAATCATCCAGCCGTCGAAATGACCTCGTCACAGGCGGCAAGCATCTCCTCGTCATGAGTGACAACGATTACAATATGGTCTCTCTTAATTTCATGAAGCAATTTGATCAGCGCGCCTCGACTCTTCGCATCAAGTGCTGAGGTCGGTTCATCAAAAAGCATAACGTCCGGCGATTTCAACAGCTGTCTCACAATTGCAATCTTTTGCTTCTCGCCGCCGGACACCCCTCCTTTCCCGCCGTCAAGCATCGCCGTTGCCCCGTTCTCCACAGAAGCAACCATTTCGTCTAGCCCCAATATGACAAGCATCCGATTCAGCTTATCCATCTCGTAATCATCAGAAAGCAGCGTAAGATTATCGAGAATCGTCCCCTCAACGATAGGGGGTTCTTGCTCCGTAATGCTGACTCGACACCGCCGCAATGCATATCGATCGATGCAACGCTGTGACACCCCGTTGTAGCGAACGGCCCCTTCTGTGTCATCTGGATATAGCCCCAATATCACTGACAGCAGCGAGCTCTTCCCCGAACCATTCGGCCCCGAGATTCCATATAGCCGACCCCTGGAAAACGCGAGCCCCTCAATGCTTAACGCGACCCTTTCCGCCCCTGGATAACGTAGCTTGATGTTCTCTAGACGGATTTCCTCAATCGGACCAAGCGCCAATTTGCCATTCGCTTCCACCGGGACATCCCAAATTCTTTTCAGCCGCTCATAGCATACGCGATTAGTCTGGTAATCCCTTCCCCAGCCCAACAAATACTGTACCGCTGAGCTTAAGTTCGAATAATATCCAACAGCAGTCACGAGAAAACCAGGCAACAGTCTCCCGCCCATCACTTCAACCGCGCCCACAGCAAGAAGACATCCTTGAGCGGCGGAAGCGACCAACGCGTTGCCAAAGGTAAATCTAGACCCTACTTCCTGATTTGCTCTCATCGTTGGATAGAGCCCATTAAAAGCTTCGACCAGTACAGCGCGGGACCTATCGAACAAAGCATGTTTGCGGATGAAATCAACTTTCTCCAACTGATCTTGTAGACAGGAAAAAAACCTCGCGCTCTGCTCTTGTACGTCAAAACTTCTCTCAAACAGCCTTGCGCGTGAAACCGCATAAAAAGCGGCACTCGCTGCCGCAAGAACAAGGCAGACCACACTCAACTTGATATTCAGGCTACCGAGAACAAACAGGGCGGACAAAAGGGTGATAACGTTGCTTGAAACCCCCACAACCGAGTTGATTACGAAGATGACAAGGTCATTAGCGTCGTGATTGATTTGCTGGTTATAATACGACGCGTTGAAGCCCTCGAAGAATGCCTGGGGAAGGTGCTTCACGTGCTCAAGCGTATCCGCATTTAAGCCGAACCCCGCATGCGACTGAAGGTTGATGTACAGCATCTCTGAGCAATACACTAGTCCCGCTCGAACCGCTTGGACCGCAACCAAAATAAGGCAACAAACGAGAACGGCGGCAAGATCGGCGCTGGCCGGCATCGCCAATCGGTTTACCACTATGCCGGTAAGAAAGGGACCCGCAAGCGCAAGCAGCCCGACCAAAACTGTTACGACAAGATAGGCGTAGAATCGACCGCCCAGTATATATTTTCTACAGAGATTAAGCATCAGCCTCATTTTGCCCCGCACCCCGTTTTGCCGTATTCATCATCTGGGAGAGCAGCATTTTTTGCTCGGCATCATACCGGAAGGAAACGCAACGTTTCCCCTCACCGTTTAAGGCGTGGTTGGGGCACCCTCCCATGCACATGGGAAAAGCAAAGCACTCTTGGCATTCCGGGTCATCCGGCTCATATGCCATCCAGTTAATCATGTTCTTGCTCAACATTGGCGGCTCGAAAATAGTTCCGACCCTCCGCTCCTTCATTCCAATGTCATCCCAGCACTTATACAAATCTCCGACGGGATCAACCACGTACGAGTTGATTCCAACGGCGCAACATATCCCGAAATTCGTCCCACCAAAAGGTTGAACTTTGAAGCCCCGCGCAATTGCCCTTTTATAAAACTCAGTCTCCTCATACGAGAACTCTTTTACAGTAAAGCAGTGGCTGTCGTTCGCACATACCTGATTGATATCGTCAACAGGGGCTAAATAGAAGTGAACCTTATTCATCAGGCCATTTAGCTCGAGATAATCCAATAGCTCTTGAGCGGCCTCGATGTTGGTCTTGTCGACGTTGCTCCTTATCGAAATATCGATGATGTCGGCACACTCTTTGACGTTCTTGAGAATACGTTCGTATGTAGGGCTTCCGTCGTGAAGAATCCTTCTCGAATCGTGATCCGACTTCGATCCATCTATAGTCACTTGCGCGCTCGTCACACCACATGCCGCGAGCCTCCTTGCAACATCAGGCGTCAGCAGATAGCCATTTGTCACTATCGATGCGGAATATTCACACGTTGGCCCCACGACATCTTTCAGATCCGACGTAATCCGTTCGATCATCTTCATTCCGAGCAGAGGCTCGCCGCCGTACCATCCAACTGAGAGACTTGCGATACCAGGATAGTAATCTTTCACGAACTTGGAGAGCTGTGTCAAAACCTCCTCGCCCATCGTCGTGTACGCCTGTCCCTTTTCATAGCAGTAGGGACAGCAAAAGTTGCAAGCCATCGTTGGCGCAATGTTAAGGGACAGAGCAGTATTCGCAAAGCGCGCGGCGCGACTTTGCAACCTGATCTCCCCAAGCTCGTCCCTCTCCTCATTGACTAGGATGCCTCCCCTTATCAGCTCCGCGACAAGATCATCGGCATCCCGAACGTCCCCTTCTTGAATCCTTTTGAATTTCTGCGCGTATTCCGGATTTAACGACAGGATGCCGCCGGTTCGCGCATTCATGATAAGAAGACTTCCGTTATGTTCATGCACCACATTAAATTGCGACAGTTTCACTTCGCACCATCTCCATTTCCAATCAAATCCATATCGACCCTCAGACGCTGCGCATACGCCAGCGCACTACCTTCTTCGATAAAAACTGCACGAAAGCAGCAATAGACATGCGAGCGACACGATGACCGCATGGCCGCATGCAGCCATCAGGACCGTCCCGCCGGCAGCCCCGCACGCCCTCATCCAATAAGCCATGTGAACCGGGGGTAAAACGGTTGGGAAACTCATCGCGATAACAAGGCCCGCGAACGTTGCGACCAGCAAGGCTCCCGACACAAGAGATCTGATCCTGAACACCTCATATGCAACCGCAACCATCAGCGTATAAGCGGCGTCTATAACGATATTCGACAGGAGTGCCGAGGTCACATTACCAACCGTAAGGCTGTCTAGACCGCTTCCGGAGCACACGGCAAAGACCGCAGCGACACCGAGAGTAAACACGATGTAGGGGCACAGCGTATACACTTCGCAAGCCAATGTCTTTGCCGCAAACAGCTGCCAGCTGCGGAAGCCCCGAGCAATCGAAACTCCCCTTGCCGACACGCTCGTCGCATCACCGAATAGCGTCCCCGCCACAACAACAGAGACGATTGGGAAGAACACCGTATGCGCCATGGAGACGACACTTAGCCAGGAAGAGATACCCGTTGGCCCAACCCCTATCGAGAAAAGATAGCCCGGATCGGCGGAAAAGCCAAAGAACTGGCCCTCTCCCCCTGCGGAGACCCATGCGCCGGACCCGGCAAACACATAAATCCCCGCGATGCCCAAATACATCAGCGCTATTATCACGGCGAGTTTCATTCTCCTTGCGCGGAACAGTTCCGCCCTGACCGACATCCCAAGATTCATCGAACCGCCGTCCTTACAAATAGCGAGACGAGCGCAACTCCAACCGACACAAGCACAGTGCCGCCCGCATACAGCAAAACCTGAATTACACCAACATTCTGCATACTCAGGGAACACAGGTTCATCAGGTAATACACGGGCGAGAGCATGAGCAGCAAGCTGGGCTGACCGCTTCCGTATGTACTTGGGAACCACACCATCACAAATGTCGAAACCGCTATTGCAACGACGCTGCTCGCCACCACACTCCTCGTGAGCAAATACAGGGCGAAGGTAGCGGCGTACATCGAAATGAGCAGCAGCGCGATCATCAGCGCAATCGATACAAATTGGGCAAACCCTGAGCACGAGGCCCCAACGTCCCATTGGGCCATCTTGGTTAAATACAGCGCAGTCGTAGAAAGAAGATACACGGCACCGACCAGAGTGCAGTTCACCAACAGCTTCGTGATCACAATCGCCGCCTGCGACACCCCTCGCGATCTCGATACGGCGTAAGCCACGGATTCAAAGTCTCTCGACGTAGCGTATACCGCGTAGAGAATCGTCACCGGAATCCAGACCACTGTAGACGCAAAAGACGTCCGGGCAACAGAGCCCAAAACGTCCCCTGCATCCACTAGGTTTCCAATAAAACCTATAGCCCCTCCAAGCGTATACGGGTCATCACCGGCGACCATGATCAGCACCTCAGACGAAGTCGCAGCCGCAACCACATACAGCACAGCCGCAAGCGCAATCATCAGAGCGGTCGCCGAGTGCCTGGCGAGCAACCATACCTCGCTCCGAAAAGCTGAGATGAACTCGCGTTTCATCACAGCTCGCTCTCTCGACCGATGAGCTCCGAATAAAACTCCTCAAGGCTCTTCCTATGAGAATACGCCTCCGCAACCCTCACACCTGCGGTCGAGAGCGCTTCGATTGCAATGCCCCGCCCTTCCTTTTTCTCCTCATAGCGCATAAGGACGCTGCCGTCCGGCAGAAAAGAATGTGAGGTCTCATCTCCGAGAACCGATCTCGTTCGCTCCAGATCGTCCACATGCAACACGAAACCACCGCGGCATGACTTTTCCAGCTGAGGTGCGGTCATCCTTCGAATGAGGCGACCATGACTTATGAAGAGGTAATCAGTTGCCAGCTTGTGCATCTCCTCAAGATTGTGGCTGGATACGAGAATCGTTTTACCTTGATCTTTGTTAAGATGCGTAAGGATTTTTCTTACTTCGACTATCCCCATCGGATCCAGGCCGTTTGTCGGCTCGTCCAGGATCAACAGCTCCGGATCGCCCAGCAACGCTATGGCCAGATCGAGACGCCTCCTCATTCCCATTGAGAAGTTCTTCACTTTCTTCCCGCCGGCCTCCCCCAAACCGACGGTTGATAACACACCGTCGATGGAACGATCGGTGGGAAGCCCCCACTCAATACAGCGAACGACCAAGTTGTCTCGCGCGGTCAGATTAGGATACGAAGCATTGAGGTCGGGCATATAACCCAGCCTTTCCCTGCAGCTCCGTATTTCACGTCTCCCGGTTTGCCCAAACATCGAGATCGTTCCTGACGATGGCTCCGAAAGCCCCGTGATCAATCGAATTAACGTGCTCTTGCCGGCACCATTCTCCCCAATGAGTGCACACAGCTCGCCTTCCATTAAAGAGAACGAGACTGATTTAACCGCTTCAAACCCGCCATATCTCTTTGATATGGCACGCAATTCAACTGGGACTTCCCGCATGGACGACATCCTCCCCGTCAATAAAAAGGGACGACATGGCAATTGTGCGGGGTTATAGGTAACGTCGGTTCGCCCCCCCCATATTGCAATGCCACATCGCCCCTCAGGCGCTGCTGGCCAAAATATCTTTGAACAGTCTGTGCACGCCGTACGGCGTGCACTATCCGCTAAAAGCGGATAGTGCACTCCTGTGAAGAACACTTGGTGCTGCAGCTGCCGTGCGCGTAAAAGAAGCAATTGTTGCACATGGGCTCAGCCCCGGCTGACGGCTCGGTAATCCATTCCATTTCATTCCCCTCCTTTCGCGGTAGAAAGCCAGTTCATCTCTGCCCCCTAGAAACGGAACGTGCAGGACTGATTGGGGCACCTCTTCGTGCATCCCCCGTGCGCGTAGAAGAAGCAGTTGCCGCACGCGGGTGCAACGCCTTCCTCCGGCTCGTTAATCCAATCCATCTCTCCCTCCTTTCCTTGCATACCGAATTGATAATGTTATTCTAATTCAATATGTATCATATTTCAATATAAGCTTATTTATATATTACACAAGGTAAGCACCCCCCTGCATCCAGCACAGGAAATGACTCTCTCGTTCCCCAGTGACGCGGCGAGAAATACAGACCACTGCAGGACGTTGAATGAACAGCCCGTGAAAACCGTTGTTTTCACGGGCTGCACCTGCTCAATACTTTTTTATTCTCCAGCCTCAGTCGTCTCTAAGATCGACCACGTAAACATGATCTGACTCCAGGACCGGGTCATCACCCGTCGCGGTCGCCCTGCTCAGCGCGTTGCGGGCGCGCCGCGTCGCCAGTTCCTCAAGTTCTCTTTCGTTGACGCGCTTAATAAGATCGCCAGGCTGGCAATCAAGCTCTACGCAAATATCCAGCAATGTCTTTAACCTAATTGCCTTCACCTTGCCATTTCGTATTTTTGAGATACTTGCCGGTGTGTGCCCGGTCGCCCGAATGATATCCGTACTCGTCTTTCCGCGTCGAAGCAATAAGCTTTCAAGCTCAATAATCAGATAGTCCATGCCGCCCCTCACACCAAATCCTCGGTCTGGTCTTGAAGCAGAGCTCCGTAGCGCCATATCGCAGAAATCGAGAAGCAGCAAACGGCCCCCAGCACAGCACCAATATCTATGGGCAGGGCCAGGTTTTCAAACATCGAATAGGCGTTCCCCAGCAAGTCGAAGGGGCCAATCACTATCGAAAGAAACCCCGGAGAAAACAAGAGGTCACCTATTGCTGCTGCAACAAACAGCCACCCGATAATCGAGATTCTTCGAGCATGCGAAAGGGTAAAGGGCGATTCGCCATGAGCCATGTCCATGCTGATTCCCCGCAGGGTCCATGTGGCCCCTCCGGAAATCAGAAGATACATCAAAGGAACCACTACGGAAACCGTCTTTGATGGATCATATAGGTTTCCTTGAGCAGCCATAAGCCCAATGGAAATAACCACCACCGAACAGCAACACACCGCTATAAACAGCGCCGTAAACAGAATCCCAAGCCTTCTTCCGAGAGTCATCATCTTCTGGATGGACTTATCGATCTTCTGGGCGCTATTCACCACAGCTCCTCCTAAAGCAATCAGAGGTCTTCTTACTTACTGTTTTTCCTACATTGTAACGAACTCGATAAGAAGAGGGTCGCTTCACGCCGCGCGATCCCGAACTCCAAGCGTTTCTCATCAGCATTGCCCATCTTTCGAGTCGAAATTCAAATCCAGTTTCTTATCGCATGCCAAAATCAAATCCTGATCGTGGCTTACAACAAGAATTAGCTGATTAAAGGGGTTTCGAGAGACATACTCCGTGAACTCCCGACGGCTTTCTTCGTCTAAATCATTCGTCGGCTCGTCAAACACAAGCACTTCCGGTTGCCTGCAAAGTGCTGAGATTATCCTTAGCTTCCGATACTCTCCACCAGAAAGGTCCCTACAATTCTTACCTTTTAACGATTCGACGGTTCGGCAGAAACTCGGCACAAGCTCGCAAAGATGCTCGCCCGTTCCCCGAATCGATGCCCTCTCAAGATAGTGTTCCACCGTTTCATTCGGAATAAAGAGCTTTTGCGGGCACACCGCAAACAGGTCATGTCGGATCGTCTCCATATCGAGCTCTTCATATGGCACCGACCCCAAAGTCCGATGCCCCCCAGCAGAATATAGTCCAAGAAGCACCTTCAGAAACGTGCTTTTGCCGCATCCGTTCGGCCCGGTAATGGCATAGGTTTTCCCCCTCTCGACCTCCACGGAGAGATCGCGGTACAAGTAGGGCTTTCCCGCATATCGGTACGCGATGTTGGACAACGATATGCTCTCCACGTGCCCAACCGAGATGGTGCCGCGGTCCTCGGCGCCTTCCGACAGAGCCTCCAATCGGTCGAACGAGGCCCTCGCGTCCTGATATGATTTGAAATAATTCAAATAATATTTGAAGCATCCGAACGCCATCGAGTAATACGAGTTCACCATTGTGAACTCGCCAATGCTCATTCTTCCGCTTAATATTTCCATTCCGGAGATCACAAGCAACGCTCCCCGGAACACAGATGAGATCAGGCCGTCGCTCGAGGTGGCCAGATTCGAGACCCTACTTGCTTTCATGTAAATCGGGTAGTACCCCTCGAATACCCCCTTGAGCGTACGGGCACTCTGGTCATATGCCCCATCGCACTTAATGTCAAACAACTGCGACAGCTCGCCGCTCACGGATGCGAACAGCTTGCTCAACCCCTCTTTGTTCGCAAGCGAACTGTTGTACAGCGGCTTTTTCAACACCCTAAATAAAATGAAGTATGCCCCAAGCGAACATGTACTTAACGCCAGAAACACCGGGTTAATTGAAAACAGAATGATGAAAATAAACACAATCAGAACGATGTTAAGCCCGATTGTCAGGAAGTTGTTCACGACAAACGATGACACCGCATTCGAATCCGCATACACCCTCTGCGTTGTATAGGATGAATCCGCCTGCTCCCCCTTTTCCAAGGGCCCTCGTTCAAACGACTCACACGTGGCCCCCATCAGTCTCGTAGTCATCTCCAAAATGACGCGCGATACGTTCACGCCCATCGCATACGACATGAAGGATGCCGATATCCCTATGCTGGCAACAAAGGCTGCAAACCATACGACGCGAGATGGATCCCTATTCGTCACGAGAAAATCTACAAACCCACCGTTTAAGGCGGGCATGACGCACGAGAGAGCATAATTCACCGACATGAGAATCACGAAAAGCCGCGACCCTTTACAGCGAAATAACTCGTTAACCGTCTTCTTAAACATGCCAGCCCCCATCAAGCGACCTTTTATCCAAAACTGAATTAGTTCGCCGCTTAATCGCTCCCATACACTCCTTATTGTTAATCCTCGCAAAACACTATCGCGGGTTGCGATGCCCAGGATTCCGTTTCGCCTTGATATACATACGAATAGACTCCCTATTTACATAGGCAAGTGCGGCGATTATTACGGCAGCCACCATCAGACCGAAAATCGCCCTTTTGTCCGGAAAAAGGGACGAAAAAAGGAGACATATTGCGGAGAAAACTATAACCGCCCCCACCGCTCGGTTTGTGCCTAGAGACTCGGCCGTCCGCTTTTCCTCCTCTAAACGCCCTCCCGATAGCGATGACATTCCAGCAAGCAATCCCGTGAGCTTGCCTCGATACATCATTATTCCGAACACCAGCAGCAGGCATGACCCCACCATTGGAACTATAACGTCCGACATCGCCATCACTCAAGTCCACTCCTTCAATAACAGCCTAATCGTCAAACAACAAAACGTCTTACAATTGCAGCCCTACGCTGCTTGCCAGCGTGCTCGACCGTCTTGCAGAATACTACGAATCTTCCGCTCCCAAAGCCTACCGCACGCTCAGAATAGATGCACCTAATTCCACCCCAATTGCCGAGCAACTTGACCGTTCCAGCCAGCACCTTGGCTTCTTCTTAGTCGGCACCCTGCCCGACGAACTCGACTCGGGCGACGTCAAGCTATTTGTTCGTCCACTCGATAAGGAGCAATAATGAGCATGACAGCAATAATCGGAGCGCCTCACAGCGTTGCGCTCGACATTACAAACAAATGCAACCTTCGTTGTCTACACTGCTTCAACAACAGTGGAGAAAACGACGTCCTCGCAAACGAATTATCCGATAGCGAAGTCCTCGAACTCGTCGACTCGATTTGTCAAATGCACCCCTTTAGCTTCTGCTTCTGCGGAGGCGAGACCCTTCTGCGCAAGAATCTTGTCGTCGAATCTTTGCGGCGGCTCAGCACATCTGGCGTCAAATGCAACCTCGTGTCAAACGGACTGCTCGCAAGCTCAATTACTTTGCATGAGCTCGAACATACCGGTTTAAACGGCATACAGTTTAGCCTCGATGGCCTACGTGATTCTCATGAACATATGCGGGGGTTCCCGGGGCTATACGACCGGGTACTAGACGCCATCGATATCACGCTGAACGAAACTTCGCTGCACCTTTCGATTGCCTTTTGTCCAACATCATTTAATGTCGACGATTTCAAACCAGTTTGCACGATGCTCCGGGACAAGCTGAAATCGTCGAGCAGGACCGACCGAATTGACCTTCGAGTTCAGCCACTTATGCTCCTCGGCAGAGCCCGAAAAAACCGCACAATTCGCCCTTCAAATAATCAATACCGTCGGTTGGTCAACACGATCAACGACCTTCGATACGATCCAGGCTATCGAGGCTACTTCATGTTTGAGTGGGGCGACCCCATCGACCACTTGGTCAGATTCCCCCAGCTGCAGATGCAATTTGACCAAGTGGCCATCCACGCCAATGGCGATATCGTCGTATCCCCCTATATACCTCTCATCATTGGAAACGTTCGCAAACACAGTCTTCAGGAATACTACGATGCCGGAATGGCAACCGTTTGGGATAAACCCGTTATTACCGCGTTGGCCAATCGCATGCACTCGATTGACGAGATGGAAGAGATCTCATCGTTGATTGCAGACATCAATATGGACGGCGACCTCTATATCGACCTAATCGATGACGATCTAGGCGACCTGAGCGTCATGTCCCAACTCTAAGGAGATGTTCCCATGTACGAGACCCCAGAAGTAGAGAAGATGGATTCCAAAACCGGCCCCATTCCCGTTGTAGTCAACTTCGCAGCCGTCGTGGATAACGTAGTTGCAGCCGTCTACGATGCCGTCGTTGCGGCCTACGCATTCTGGTACTCGGCAGATAACGACGGCACCGGGGCAAGTACGGCACAAAACTAGTCGCCAACCCATCGAGCAATCACCTCGCCTATCGCTGCATGCGATTGACTGCGCAGCCCTAGCCAACGCCCAGAGCGCCTTGAAGAGCTGCTTGTAAAATTCGCTCATTCAACAACGCGATCTCTTCACCAATCTCGGCCGGCCCGACAGAACTGCACACCAGTCGGACCGGCCAGACCCATAAAACGCTGCGTCCCGTCCACACCACACCTCACGAAACTCGCACTGCCACCACATGGGCGATTCGCGCCTCGATGTTGCGGCGCGATACTATCACGAATAGTCCCCGTCCAACAAGGCTATCCCTTCCACAGGCGTTTCAACTGTCAGTGGTAGCATTAAACTGAACGGTGAAAAATACACTAACACTAACAGCGGAGATGACGACGTCGATGCCCTTCATGCAGCTGAGCACGTCCATCGTCGGCTTCCATCGGGGCTGTTCCGACTGGGACTCCACCTTGGATTCCAGGTCCTTCTTCTCGTCTACCGCCCGCTTGACGCGCTCCTTATAGCAGTCGAGGGTCTGCTGGGCCGTGGGGTCGGCCATCTCCGCGGCTTCGATCCAGGCCCAGTGCGCCCTGGTCCACGTCCCGAGCCTCCTTCTCTGGTCGTCTCCGCCGGGGTGGCACTGCCCATTCCTGGGCAGGTACTTGGAGAGGCGCTGCTTGACGGTAACACGGTAACCTCTCCCGGGCATCGGCGGGGGCCTGGGAGAGGTCCCTAGCGCCCTCGCACTCGCAGTCGGGGACGTGGACCTCGACGATTTCGTGCAGTGCGAGCTGCTTGGCCGAAAACTCGGCGTCGCGCTTGTCGGTCTTGCGTCGCTTGTCGGCCGCGGGCCTCTGCATCTTGGAGACCGCGCCGATGACGCAGTCCACGCCGAGGCAGCGCGGCTCCCTGCAGAAGGGAAAGCCGGTGACGCCGGACTCGTAGACTGCCCCGGGCGACTCGATAGAAAGGATCGAGTCGGCGACGGAGGCGGGGTCGTAGGAGAAAGGGCTTCCCGCCGATCTCGCCCGTGAACGGATTGAAGGCGCATCCTTTGATGCTGCGGGCGTGCACCTCAAGGCCAATAGAGGCAACATGTGGCATTGTGAGCCAGTCTCGCATTGTGGCAACCTGGCTGGCTGCCGGATTTTAATGACGACGACCATTGTCAGCCTTGGCCCACGAATCAAAAGACGATACGAAGCAGGGGCTCACATTGTTCTGCTCATATCGTCTTTATGGCGCACTACCATTCACCGAAATTCGGCAACTTTTTCATTCTCTATATACATGTTTAAACAACATGTTCTACAATAGGGACAATAGAAATGGAAACTCGGGACGAGCCGTCTATCCATCTACGGCGCAGCCCCTTATTCAAAAGGACGGTGAGTGCATCCATGGAGCGTGCAAGCGGTGTTCTGATGCCCGTTTCGTCATTGCCCGGGCCTTACGGCATCGGCGGCTTTGGCTGGAATGCCTACGACTTCGTCGATTTTCTTGCCTCGTGCAAACAACATTACTGGCAGATTCTGCCCCTTACGACGACCAGCTATGGCGATTCGCCCTATCAGTCGTTCTCGGCCCGCGCGGGCAACCCCAACTTTATCGACTTTGCCGAGCTTATCGAGGCAGGGTATCTGGAGCAGCGCGATATCGATGGCGTGTATCTGGGATCCGACCCCAGCAATGTCGACTACGGCGCTATCTTTGGCGGCCGCCGTCAGATTCTCGACCGCGCCGCTGAGCGCTTTGCTGCCGACAAGCCGGCCGATTTCGACGACTTTATCCAGGCAAACGAGGACTGGCTCATTCCCTATTGTGAGTTCATGACCGTGAAGGAGGAGTGCGGGCTCAAGGCCTTTTGGGAGTGGCCCGAGGAGCTCCGCCGCCGCGGCGAGGCATCCAGCAAGGTCTGCGCCGCCCATCCCGAGCGCATGCTCTACCACCAGATGACGCAGTACTTCTTCGATCGCCAGTGGAGCCGCCTCAAGGCCTATGCCAACGAGCGCGACATCCTGATCATCGGCGACCTGCCCATCTACGTCTCGCGCGACTCCGTCGAGATGTGGGCCACGCCCGAGCTCTTTAAGATCGACGCCGCCGGCAATCCCGTCAGCGTCGCGGGAACGCCGCCCGATCAGTTCTCGGCCACCGGCCAGTACTGGGGCAACCCCATCTATGACTGGGATGCCATGGAAGCAGACGGTTTCTCCTGGTGGGAAGGCCGCATCCGAGCCGCCCTCGACATGTACGACATCATCCGTCTGGACCACTTCCGCGGTTTCGAGGCATTTTGGGAGGTGCCGTTCTCCTCTCCCGATTCGTCATATGGTTCATGGACGCAGGGACCCGGCCTCAAGTTCTTCAAGGCGCTCGAGGAAAAGCTCGGCACGCTTCCCATCATTGCCGAAGACCTGGGCTTTCTTACCCCCGGCGTCATCGACATGCGCGACACCACGGGCTTCCCTGGCATGAAGATCCTGCAGTTTGCCTTTGAGGGCACCAACTCGTACTACCTGCCACACAACTACATTGCCAACACCGTCGCCTACGTCGGAACACATGACAACGAAACGGCACGCGGCTGGTTTGAGGGAACGGCCACCCCGCGTCAGCGCGAGCAGGCGGCCCTGTATACCCACCAGCAGGCCGGCGAACCCATCACCGACGCGCTCAACCGAACCATCGCAGCCAGCGTGAGCGACACGTGCATCTACACCATGCAGGACCTGCTCAACTTGGGCAACGAGGCGCGCATCAACACCCCTGCCACGCTGGGCGGCAACTGGACCTGGCGCATGCTCGACGGCGCCATCACCCGCGAGCTCGAGCACAAACTCACCGACTGGACCGAGACCTACTTCCGCATCCCGTCGGAAGCCGAAATCGAGCTTCCTCAATAGGAGCTACCGCGCCCGACCCCTCCCCACCGTGCGGACGCGCTTGCTTACCCGCGCGAGGCCACCCCAATCCCCTCGCGCGGGATTCTTATGAATTGCAGACATGTAATCAACCCATTACAGGAGGAAACATGCCCCAAATTAACCTCATGGAACTCGCCGAGCAGTCTTTTGGCACCTCGCTCGAGCAGCTCGACGACCGTCGCATTTACAAGCTGCTGGTCAAACTCGTGCAGGAGCGCTCCGCCACCTGCCCGCTCAACAACGGCAAGAAAAAGCTCTATTACATTTCCGCCGAATTTTTGATCGGCAAGCTGCTCATCAACAACATGATCGACCTCGGCATCTACGACGAGGTTAAGGACCAGCTCACCGCCGCAGGCCACGACCTCAACAAGATCGAGGAATTCGAGGTCGAGCCGTCGCTCGGCAACGGCGGCCTGGGCCGCCTGGCCGCGTGCTTCCTGGATTCCATCGCCACGCTGGGCTTGACCGGCGATGGCGTGGGCCTCAACTATCACTACGGTCTGTTCCGTCAGCGCTTTGTCGACAACCAGCAGAAGGCCGTCCCCGACGAGTGGCTCGGTGAGCAGGACATCCTAGTCGACGATGACCGCTCCTACACCGTCGAGTTCGGCGATTTTGCCGTTACCTCCAAGCTCGTCAACATCGATGTGCCCGGTTACGGCCAGCCCACCAAAAACCGCCTGCGCCTGTTCGACCTGGCGAGCGTCGACGACGGCCTGGTCCCCGGCTGCTCCATCGACTTCGACAAGACCGAGATCGCCAAGAACCTCACCTTGTTCCTCTACCCCGACGATTCCGACGAGCAGGGCCGCCTACTTCGCATCTATCAGGAGTACTTCATGGTGAGCAACGCCGCCCAGCTCCTGATCGACGAGGCCGTCGAGCGCGGCAGCAACCTGCACGATCTGGCCGACTACGCCGTGGTCCAAATTAACGACACGCACCCCACCATGGTCATCCCCGAGCTCATTCGCTTGCTCACCACCGAGCATGGCATCGAGTTTGACGAGGCCGTGACCATCGTACGCTCCATGGTCGCCTACACTAACCATACGATCCTTGCCGAGGCGCTCGAGAAGTGGCCGCTCGCCAGCCTGCAGAAGGTCTCCCCTGCCATCGCCGACATTATCGTCAAGCTCGATGAGATCGCGAAAGCCGAGCACGATGACCCGCGCGTCGCCATCATCGACGAGCACGACACCGTCCACATGGCCCACATGGACATCCACTTTGGCTTCTCCATCAACGGCGTAGCCGCCCTCCACACCAAGATACTTGAGGACACCGAGCTTCATCCGTTCTACGAGATCTATCCCGAGAAGTTCTCCAACAAGACCAACGGCATCACCTTCCGCCGCTGGATCCATGGTGCCAACCCCGCGCTCGCCAGCCTGCTCGACGATGTGATCGGCACCGATTGGCGCAGCACCGGCGATCTGAGCAAGCTCGCCGAATTCGCCGACGACAAGGACGTTCTTGAGCGCCTGGCTGCCACCAAAGTCGAGGCCAAGAGCATCATGCGCCAGTTCATGGCGCTCGAGCAGGGCGTGACCATTCCCTCCAACGCCATCATCGATGTTCAGGTCAAGCGCATCCACGAGTACAAGCGCCAGCAGATGCTCGCGCTCTACATCATCTGGAAGTATCTCGACATCAAGAACGGCAACAAGCCCGCTCACCCCGTCACCATCATCTTTGGCGGCAAGGCGGCACCTGCCTACACCATCGCCCAGGACATCATTCACCTGATCCTGACGTTGTCGCAGTGGATTGCAAACGACCCCGACGTGGCGCCCTACCTGCAGGTTGTCATGATCGAGAACTATAACGTCACCGCCGCCGAGCGCGTGATCCCCGCCGCTGACATCTCCGAGCAGATCAGCCTGGCCTCCAAGGAGGCAAGCGGCACCTCCAACATGAAGTTCATGCTCAACGGCGCCCTAACCCTGTGCACGCTCGACGGTGCCAACGTGGAGATTGCCGAGCTCGTGGGCGACGAGAACATCTACACCTTTGGCGCCTCGTCCAAGCAGGTCGAGCAGCTCTACGCCGACGGCACCTACGATGCCGGCGCACTCTACCGCAAGCCCGGCATCAAACTGCTGGTGGACTTCATCACCAACCCCGCCTTTATGGCGACCGGCAACGCGGAGCGCCTGCAGCGTCTGCACGACGACATCAAGGGCAAGGACTGGTTCATGGCCCTACTCGACATTGAGGAGTACATCCAGACCAAGGAGCGCGTGCTGGCCGACTACGAGGACCAGGACGCTTGGATGCGCAAGGCGCTCATCAATATCGCCAACGCCGGCACCTTCTCGTCCGACCGTACGATCTCCCAGTACAACGACGAGATCTGGCACCTGAGCTAGCTCATTCCCCTTACCCATCCTCTTGAGAAACGGAGTCGTGGCAACACGGCTCCGTTTTTTGTGCCATATACCGGTCTGTGGTCTGGCTCGACCAAACAATCTCGATCTATAACAACTACTCAACCAAAACGGTCCCAGCTGTTATAGATTGAGACATACCGGCCCCTCCCCTTGGGTTTATCTCAATCTGTAACAGATAGACCCGATTTGGCCTTCTGGATGTTACAGTTTTAGACAAACGAAATTGCCCTGACGAACCGTCTCAATCTGTAACAGATAACCACTGAAATCGAATCTACCTGTTACAGAATGAGACGAACGGGCAAGGCGGCTAAAACAATCTCAATCTGTAACAGGTAGCTGCCAAAATCAGTCCTTCGTGTTACAGGTCGAGATGAAAGGACAGACAGCTCAACGTCGTCTCGTTCTGTAACATCTAGGCCCAATTTGGCCCTTTACCTGTTACAGATTTAGACAAACCGTCAGACGGACAGCCCCAACACAAAGAAAGGCTCCCCTCTCGCCCAGTGGACGGGAGGGGAGCCTTATATGTGACCGCGGCAAAAGGATGGCAATACCGCAGTCGCCCAAAGGGAGGGCCTGGATGAACCGGGCCTAGATAAGGTTCTTGCCAGACACCTTATCGAAGAGGTGGGTCGCGTTCTTCTCGAACTTGAACCAGATGGGGTCGCCCGCCTTGAGCGCACCCTTGGCCTCAAGGTCGACAACGGGAATGATCAGGACGAACTGGCCATCGGGAGCGGTCACGTGGACATGCTCGGTCGAACCCATGAGCTCGGTCACCTCGACGGTACCCTGGAGCGCGCCCTCCTCGTCCTTGTCGGCAAGCAGAATCTGCTCGGGACGCACGCCGGCCGTGATCTCCTTCACGTCGCCGCCGTCCCAGTTGAGAGCAAGCTGAGCGCAGGTCTCGGGGGCGAGCGCCACGTTCATATCCTCGGTCTTGACGGTAAAGCCGTTGCCCGAGCGCACCAGCTGGGCATCGAAGAAGTTCATCTGCGGCACGCCGATAAAGCCGGCGACGAAGATGTTCGCGGGATGGTTGAATACCTCCTGCGGGGTGGCGATCTGCTGGACGACGCCGTCCTTCATGACCACGATACGGTCACCGAGGGTCATAGCCTCGGTCTGGTCGTGAGTAACATAAATGAACGTGCCCTTGATCTCGTGGCGCAGCTTAATGAGCTCGGCACGCATCTGGTTACGAAGCTTGGCGTCCAGGTTGGACAGCGGCTCGTCCATCAGGAAGACCTTGGGGTCTCGCACGATGGCGCGGCCGATGGCGACGCGCTGGCGCTGGCCACCCGAAAGCGCCTTAGGCTTACGGTCGAGATACTCGGTAATGCCCAGGATCTCGGCAGCAGAGCGAACCTTGCGGTCGATCTCGTCCTTGGGGACCTTCTTGAGCTCGAGCGTAAATGCCATGTTCTCGTACACCGTCATATTGGGGTACAGAGCGTAGCTCTGGAACACCATGGCGATGTCGCGGTCCTTGGGCGCCACGTCGTTGACGCGCTTGCCGTCGATGAGCACGTCGCCCGAGGTAATGTCCTCCAGGCCGGCGACCATGCGCATCGTCGTGGACTTACCGCAGCCAGAAGGGCCAACGAGGACGATGAACTCCTGGTCGTGAACGGTGAGGTTGAAGTCCTCTACAGCGAGCACACCGTCCTCGGTAACCTTAAGGTTGTGCTTCTTCTCCTCGGTCTTCTTCTTTTTGCCAAAGAAGCCCTTCTTTTTTGACTCGTTGTTGGGATACACCTTCTGAACATGTTTGAGAACGATCTCGGCCATGTCTTTACCTTTCGATACGCGGCGCCGCGTTGAGGGGCGCCGCCAAAACTTGCAAAACAGTTACGGCATCAGCCCTTGACGGCACCTGCCACAACGCCGTCAATGATGTACTTCTGGCAGAAGATGTACATGATGACGATGGGGATGACGACCATCATGATGCATGCCATCATGGGGCCGAGCTCGACGTGGCCATAGCCGCCGCGGAAGTACTGGATCAAGATAGGAATGGTCTTGTACTTGGTGGAGTCGAGCGTAAGGTAGGGCAGCAGGTAGTCGTTCCAGACCCACATGGTCTCGAGAATGCCGACCGAAAGATAGGTGGGCTTCATGATGGGAAGGACGATCTTAAAGAACACCTGGACCGGGTTGCAGCCGTCAATCATGGCCGCCTCCTCGATCTCGAGCGGGATGTTCTTTACAAAGCCGGCGAACATAAAGACCGCCAGGCCCGCGCCAAAGCCCAGATAGATAAAGCAGATGTTGAACGGCGTGTTAAAGCCGATGCGGTCCGCCAAATTGGACAGCGTGAACATCAGCATCTGGAACGGCACGACCATCGAGAACACGAACAGGTAATAGAAGAAGTTCGAGATCTTGTTGTTGACACGAACCACGTACCAAGCGCACATGGAGCAGCACACCAAGATCAGCACGACCGACGTGACCGTGATGATGAGCGAATACATAAACGCCGAGGCAAAACCCTGCTCGTTTAAGGCATGCACGTAGTTTGCAAAGCCGTTGAACGTCTCGGGCGTGAGCAGATCGAACGCCGTGGTGGTGCTGATTGCGGTCCCCTTCTTAAAGGAATTGAGCGCAATCATGAACACGGGGTAGATCCACGCGAGCGACAGGATCGTAAAGAAAATCGAGAGCGCGCGGTTGATAGCCTTATCGCGTTTCATTACTGCTGCACCTCCTTGGACCTCGTGGCCTTAAGCTGGATCATGGAAATAGCGACAACCAGGATGCAGAAGATAACTGCCTTGGCCTGACCGATGCCCTGCCATGCGATGCCAGCACGCGAATAGAACGTGTTGTAGATGTTCAGGGCGAGCATCTCGGTGGAGTGCGCCGGGGCGCCACCGGTAAGGGCGAGGTTCTGGTCGAACAGCTTAAAGCCGTTGGTGATGGACAGGAACAGGCAGATGGTGATGGTCGGCATCAGGTTGGGGATCTTAACCTTCCAAAACGTCTGCCATGCCGTAGCGCCATCGACCTTGGCGGCCTCGATGTAGTCAGACGGAATGGACTGCAGACCGGCGATGTAGATGATCATCATGTAGCCGACCTGTTGCCACAGGGTCAGGATGATAAGGCCCCAGAAGCCAGCGGCGGAGTTGAGGGCGATAAGCTGGGCACCCACGTTGGAGAGCAGGCAGTTGATCAGAATCTGCCAAATGTAACCCAGCACAATGCCGCCGATCAGGTTAGGCATAAAGAAGATCGTACGGAAGATGTTGGTGCCCTTGAGCGCCTTGCGGGTGAGCGCCTGCGCAATGGCCAGCGCGATCACGTTGATGAGCACCGTCGACAGGAAGGCAAACGCCACGGTAAAGAAGAACGACGTGGAGAACTGCGGATCCGTCAAGGCACGCACATAGTTCTCGATACCGACAAAATGCGCGTTGTTAATGGTAATAAACTGGCAGAACGAGAGATAGAAGCCCTGGATAAAGGGGATCACGAACCCGATCATAAACGCCAGGCACGTGGGCAGCATAAAGAGCGGCCACCAGCGCTTGAGTGCTTTGCCCATAGAAGGGTCCTTTCAATATGCAGGGGGCGGGCAAACCTGCGTCTGCCCGCCCCCTGTCGCTAATCAGATAGCTTGGGCAGCAACTGCTTACTCGGAAGCAGCCTTCTCGGTCTTCCAGCCATCGACGAAGGCGTTCTTGACGCCGTCCCACTTGCTGTTGTCGGCAGCATAGGCGATCAGAGCCTGCTTGAGGTTCTTCTTCCACTCCTCAGAGGGGATGTAAACGAAGTCCCAAGCAACGGTCTTCTTGCCGTCCTTGGCCATAGCAACGGCCTGCTGCGAGAAGACGTTGGTGGTCTCCTTAGCGCTCTTGAACGGGGCGGTCAGACCCATCTTGTCAGCGATGATGCTGGTGGCGGTGTCAGAAGTGACGCACCAATACATGAAGTCCTCGGTGGCCTTCTGGGCATCCTCGGAAGCCTGGGAGCTGACGCACCAGTAGTTCTCGCCGCCGGAGCACAGGCCCTGGTTCTCCTCGCCGTCGACGCCGATGTAGATCGGCAGCATGCCGAGCTGGTCGTCGGTCATACCGGCCTTGGTGAGGTCGGCGTAGGCCCAAGAGCCGTTCTGGTAGAAGACGGCCTTGCCGGTTGCGAACTCGTTGGTGGCGTCGTCACCGGTCTTGGAGGCGAGCTGCGAAGGATCGCAGGTGGAGTCGGTGATGTACAGGTCGAAGATCTGCTTAAAGTTGTCGAGATACTCGCCCTTGATCTCGTCGTCCTCCTGGTTGTGCTCCTTCTCGAACTCGTAGTAGAGCGGGAGGTTGGCGAGGTGGGTGGTGTAGCGCCAGCTGGAGGAGTCATCCATGCCGGCGGAAGTGAAGGCACCGTCAACGCCGAGCTCGTCCTTGCGGGCCTGGATGTCATCGGCGCAAGCCTTCAGCTTGTCGAAGGAGTTGATGTCCTCGGCCTTGTAGCCGGCCTTCTCGAGGAGCTCCTTGTTGTAGATGATGCCGTAGCTCTCCTGAACCCAGTCGATACCCAGATCCTTGCCGTCGGACTGCAGCGCCAGGGAGTCGTCGATGAGCTCGCCGCGGAGCTTGGTGTCGGAAAGATCGGCGCAGTAGTCCTTCCAGTTCTTAAGGCCGGTGGGGCCGTTGACCTGGAACAGCGTCGGAGCGGAGCTCTTGGACATCTCGGACTTGAGCTTCTCCTCGTAGGTGTTGGAGGCGGCGGTCACGATCTTGACCTCGACGCCCTTCTCCTCCTTGTACGCCTTGGCGATCTCCTTCCACTCCTTGTCGACCTCGGGCTTGAACTGGAGGAAGTAGACCTCGGCAGCGTCACCAGAAGCAGAGGAGCCAGAGCCGGCAGAACCACCGCAGCCCACGAGGCCCAGACCAAGAACCGCAGCCGCGGAACCAGCAAAGCCCAGGAACTGCCTTCTGCTCATTTCGTTCTTCATTACAATCCACCCTTTCACACCGTGGCGGCACCCTTTGCCGCCGCCTTCGGAGATTGGCTCGGGGACTTTGCCCCTTTTGCTGATTTGCACAATACGCTATTTGGCTAGTTGTTTGAACAAGTATTACTAGAGCGGTAGAAAAACTTCGGTGAACGGTAATTTCAACTTGATACTTGACAAGTTTTGTATAAACAATTAATTGTTATTGAATGCAGAGAAAACGCCCGGTCAAGCCGATGCATCGTCGGTTTGACCGGGCGTTTTCTCTTTGAGGACATGAGTCTCGTCAGGCTGCGAGCTAGCCGGCTATCGCTTGGAGTTAACGCGGTAGTGGAAGATCTCGGGGTGTGTGCGAGCGTGCGTCACCTCGAATAAGATGCCGTCCGAGGTGTACGACTGGCTCTCCATAACGGCGACGCAGTTGTACTTGCCAAGGTCCAAGTAGCTGCAGTCCTCATCGTTGGCAAGCTCGACGCTCACCGTACGGCGGCTCGCCATCACTTTGACGCCACGCTTGTGCTCCAGATAGTCGTAGATAGAGCTTGCCGCAATCTCGGGGGTCAGGCCCTTGGCGATCGACTCCAAAAAGTAGCCGTGGTCCACCTGGCGCGCGCTGCCGTTGAGGCTTCGGACACGCACGACGCGAATCAGCTCCTCGCCCACCTTAAAGCCAAGGCGGCGCGACAGTTGCTCAGTGCAAATCAAATGTTCAAAAGACTTGACCTCGGTCGATGCGACGGCATTGTTGCGTTTTGCGAACTCGCCAAACGACTCAACCTCTTCGAGTGCGCCCAGCATGTCGGTTTCGCCCTTAAGCCAAATAACGCGCACGCCCTTGCCGTGTATAGGCTGCACAAACATCTGGTCGGCCAGCATGCTCAAGGCGCGTCGAACGGTATTGCGCGTGCAGCCAAACTCCGCGGTCAGCTCGGCTTCGGTTGGCAGCATCTCCTGAAACGCATAGGTCCCGTTAATGATGCGCGAACGGATCTCGCGGTAGATTCCTTCGTAAATCGCTTTTGGCATAACTTCACCTCTAATGAATATGTATGGCTAGGCACGATAGCATTTCTTAAAGTTGTTTAAACCGATTATCGGTAAAGTACGGATTATTTACCGTCGACGGTTCCCCCGAAACCCAAATCGGACCGAATCAAAACCGTCAATGCGGCAAGCAGCCAGTCCTCTACAATGAGTTCATTGTTTAAACGTTCTTGCTCGCACAGCATGTTGCATCCGGAAGGCATATTATGCTGCAGAAAATCCAACGCTTTGGCGGGGCAATGTTCGCGCCCGCCATGCTGTTTTCTATATCAGGCCTCATGGTCGGCATCTCCGCCCTCGCCACGACCGTAGACATCGTCGGTGACCTCGCCGTATACGGAACCCCTTGGTACGTTTTCTGGACCATCATCCAGCGCGGCTCGTGGACGGTCTTTAAACGTCTCCCGCTCCTTTTTGCCGTAGCGCTGCCTATCGGTCTTGCCCAAAAGCAACCGGCACGCTGCTGCCTCGAGGCACTCGTGGCCTATTTTGCCTATTGCTTCTTTTTGAGCGAGATCATTAAGCTGAGCGGAGACAACCTTGGGCTTAAGTACCCATCATCTTTGACCCCCGCCAGCGGTATCACCGTCATCGACGGCATCAAGACGCTCGACACCGGCATTATCGGCCCGCTGGCGGTATCGGCAACCGTCGTCGCCATCCATGACCGCTTCTACGATGCCAAGGTTCCCGATTGGCTCGGCACCTTCTCGGGTTCCTCGCTGGTCTACCTCATCAGCTTTTTTGCCGTGTTTGCCCTTGCCGCCATCTCGGCCGCCATCGTGCCCTTCGCATACGCCGTGACCGAAACGCTGCGCCACGCACTTGCGGGCGTCGGCCCCTTCGGCGTGGGCATCTTTGTGTTTTTGGAGCGAGCACTCGAGCCCATGGGGCTGCACCACCTGCTCTATATGCCCATCTATTACGACAATCTGGTCATTCACGACGGTATTTACGCCACGTGGACCAACCTGCTCCCCATTCTCTCCCATAGCACGCGCCCTTTAAATGAACTTGCGCCCTGGGCAGGTTTTACCGCCACCGGCTGGGGCAAGCTCTTTGGCCTTCCCGCCATCGCGGCAGCATTCTATTTCACCGCCAAACCCGAACGCCGCGCCGGCCTTAAAGTCATCCTTTTGCCCGCCATCGTCGCCTCGGTGGTCTGCGGCGTCACCGAGCCGCTCGAGTTTCTCTTTATGTTCACCTATCCCGGACTCTTTTTGCTCTACGCCGTCCTATCCTCCTGCCTTGCCATGACCATGAACTTCTTTGGCATCGTCGGCATCTTCTCGGGCGGTCTCATGGAAATGACGGCCTTCAACTTCATCCCACTCATGCGAATGCATGCCGGCTCCTACCTTTTGGCGCTCGGTATCGGTCTTGCCTTTAGCCTCATCTTTTTTGTTAGTTTTCGAGCACTCATCTTGGTCTATGACCTTAAGACGCCGGGCCGCGAGGATCATGTCTCCAATCGCGCGGCAATCGATCGTTTAACCGGAAGCGGCTTTGCCAAAGAGCAATCTCCCAATGGCGAGGTCAGTATTCAATCCGATCAAGATCACGTCCTCGCTGAGCGGGTAATTCAGCTTTTAGGTGGCGTTGGCAATATCGTGGGCGCAACCAACTGCGCCACGCGCCTGCGCGTCGAGGTCGCAGACCCTTCCATCGTTGCAGATAATGCGTCGTTTGTCGCGGTGGGCGCCAAGGGCCTCATCATTACGGGCAAGACCGCCCAGGTGATTATTGGCATCTCCGTTCCCCGCGTTAAAGAGCATTTTGACCAGATCATGGGCCTCGAGCCGGGATTTGTGCCCACCACCTCGGCCTCCCCTGCCGCCAGCGCAGCCCATAAGCGCGGCGATATCTGCTTCTTCGATATCGACGGAACACTCGCCTGGCAAGACCCTCGAGTGGCACAAGAGCTTCCCGAGAGCGAGCGAGACCTCTCCCCCTATCCCAATGAAGCGGTCTCGCAAGCCATCCGTGATTTTGTTGCCAAAGGCAATATGGCGTTTATCTGCACAGGGCGCACGCTGAGCTGCATCCATCCAAAGCTGCTCGAGCTGCCCTGGACCGGCATCGTCTGCCTCGCGGGTGGCTATGTCGAACTTGAGGGACACGTGATTCGCGATTTGGCGATGACGCCCGGCATGCTGCAGCGCCTCGCTCCCATTCTTGAACAATCGGACGAAGTGATTCGTTTTGAGGGACTCAATGGCGTCGTTCGCATGAGTGCTGATGCACCCGATGCCCCCGGATACGCCCGCACCGTGGGCGATGCAATTACGCAACTGCAACATTACAGCGCCTACAAGATCTTAATGTCCACATCGCTTGCCAACTGCATCGCCCAGAATCAAGCGCTTGAGTCTCTGCTCTGCTTTAATGAGCTCGAGCTCGAAGTGACCGAAATTTCGCCTCGCGAATGCACCAAGCGCGAGGGTATCCAGTCCGTACTCGACGCTCTCGACCCCAACCATGGAACGGTGTATGGCATCGGTGATGCCAGCAATGACATCTCGCTGATGAATGCCGTCGACGTCGGCATCGCCATGGGCAATGCGCCGGACTATCTCAAAAAGCGTGCGGACTACATCACCGATTCGGTCGATCACGACGGCGTTATCAAGGCGCTTGAGCACTTTGGACTGGTCTAACTACGAAACTCGTCCGACATGCGCCGTTGCCTTAAATCCCCAAACCTGTCACCCAGGCAGGCACAATGTGGCAATATGTTGCCTGCACACTACATCGATGCAACCCAAGAAAGAATGCGAGAGCCTGTGTCCAGTCCGTTTACCAGCTTTTTAGCCCAGCACTTTGACCAGATCAACGACTATCTGGCCACGTTCTTTGACGGACAGGCGACCTCTGCCGATATCGAGCGCTACCTGTACGCGCCGCTCTCGGCTTTTACGGCCAACGCCGGCAAGCGCCACCGCCCGCTTATCTGCATGCTCGCCGCCACCGCAGTAGGCGGTAGCTTTGAGAGCGCCCGCAGCGCCGCGGCAGCCATCGAACATTTCCAGTCGGGCGCGCTGATTCACGACGACATCGCCGACAACGGACAGCTGCGCCGCGGCAAGCCCTGCATGCACCTCACCGAGGGCACGGGGCTTGCCATCAACTGCGGTGACCTGGCACTTACCATGGTCACCAAGACGGTTCTCGACGATCCAACGCTCGAGGCAGGCGTAAAGCTGCGCGTACTTCACGAGCTCACCGAGATGATCGTCCGCACCATCGAGGGTCAGGCGCTCGACTTGGGCTGGGTCCGGGACGCACGCTTCGACATCTCGGTCGACGATTATCTGGACATGGCGACGCACAAGACCGCGTACTACAGCGGAGCCACGCCGCTTGCCACCGGAGCCATCATTGGCGGAGGCAGCGAGGAGCAAATTGAGGCGCTGCGCGCCTTTGGCCTGCACACGGGCCTTGCCTTCCAAATTCAAGACGACCTGCTCAACTTGATCGGCACCAAGGAGGCCGCCAACAAGGACTTCCGCACCGATATCACCGAGGGTAAGCGCACGCTCGTTGCCGTGCACGCCCTGTCTGATGAGCGCTATCACGACGAAATTGAAGCAATCCTCTCCTCGGGCACCGAGGACCCCGCACAGCTCGCGCGCGCCGTGGAAATCTTCCAGGAGACCGGCTCTATCGATTACGCCCACGCCTACGCGCTGGACTTGACCGCCAAAGCCAAGGCCGCCATCGAGGACGTTTCGCTCGACCCGCATGCACGCGAACTGTTCCTCTCCATGGCAGATTTCTTTGTGGAGCGCCTTAACTAGCGGGGGTTATAAAACCTGTCAGCAGCGTATTTGGGTACAACTTGCTACACTGTTGAGTGCATGTTTATGCATCCCTTTGCGTTGTCTATCCGACACACGCTCAAATAGTACGAATGGTACGCCGAAAGGGGTTCGTTCATGGAACCTATTACAACGGGCATGCAGGGAGCAGCCGTCGAGGACGTCCAGTCCCGCCTTCTGCAGCTCGGCTATACAATCGATCACACCGAGGTTGCCGACAAGCGCTTTGGCACCACCACCGAACAGGCTGTTGGCACCTTTAGGCTCGATAGCGGCCTTGCCGCTGGCTGTGCCGTCGATATCCCCTGCTGGAGCGCCCTGGTCGACGCCTCGTATAAACTGGGCGACCGCACGCTCTATCTGCGCATGCCTAATTTCCATGGCGCCGACGTGCAGGCCCTGCAGAAAGCGCTCAACGTTTTGGGCTTTGCCTGCGGCGAGGACGACGGCTACTTTGGCCCGCACACCGAGGCGGCCCTTCAGCAGTTCCAGGAAAACGTCGGTCTGTTTGCCGATGGCATGGCGTTCCAGGATACCTACGCCTATATCAACCGCCTGCACCACGTGTGGGAGGGTAAACCTTCGGTGACCGAGGCCGAGTCGCGCATCGGTTTTGCCCGCGCCGCCAACGTGCTCGAGCGCTTCCAGATTGCCGTCATCGGTGAGGACCCCATCGCACGCAGTGTTGCATCGCGCATGTGGAACATCGCCACGGCGACGACCGACAGCAGCGGCATGATGCTTTGCGATTCCGAGGTTCCGACCGACGTTGACCTGGTACTCGAAATCGCAAGCGACGAGCTACCCGCCGACGCCGCTCCGCGCGCCACGATTGCCCTCGCCGAGTGCCACAACCTGGCCCAGCGCATCCGTACCGCCAATGTCGCCGCACAGCAAAAGCCGGCACGCATCCGCATTGAGCTCACGGGCATGACGCGCTACAACGGCACCTTCACTGCCAGCGACGCCCAGACGCTCGCGGTACGCCTGCTCGATGGCGTTTGCGATGCCCTCGCAGATTAGGTAAACTAGACGAGTTGTTTTTGGCAACACCACACATTGGGACGTAGTTCAACGGTAGAACTCCGGTTTTTGGTGCCGGCTGTTGGGGGTTCGAATCCCTCCGTCCCAGCCAAGGTAACTGAGCGCCCTGGGCCTTCATCAGCCCGGGGCGCTTTCTTGTGGGCATGCGGAGGGATTCGAACCCGCCAGGGTGCGGAGCTGAGGAAACGCAAAGCGTTTTCCAGCGCAGCACGCAAGGAGCGAAGCGACGCAGCGGCACGCGGCCGCCGAAAAGGCGGACGCGGAATCCCTCCGTCCCATATCAACCAAGAGCGCCTTACATCTAGAATTATCAGCCCAGTTCCGAAAAGCGAGCCGTATGCAACAACCAAGTAACCACAGGCCCCGGGAGAGCGGGGACACCGGCTTAGGTTTATCGCGAGTTCCGCACGAACAGGAGGCCACTTAATGTGGCCTCCGTCGTGAGCAGGACTGTAGAGCAGGAAACCTAAGCCGGTGTCCCCGCTCTCCCGGGGCCGGCGGAACTAATTATTCAGCATGCGGTCGAAGCTTCCCGAGTCGCCATCCCGATAGTCGGCGGTCATCAGAATCTCCTGCGGAATTCGTCCGCCCTCACGCAGCACGTTGCGGAACTGCACGCGCGTGACCATGGGCAGGTCCTTGATCGTAGCGGCCAGGTTCTGCGGCACGCCCTGGTTGGCAGCCGCGGGCTCGCACTCGCCGCCGGCCTTCATGCGACGCTTGTGCTCGGCAAGCATGGCGCGATACATGCCGGCATGCAGGCGAATCTCAATGACGTTGGCGTTGCGAGCCTGCTCGACGATACGCGCGCCCTCTCGATCGATATCGCCCACATAGTAGATATAGTTAAAGCGGTAGCCGATCTCGGCCAGATAATCATCCAGCGCATGAGAGACACTCGCCTTGCACCCGCCGCCAAAGATCACGCCGCCCACCTTAGTGCCAAAAAGCTTGGCATGTTTGCGGCCACGCAGAAGCTTGACGATTTCGTCGTAGGTATCCAGGTTCTCGACCATAATGAACGGCTTGTCGGCGCCCAGCGTAAAGAAGCCCGTAAAGTGCACAGGACGGTTGGGGGCGACCTTGATCGCCTGCATACTGATGCCCTTTTCGGTCATGCGCCTGATCAGACGCTCACCATGCTTGCCGTCGAAGGCTTTTTCGTCGTTGAAGATCTGGTAGGCACGCTGGCGACGCGAGGCAACCGGCGTATCGGCACCTCGGTTCTGCTCGATCCAAGCCTGGATGATTGCAATCTCCTCGGCAATCTTGCGGTTGGACATCTCGTTGTGCTGGGTGCGCTGCGGCGCCTTTTTGCCGTCCTTGCCCTCAACCTTTACGATCTGTGTCTGCTGCTCCTTGATCTTAGAGAGCGCCGTAGGCGTAGGGACAACTTTGAGCAGCTGCCTGCCTAAAACGCGGGCAAGGGCAAACGCCGAGACCTCGCCGCGGACGGCCGACTCGGGCTGCCGGGCAGCAGTATCTGCTGCGGCAGACTCCGGCTTCTTCTGAGACTTGCGCTTAGAATCGCCTTGGGAATTGCGCTCGCGCTTCGGCATAGACGCCTGCTTCTGCGGGCGATCGGACTTGCTCTCCTTCGCCGGCTGACGCTTAGGCTGCCCCGAAGAAACCTCGGCCTTCGCATCCTCGTCCTGCGGCGTGGTCTTCGCGGTTGCAGTCTCGGCATGGGAACTGCGTCCCCCACGATGGCGACGGCGGCGAGGCTTGCTCGACGCGCTCTGCTCCGTCCGTTCATCAGTAGGCTGCTGGCCCTTGGCCTCGGCATCAACCTCAAGCTGCGGCTCAACAGGCTTCTGTTCGCGAGCCGCCGGCTCAACGGTTTTCTCGGTTTGTTCGGCCTTCTTGTCCTGAGTGGTCGAAACCGGCTCGCCCTTCTCCTGACGCTTTACGGGATACGCGCGTCCCGCAAACCCGCGGCCGGGACGACACGAACCCGGAGCCCTCTTGGCAGACTTCTCTACATCGTCTGCAACCTCGAAAGGCTCTTCAACCTCATGCGCGACATCCTGCTGCGCAGTCTTAAAGTGAGCACCGCGACGACGCTTGGGCTCTTGGGCCTCCACGGGCTTTTGCTCCTTCGCGGGCTTCTGCGACTCGACAGCAACCTCGGTCTCAACAGCCTCGGAATCAAGTTCATCCTTTTGAGCAACGGCGCGACGGAAGCGCTCCTGCTGAGCGCGGCGTTGCGCATCGCGCTTGCCGCCCCCGCCAAAGCCGCCGCGACCCGCCTTGGCGGTAAAAGCGCGAACGACGTTCTCATCGAGCAGCTCATCGGTATCGATATGCTCGCGCGAAGCAGTTTCTTCCACGGTAGCCGTCTCAACGGAATCCTCAGCACCAGCCTCTTCGGTAGCCTCGACAGGCTGCTCCTGGACATCGCGAATCTCGGCATTGATGGTATAGAACGCTGGGCGCCCGTTAACGCCGCTGCCCTCGATCTTGGTGACGATCTTCGCCGCGATGAGCTCATCGCGCATCGCCTTGGTGTCACATTCCTTATCGACGGAGCGGAAAATCTGCGCCAGCGCGCTCGACTTGATCTTGAGTGCTTTGCGGCAGAGTAGGTCGTAGGCAACCAGCTTGGCGCGCTCGGCAGAAAGCGACGTCTGGCTGCTCAGACGCTCAGCCAGGGCATCGACATTGTTTTGGTTATCGGAATATACCGTCTTGGCCACGGGGCCCCTTTCATATGTACACATATACGTCTATATGGTACAACGCGTGCCGCCATCCACGCAAAACATCTGCGAGAACACCCTTGCATCACCTGTTCTCACAAGAAAAAAGACCGGGTCCGCTTGATTGCGGACCCGGTCTTTCCGAGTCATATAGATGTGACGTTCGATTCGTAAGGTCGATTACGCCTTAGCGGCCTCGGCGTCGGCAGGAGCCTCAGCGGCAGCGGCGCGACCGTACTCGGCCTTGCCCATCTCGGACCACTCGGGCTCCTCGTCGGGCATGGAGCCGGCCTCTTTGCCGAAGAACTCCTTGAGGCAGTTGACGGCAACGATGAGACCCAGGACCATCAGCAGGACGGCAAAGACGAGCTGCAGACCCTTGGTGGCGGCGACGGAGACGGCGGCCGTGGTGGCGGTAGCCGGGATGGTGCCGAAGAAGCCGTAGGCCTGGACGGCGGTCATGCAGCCCATGGCGCTCTGGACCAGCGAGGTGAAGGTGCAGCAGAGCAGGAAGGCGACGGGCACGTAGAGCATCCAACCCTTGCGACCGGTGCACTTGCAGAACACGGCGAGGGTGATCATGGTCATACCACCGAGCAGCTGGTTGGAAGCACCAAAGAGCGGCCAGATGTTGGCATAGCCACCAAAAGCGAGGGCGAGACCGGGAAGCAGAGTGACAACCGTGGCGAACCAGGGGTTGCCGAGAACCTTCATGTAACCGGCCTTGGACTCGACGGCCAGGGCGTCGTTGGTCTGGGCAAAGAACTCGGAGAACGAGGTGCGGGCGATGCGGGCGACGGCGTCGAGCGAGGTCAGGGCCAGAGCGGAAACGTTCATGGTCATGAAGACGGTAGCGAGCGTGCCGTCAACACCGAAGGCCTGCATACCGCGGGAGATACCAGCGGCGAAGATCTGGAACGGGGTGGAAGCGACGCCGGCGTTGAGGGCGCCCGTACCGGCGGTGTTCATGTCGGAGAACATGATGCCGGCGACGATGATGGCAAGGATGCCGACGAAGGACTCGACGATCATAGCGCCGTAACCGACCTTGACGGCATCCTGCTCCTTCTCGACCTGCTTGGAGGAGGTACCGGAAGAAACGAGGCTGTGGAAACCGGAGAGAGCGCCGCAAGCAACGGAGACAAACAGGACCGGGAACATCATGCCGGAGGCACCAGAGAAGCCGGTGAAGACCGGAGCGGTCATCGTAGCCTGGCCGTTAGCACCCAGGACAACGATGCCGAGGACAGCGCAGGCGATCATGACGATCATCATGATGGAAGTGAGGTAGTCACGCGGGGTCTTGAGCATCTGGATGGGCATAGCGCCAGCGAAGACCAGGTAGACCATGACGACGGCGAACCACTGGAACTTATCCAGGTAGACCGGGAACTGCATACCGACGGCGAACATGAGAACCATGAGGACCACGCCGGTGACGAACTCGGCAGCGCCGGTGAGGTTGAACTTCTTCTGGGCCCAACCAAAGGCGATAGCGACGAAGGTGAACAGGATGGAGATGGTACCAGCGCAGCCGGCGGCATAGGACTTGGTGAAGTCGATGGCACCGGTAGCAGCACCAGAAGCGTCAACGGCCGGGGTGAACATGAACGTCTTGCAGACCATGTCGGTGAAGGCGGCGATGACGATGATGCAGAACAGCCAGCAGAACAGCAGGAACAGGCGACGGCCGGTCTTGCCGATGTACTTCTCGATGAGCTGAGCGAGCGACTTGCCGTTGTTCTTCATCGAAGCGTACAGAGCACCAAAGTCGTGGACGGCGCCAAAGAAGATGCCGCCGACGAGGACCCAGAGCACGACGGGCAGCCAGCCAAAGGCCATGGCGACGATCGTACCCGTGACAGGGCCAGCACCGCAGATCGAGCTGAACTGGTGCGAGAACGCGGTAAAGGCGGAGACGGGCGAGAAGCTCTTGCCGTCCTTCATGCGCTTGGCCGGCGTGAGGGCCTCTTTGTCAACGCCCCACTTGTTGGCCAGCCAGCGGCCGTAGCCCAGATAGCCGCAGGCGAGCACCGCCGCGGCCACAACCATGAGCAAAACTCCGTTCATTACATTTCCTCCTCTAAAAAGAACTTCCTAGACATAAAAAATGAGGGCCGTCGGTTGCGCTCGACGGCCCTCATCTTTATCAGCCGCCCGTTATCGTACGGGCTAGCTGTATGTGCTAACCCGCATCAGATAATTACTACGCTGATAATGTTTAGCTGATGCGTGAACATGTCTAAGAAATCCTCTTCAATCATGATGCGAACGATCCGTGCGTGTTCACATCCCCCAGTGGATGAAAAGCAGTATGAAACTTTAGTTACCTAAAGTCAACGCAAATATGTAATGAATTTTCAACTTTTTTTGAATTTCTCGGTATAAAACGCCACTGACCTCGGACTTTACCCGACAAAAGTTTTTGCATGAGAGATGTCCCTCGGGAGCCGCGGGAGCTCCCATCCCAAATGCGGAGCAAAGCTCCGCACACCATCTTTTTCTTTCAGCTAAAGCACGCCGGAAATTCGACGCAGCTGGCTAACCTTGCCGGACGTTGTCGACGCCAAACCAGCTCAGAAGCTATATCGATACAGAAAGGTCCCCGGACGGAGGGGCCGGATATAAGGTTTATCGCGAGTTCCGCACGCAAAGAAGGCCACTTAATGTGGCCTTCGTCTTGCGCAGGACTGTAGAGCAGGAAACCTTATATCCGGCCCCTCCGTCCGGGGACCGCGCCGTACCAGCTACAGCGTCATGTTTGGATCGGCGTCGACGTCGAACGGCGAGATTTCTCCTCGGTCGAATTTACGGCGGGCAACCTCTGCGATCATGGCTGCGTTATCGGTGCACGCCGAAAGCGGTGGCACCGTTACGCGGATCCCCTGACGCCCAAGCTTCTTGATCATCATCTCGCGCAGATGCGGATTAGCCGAGACGCCGCCGCCGATGCAGTATTCCTTGCATCCGGTGGCATGCAGCGCGTTCTTGGCCTTCTTGTACTGAACGTCAAAGACGGCTGCCTCAAACGAAGCCGCCAGATCGGGCAGGTGAATCGTGCGCCCGGCCTTGGTCTCCTGCTCGATGTAGAGCGTCACGGCCGTTTTAAGACCCGAAAGCGAGAAACGATAGTCTCCCCTGCTGTTAAGCGCGCGAGGAAAATCGATCGCGCGGGGGTTGCCCGTCTCGGCCAGCTTGGAGATGATGGGGCCACCGGGATAGCCCAGACCCAACGCCTTGGCTACCTTGTCGAAGGCCTCGCCCACAGCATCGTCGAGTGTCTCACCAAGTACCTCGTAGTCGCCCCATGCCTTCACGTGCACGAGCATGGTATGACCGCCCGAGACGAGCGTGAAGATAAACGGCGGCCTGAGATCGGGCTGCGCCAGCAGATTGGCGAACAGATGGCCCTCCAGATGGTTGACGCACACGAGCGGTTTACCGGCGGCATAGGCAAAGCCCTTGGCGAAGGCGACGCCCACTACCAGAGCACCCACCAGGCCCGGACCCTGTGTCACGCCAACAGCGGCGAGTTCGCTCGGCGCGATGGCTCCACCCTCAAGACCAAGCGATGCTGCGGCATCCTCGAGCGCCGCATCCACGACACTCACAATCACCTCAACGTGTTTGCGCGAGGCGATCTCGGGCACCACGCCGCCAAAGCGGGCATGAAAATCAATCTGTGTCGACACCTGGTTGGCCAGCATATTGCCATCCGCATCGATAATCGCCACGGCCGTCTCGTCGCAGGAACTCTCGATAGCGAGCACTAGGCGGCGGCGCTCAATTTCGGCACGCTCCCCCTCGGAGCGCCCAGGCGCAGGCAGCGGCCATACGCGCTGCTCTGCCGCCGTCGGCTCGGGCGAAGCATTGTCGACCGGAAGCACCAGGGGCAGCGGAGCCGTCATGACGATGGCGTCCTTGCCGGCACCATAGTAGCCGCGGCGACGGCCAGCCTCGGTAAAGCCCAGAGCGTTATAAAGCGCGATCGCTCCCTCGTTACCGTCCTCGACCTCGAGCGAAGCCGTGGTGCAGCCGAGCATCTGGGCATCATAGCTCACGTGCGACAGCAGCTTGCGGGCAATGCCCTCACGGCGATGTGCCGGGTCGACGGCGACATCCAGAATCTGCACATCACCGTCCACGACCATACCGCCGGCAAGGCCCAGCAGCTTGCCGTCGTCGTGTGCCACCCACCAACTACGCGGCGCAGCGACGTCCTCGCCCAGTTCGGACAGGAACATGCCCGGCGTCCATGTCTCGTGTCCGGCACCTTCAAAGCAGGCAGCCTCCAGCGCGCTCGCGCCCTCGGCATCCGCCGCGCCCATGGGACGGAACTGCAGATGACGACCGGCGAGCTCATCGGCAACACCCGTAATTTCGCTCTGCGCACTCTCGGCAAGACCAAGACGCTTGCGCTCGTTTTCCTCGGCATCCGAAAGGCGCGTGTAAATCGGCAGGACGCGGGCCGGATCGCCGTCACCCGCAGCGTGCGCGAGCAGCAAGCCCTCGCCCGAAGGCCACCACAGGTCGCGCTCCACGCAGCGGGCGGCCTCGTCCTCACCCAGCAGCTTGCCATAGCGCACGAGACCGTCACCGGTCAGCTGAACCTGGTCCCAGTCCGCTGCTCGGCGCCACTCATCGAGCGCCACGGCGGCCTTGACCACGTGTTCGCGCTCAAATTGACGCTCGGGACCCTCATCGACCAGCATATACAGCGCCGGATATACCTCACCGCGCATAGCATCGGCCAAGATACCAAGCTTGCCGCGCACGCCAGCCTTCCACGCCGTCCAAGCGCAAGCGTCGAGCGTCGACACGCCCAGCAGCGGAACATTGGCACCGCGCGCGAGGCCCTTGGCAGTGGAGATGCCGATGCGCACACCCGTAAAGGACCCCGGGCCGCGGCCGACCACATAGCAACCAACATCGCTGCGATCCAGACCGGCTTGAGCCAGCACGCCATCAACGGTATTCACGAGCTCAACGTTGGCGTGACGGCGACACATGTGGTCGCCACTCACGAGCTTCGTCTCGCCCGTCTGCCCATCAATCCAGCTTGCCGCGCAGGCAAGCATGTCGGTCGAGGTATCGAGCGCCACCACCAGCGCGTTGTCGTTATGCAAGCTCATCTTGTACAGCCTTATCAATCAAATGGGAAAGCTCCATTGCGCGGTCACCGTGCGCCTCAAGCGTTATCGTTCGCACATCGCTGTCGCCCTCATCACGCTTGAGCGTCACCGAAAGATACTCATCCGTCAGCTCGTCCTGGAATTGTTCGCCCCATTCCAGCAGGCAAGCACCCTCATAGCCCAGCACATCGAAAATGCCCGTATCCTCGAGCTCGTAGGCATGCTCCAGGCGGTATAGATCAAAGTGAAACAGCGGAATACGACCTTGATCATGAACGGCCATGAGCGCAAACGTAGGACTCGTAACCATATGCCCATCGCCCAGCCCGCGCGAGACGCCCTTGGTAAAGTGAGTTTTGCCCACTCCCAGGCCACCGGTCAGGATGAGCACATCTCCGTCCTCAAGGCACGGTGCAATTAGCTCGCCAAAGTACTCCGTATCGGCAGCGCAAGTCGTTTTGTAAGTACCTACCCCCAGGCGCTCCAGGGACATATATGCTCCTTATTATTCCGAGGCGTCCTCTGGTGCGGGATGTCGCCCCAGATAGTCGCCCAGCATCTTAAAGTCTTCCTCCAGCAGCTCCTGCCACGCTGGATTGCGTAGCGCTGCTGCCGGATGGAAAGTGGGCATCACCACAAAGTGCCCCATCTGATGGAACCTGCCGCGCAGCTTGGTAATGCCGATCTCGGTCTTGAGCACAAAGTGCGTTGCGGGGTTGCCGAGCGTCACGATGATATCGGGCCAGATGCTTCGAATCTGCTCGCGCAAAAACGGTGAGCAAGCCAGCACTTCCTCGGGGCGCGGATTGCGGTTTCCCGGCGGGCGGCACTTAAGCACGTTGGCAATGTAGGCGTCTTCGCGTTTGAGCCCCGCCAGCGACAAAATGCCGTTGAGGTCCTCGCCTGCCGCCCCCACAAAGGGCTCGCCCTGCAAATCCTCATTACGGCCCGGCGCCTCGCCAATAAACATCACGCGAGCGCGGGGGTTTCCCACGCCAAACACGATGTTGTGGCGCGACTGGTAAAGCTGGCAAAGGTGACACTCGCCCAGAACGGCCTCGATCTCCTCGAGTGCGACCTCACGCGGCGCCTGATGGCTATGGCCGGGAATGTGCATGACGCCCATAGCGACTCCTACACGTAGACTTTATCGAGACGCATACCAAAGCCGCAAGCGACCTCGTAGTTAATCGTGCCGCGTAGGCGCGCCATCTCGTCCATGGTAATCTCGGCATCTCCATCGCGGCCGACAATGATCATCTCGTCACCATACTCGGCCTCGGGAATCTCATGCGCCGGGTTGGACTGAATGGCGACCATAAACTGGTCCATGCAGATATTGCCCACCTGACGCACACGCTCGCCGCGATACAGCACGTCCATACGATTGGAAAGCGTACGCGAAAGGCCATCGGCATAACCGATCGGAAGGGTGCAGATCTGAACGCGCGTGCGCGGTACGCGGTAGGTAAAGCCGTAGCCCACGCCCTCGCCCATCGCAGGATGCGCCACGCGCGTCACACGCGCGTGGACGCTCATGACGGGATCAAGCTGCATCACGCGACCACTCAGCTCACATGGCTGCAGACCATACAAACCGATGCCGGCACGAATCATGTCAAAGTGCATTGAAGAATCGAGCATCGAGGATGGCGTATTGGCACAATGCACGATACCGCATTCAAAACCTGCGTCCTTAATGGCCTGAACGGCCTCGGTAAAACGCTGGCACTGCAGCTTGTAGTCCCAACCCGAAGGTTCATCGGCCGTGGCAAAGTGCGTAAATACGCCGTCGCACTGAATACCGCGATGGAAGCTGATGCCGCGGACAAAGTCGAGCACCTGCGTGTAATGTACGCCAATGCGGTTCATGCCCGTCTCGATGGCAAGATGGTACTTGCCCACCTTGCCCGCCGCGACGGCGCATTCGCCATACGCAAGAGCAAAATCGGACGTATAGACCGAGGGCATGATATCGAATTCGAGCAATGCAGGAATAGCCTCGATAGGCGGCTCGCTTAGAATCAGGACGGGCTTAGTAATCCCGCCCTGACGGAGCCCAACGCCCTCGTTAACCGTCGCCACGGCAAACATGTCGGCACCGGCCGAATACATGATCTTGGCACACTCAACAGCTCCATGACCATAAGCATCGGCCTTGACCACGCAGCACAGGCGCTGACGCGGATTCAACAAGTTCTTATAGGCTCTCGTGTTGCGACGGAGCGCCCCGCGGTCGATCTCGACCCAGGACCAGCGCGTCAAATCGGCTTTATTCATGATTAGTCATCCGACCCTTCGTCCATGATTCCCAGATCTTCGAGCGCATCCTTTGCCGCCAGCTCCATGGCAGGACCGATCAAGTCGATAAGATCGGTCGCGATAACGCTCTTCTCACCATACTCCGTCGCCGCGGCAAAACCGGCGTAGCTGTGAAGTGCGACGGCGTACGAATACAGCAGCTCCCAACGATCCATCTCGTCGCGCATGGTGGCAAGCGTACCGGCCAAAATACCCGCGAGAACATCACCAGAACCGGCAGTTGCCAGAGAAGCCGGACCCGAGAGTGGCAGCAGCACGCGCTCAACGCCACAGATAGCCGTCGTCGCCCCCTTGGCTATGACCACCAGATTGTCGGAGCCTGCAGCCCAGACAACCTTCTGCGCAGCTGCAATCGCGGTACCAAGGTCGTTCACCTCGTCACCGGCAACCAGACGCGAAAGCTCACGATAGTGCGGCGTCATAACCAACGGCTGCTCACGACGATACATCTCGGGGTTACTATCAATACCGTCAATGGCAATCTTAGCAAGGCAGTTGAGTGCATCGGCGTCCAAAATTAGCGGTACATCAAGCTCGAGCAAGCCCGAAACCACCTGCATAGCGCCAGCAGACGTCGTCATACCGGGACCGCACAGTACGCAGCTGTACTTCTTTGCGATCTCGCATACCGTCATGCGCGCAGCGGCGCCAAAGGAGCCGCGGGAATCAGACGGAATAGCAAAGACGGGAATCGAAGGAAGTGCCATGCGAATAAGATTGGCGCAGGCGTCAGGAGCCGCGACCGCCACGTAACCAGCACCCGCGCGAGCTGCAGACTTGGCCGCCATAATGGCAGCACCAGGATATTGCGCCGATCCGGCGACAATAAGCACAGAGCCACGGGAATACTTATCGATATTCGATGGTAGCGGAGCAAAGTAATCAACTAAGTCACCGGGCTCGACAATCTCGGCGGCGTGGTCAACATCATCGATGACTTCGTCAAGACGGTCGTAAAGATTGCCGCAGATCAAATCGCCAGCATACTCAGGGCCATCAGCGCTATACAGACCAATCTTGGGCGCAATCATCGTCACCGTGCGCTCGGCACGAATGCAGTAGTCATCAACAACGCCCGTCTCGGCATTCAGGCCCGAGGGGACATCAATGGATACGACACAATCGGCGCATTCATTGACCGTAGGAATCCAAATGGAGAACGGCGCACGCAGATTCCCGTGGAAACCGGTACCAAAAATGGCATCGACAACAACATCCGCCTTATCGATCAAAACCTCGAGTTCGTCACGCGAGGGACCGACGCAAACGTGCACATCGCGGCCGGCAGTTCGACGAGCAACATGACGTGCCAAAGCAGCAGGAATCTCATCCGGCTCAACCGGAGAAACGATATCCACGTCCACACCCTTGTGGCTCAGGATATCGGCGGCAACCCAACCGTCGCCGCCATTATTACCAAAACCGACCAGAACGAGAACCCGATCGGGATTGAGCTTCAAGACCTCGTTGGCGGCAAACTCACCCGCTAGCTCCATAAGCTCGGCCTTCGAAGTCCCTTCGCGTTCGATGATATCCTCGAGACGAACGACTTCTTCGGTACTCAAAACCGGTTTCATCTATGCTCCTAGCGTATCTTGCGAAGCATCGCCCAGGTGCTCCGTCAATGCTGAATTCTGCAGCTGCTCAAGCTCATCTAATACAGAGCGAGCCTCTTTAAATGTCTGCGCAACGCGTTTCTTGGTGCTCACCTTTTCATCTTTTGGCTTAGGCCGAGCATCTTCGGTAATCGCGATGGCATTCGCAACGGCCAAGTCTCCCGTAATCGTAATGGAAAGAGCGACCTCAACAACACCCAGTTCTTGAGCGATCTCGAGAGCACGGCCCGAAAGCAGCGCCTTCGGTTTGCCGAGTTTATCACGCGTTACCGAAACATCCTTGCGACCCACGCCTTGACTAAAACCCGTGCCGAGAGCTTTAAGCACCGCCTCGCGCGAAGCAAAGCGGCTCGCATAGTGAGCAGCGGGACGCGATGATGCATCGCAATACGCACGCTCTTCTTCGGTAAACACACGCCGAGCAAACGACGGCGTCTTTTCAAGAATAGATTTCATGCGGGAAATCTCGACGATATCAACGCCGATACCAGCTTCAGCCATGTTCACCTCCATATTGCACAGACTAAGCTATTGTAGCCCGTTCACAGAAGATGCGACAAACGAGGGTTATAAAACACAGCTACTATGTGAGACAAAAGCCCGTAAACGCAAAAAAGGGGGAGGCCTCGAGGCCTCCCCCTTCTGCAGTTTCGATGACGGCTCGGTGCCGTCCACCGGTCAGCGGCGCCCTGGCCTCCCA
>CATYIU010000011.1:0-52399 GCA_958407445.1 uncultured Collinsella sp.
GTACCCTACCGGGAGTAGCATCGAAGGTTGACAAAACTATAGGAACACCCAAGTGACGGGTTGTGGTTAGGCGCGGGATTTGTTGTGTGCAAGAGCCAGGCCTACGGCGGTGATGGCCGCAGCAAAGAGCACCGTGACGCCCAGATCGCAGGCGATGTCGCCCAGCACGGTGGACGTCAGGTCCGCGGCGAGCGCCTTGCCGATCGCGTCGTTCACCCAATACGTCGGCACAAAGTGCGCCACCGTCTGCACGGCCGAGCCCATGAGCGACAGCGGCATCCAGGCGCCGCCCAAAAACGTCATGAGCATGCCGAGTAAGTTGCCCACACCGTTGAGCAGCTCCTCGCGCGCGCCCAGGCTCGACAGCGTAAAGCCAACGGCCAGCGGCGTGCACGCCAGGGCAAACGTTGCCGCCAGCGCCAGGCACACGCGGCCCACGCCGACCTCGGCAACCGCGCCGGCAAAGCCCACGACGCCCATCATGCTCGACACAAGCCAGATGCAAACGGTGAGCACGGCGGCGGCCGCGAACACGGCAAGCGAACGCTGGCGCTCGGAGAGCGGGGCGGCCTCCATGCGGCGCACGCGCTCGGGCTCGTTCATGCCCGAGAACACCAGCCCCACCGACACGATGACCGACGAGATGATCGCGTACGCGCCAAAGTTGAAGTACGACTCGAGCGTGGCAGCAGCAGTCGAGTCGACCTTGACCTGCTCGATCTGGACCTCCGCGCGCTTTGCGGCCGCGTGCTCGGCGGCCCTTGCGACATCACCGTTGGAGGCAGCGGGTTCAAGCGCCGCCGCGGCGCCCGCGAGCGAGATCCAGCGCGAGGCCTCGGCGGACGAAAGCGCCGCCGCCATGGTGCCGGAGCCATAGGCCACGTCGAGCTTGGGCAGGGATTCCCCCGCGCGGGAGGCCGCGATCAGGTCGTCCTCGAACCCTTCCGGGATAAAGAACACGCAATCGGCACTACCCTTGGCGCTGTTGCTCTTGGAGAGCGCGTCGGCAAGGTCGTACGTGTCGTCGCCGACGCCCGTGACCAGGTCAAAGCGTGAGCCCAGGTGCTTGGTAAGCGCCCGCGAAAGGTCGCTATTGTCGCGGTCGACCACGATCACGTTGGTGTCGTAAGGCTTGTACTCGGTAAGCTGAGACGAATTCCAGCTGACGGAGGCCGCGATAAACACACCCAACAGCGAAATGAACACCGTGTAGATGAGCAGATAGAGCGGGTGCGCGAGCGCCATGCGAAGCGCGGTCTTAAAGGTGCTCATAGCGGCTCCTTCCAAAGATCAGCGTAGCGGCGGCGACAAACACCAGGGCCATCAGGACGAGCGCGCCGGCGCGAACAGCGAAGGGCCCCAGGTCCTCAAAGAAATACAGGCGATTGAACATATCGCAGATGAGCTTGACGGGGTTGAGCCAGCACTCGACCGGACAAGCGCGGGCGACGTCGTCGGCAAGCGCCATCGCCGGCTCGCCGTAGAGGCCGGCGAACAAAGCGCACGTGGTGGCAAAGCCCGTGAGGATGCCCGACTTGGATGCCTTGCCGCCCTTAACGGGAAGCGTGCCCACAAAGAGCCCCAGGCCCGTGGCGGCAAGCGCGGATGCAGCCCCGCCCAGCAGGCACAACCCCTCGCGCCCGCCAAAGTCGACGCCCACGACCAGGTGCACGTAGCCGATCGCAACCGCCATCGATGCAAAGGAAACCAGCCACGAGCCGACAAAAATGCCGGCCAGCGACGCCGTCTTGGAGACGCCGCCCACGCAGCGACGCGCGCCGAGGCCGGACAGGTTGGGCTGCAGATCGACGACGGCCAGGGCCGCAAACTCGGCAGACATCATCGCGACCAGGCCAAAGAGTGCGAAATAGTAGATGGTCGCAGCGTCGGGCGTGGTGCGCGTAAGGCTCACGCGACGGGTGCCGCCCTCGAGCGATAGGGCGCGCGCAACCGCCTCCGGATCGGCGAGCGCCGCCGGATCATCTTGAGCAATCTGGGCCATGAGCTCGGCATTTTGCGTATACGAGCTTGCTACCGTCTCCAGAATGCTGCGGTCGGTGAGTACCGACGACGCACGCGAGCCGTCATAGCTCGAAAGCAACGTGAGTTTGGGCGTGCCCGCGTCGTCGACCGTATAGATGCCCGCGACCTCGCCGGCCTTGAGTGCCTTGCGCGCGGCAGCCAAGTCTTCGTACTCGCTCACATCGAGCAGTTGATCGTCGCCCTCCCTGGCAAGCGAGGTCGCCACGTCCTTAAAGGACGAAGCGCCCCAGGTTTCGTCAGCGACAACGGCTACCGGCACCGGGTCGATCTTGCCGTCAGAGCTCAGGTTCGCAAACATAAACATGAACATCGTTGAAAGCGCGACGGGAAAGATCGCGCCCCAGACCCATGTGCTCGGCCGGCGCAATAGCGTCTTGGCCGTGGTTATGATGGTGTTGAACATGGCTGCCCCCTAGTCGCGCAGCTCGCGGCCGGTGATCTCGAGGAACACATCGTTGAGCGTGGGCGGCTCGCTCCACACGCGGCCGAGCGCCACGTCGGCGGCGCGCAGCGTGTCAAGGATGTCGACCAAGTTGTGCGGGCTCGCTTCGCAGGTGCAGACAAGCTCGCCGTCGGACAGCTCAACCGAAAGCACATGCTCGAGGGCGCGCAGTCGCTCGACCGTGGCGGGCTCGACGGCGCCGACCTCGACGGTCACGCGCTCGCCCATCTGAATCATGCGCTTGAGCTCGTCGTTAGTGCCCTGCGCCAGCACGCGCCCACCATCCATGATCATGATGCGGTTGCAGATCTGCTCGACTTCCTCCATGTAATGGCTGGTATACACCACCGTGGCGCCTTCGCCGCGCAGGCGGCAGATGCCCTCCAGGATGGCGTTGCGGCTCTGTGGATCGACTGCCACCGTAGGCTCGTCAAAAAAGATGAGCTCGGGCTTGTGCGCGATGCCGCAGGCAATGTTGAGGCGGCGTGCCAGGCCGCCCGAGAGCTTGCCGGGGCGGAACTTGGTAAAGTCGCCCAGGCCGACAAAGTCGATCGCCTCGTCCACCAGCGCGCGGCGGCGTTTGCGGTCGTTGACGTAAAGACTGCAGAAATAGTCGATGTTCTCACGCACGGTAAGCTCGTCAAACACCGCCACCTGCTGCGGCACCACGCCGATGCGGCGCTTGAGGTCGTAGCGGGCGGGCGTCATGGGCTCACCGAACAGCTCGATGGCGCCCTTGTCGTAGGCAAGCAGCTGCAGGATACAGTTGATGGACGTGGTTTTGCCCGAGCCGTTGGGGCCGAGCAGGCCAAAGATCTCGCCAGGGGCAATACTCAGGTTAAAGTGGTCGAGCGCGATAAGATCGTCGTAGCGCTTGACGAGGTTTTCGACGTGGACGATATCTGTCATGAGGCGGCCCTTCTGTTGGTCGTGGCCCGGTACGATTGCATCATCGCAGGAGCGGACGGCGCGCACCAGTGAGCTTTGTCACGAGTGCGAGGGGGCAGAGGCGAAACCCCCGCTCGCGCGAGCGATCGACGACGCTTTGCCGCGCGGGAGGAATGTCACAGTTGCGCAGGCGGTCCCTCCACCACGCGCGGCTTCGCGTACAATACCCGTATGAACAGGCTTTTCGACAAATCGATCGTGCTGGCGTGCTGTATCGCAGCCGCTCTGGGCCTTGCTGTGGATGCTCGCCTGGTCGCGGCGTTTTGCCTTGGCGTTATCGCCACCTCACTGGCCGAGCTCGCGCAGGGAGAGCGCGCCAGCGAGGCCGCGAGTTACGCTTACATCATCGCGGCTGTCTTCGTGCCGCCGTTTGTGCCGTTTGCGCCCCTCGCCCTCTATGACATCGCGCGGCGCGTGCGCCGTGAACGCGTTTGGGTCGCGTTGGGCATTGGCGTCGCCTTTGTCTTTGCGCTCGTCGCGGACCTTCGTGGCGGCGTGCTCACCACCCGAACGCTGTTGCTAACCGCCATCCTTTCGATCGCTGCCACGTTGCTGTCGCTGCGCACCGCGCAGCTGGAGCGCGAACAGAAACGCATGCGTCGCACCCGCGACAAGCTGCAAGAACGCGCCCTGGCACTCGAGGCACGCAACCGCGACCTCGCCGACCGCCAGGACTACGAAATCGAGCTCGCGACGCTCGCCGAACGCGCCCGTATCGCGCGCGAGATCCACGATAACGTCGGGCATCAGCTCACGCGCGCCTCGCTGCAGGCCGAAGCCCTGCGCGTGGTCCACGCCGACGAGCCCGGCGTCGCCGTCGATTTCGCCGACGTCAAACGCACGGTTGACGAGGCGCTCCAGCTCGTACGCGCCAGCGTCCATGCGCTCAACGACAACGCCGTCGACCTTTCCGTGCAGCTCGAACGCATTGTCGAAGGCGCACGCTCGGATGGCGGCCCGCAGATTGAGCTTGAAGTTTTGGCCGAGCATGCGCCCGCAAATGTCGCCAACTGCTTTGCGGCGGTCCTGCGCGAGGCGCTATCCAACACCATGCGCCACGCTTGCGCCCAGACCGTCACTGTACGATGCATGGAACATCCGTCGTTTTACCAGCTCATCGTTACCGACGACGGCGTGGGCGGGACCCAGACGGGCGGTCGCGGCGTCGCCGAGGGCATGGGGCTCGGCTCCATGCGCGAGCGCGTCGAGGCGCTTGGCGGCACCTTCACCGCCGGCCCGCGCGCCGGCGTCGGCGGCTGGCGCGTGTTTGCCACCGTTCCCAAACAGCAAGGAGATGAGGGCCGATGAGGCTCATTGTTGTCGACGACGACCGTTTGGTGGTCGATTCGCTCAAGATTATCCTGGGCGCCCAGACGCAGATCGAGGTAGTGGGCACCGGCGCCAACGGCGACGACGCGGTCGCGCTCTACGCCGAGCACTCGCCCGACATCGCGCTGCTCGACATTCAGATGCCGGGACGCGATGGCCTTTCGGCCGCGCGCGAGATCCTTGAGCGCGACCCTGCGGCGCGCGTGGTATTTCTGACGACGTTCTCGGATGACGAGTACATTGTGTCGGCGCTCAAGCTGGGCGCCCGCGGCTACCTGATTAAAACCGATGTCGCCGCCATTCCACCGGCGTTGGCGCAGGTCATGGACGGTAAACGCGTGCTCGAGGGTAAGGCGATCGAGGATGTCGACTTTGATGGGGCGGACGCTGAAGCCGGTGCGACCCGCCGGCCCGCGGCCTTTGCCGGTCTGACCGACCGCGAGTTCGAAGTCGCCGAGCTCATCGCCCGCGGTCTCGACAACAGGGAGATCGCCGCCACAGCCTACATGGGCGAAGGCACCGTGCGCAACCACATCAGCTCGATCCTGGCCAAAATGGACCTGCGCAACCGTACGCAGATCGCCATCGCCTACCTGCGAGGGCAGTTGCCCGAAGATTGACCGCCCCGGCAGAGTAAAATGGCTGTTACCGATTTAATGCCATTTCAAAACTATGTCGGTTTACTACGATGAATCGCCCACCTTCGATCACGGCAAATTGAGCGCTTGCAAAACCGCAGGTAGAACGCTTGCGATATTTAGAAAAATGCAGTCATGGTCGGGAATGTCGAATTCGTCGTAGTAAACCGGCATAGTTTTGTTCGGTCGGCCCTGCACGAGCGCCTCCGCAAGGCTCGCGGGACCAAAATGATCTGCTTTCTTCCGCCCGCGGAGATCGGCTGACGGCGCTCGCCACGAAATGGGCCCATCTACTACGTTTGACTCGATACCCCCGACCATACCCGCTATTCATGAAAAATCGCAGGCGTTCTACCTGCGGTTTTCATTTCGCATTGCTTGCCGTGGTCGAGGGCTGCCGCCTAAACGTAGTAGATGGGCCCATTTCGTGGCAGACGAGTCACGCGATAGCCCTCGCGAGGCCAAAATAGTCCGTTTTCCTCCGTCCACGGGAGTTAAAGGGCTGTTACGGATATGCTGCCATTCCAAAACTACGCCGGATTACGGAGCTAAAGTCGGAGCCCTCATCCATACCCCCTATTTTTGAAAAACAACAGGCTATCTACCTGCGGGTTTGTTTTTGCGATTTTCTGTATGGTCGGAGGTTCGCTATCCAGTCCCGTAATCCGGCATAGTTTTGTTCGCAGCGGCACAACCGCGCGCTCACGCGCGGGGCCGGCGGGGCATTTTTGCCCCGCCGGCCCCTATTCCAGTTCTACCCCTGCGCTACTCCGGCTTGGTTTCTACTGTGGGAGTCTTGTCCGCTGCGACTGGGGTGCGGGCGGTGTCCATAGTCAGGCAGTGCTTGGGGCAGCTCTCGATGCACTCACCGCACACCACGCAGGCATACGGGTCGATCGACCACGTTCCACCCTTGCGATCGACTGCGAGCGCGCCCGCCGGACAGCGACGCGCACACATGCCGCAGCAGATGCACACGTCCATGTCGTTGACGATATGCCCGCGCAAGCGCTCGGGCGCCGTCAGCTTCTCCTGCGGATAGCACACCGTTACCGGCTGCTTGACCATAGAACCCAAGGCCGTCTTGGCAAATGTCAGTAAACTCATGCCGCGCCTACCTTTCCGTGCAGCTAATGCAGGGGTCGATGGTCAGGATAATCATGGGCACGTTGGCAAGGAGCACACCCTGCAGCGCATGCGTCAGACCTGCCAGGTTCTGCGACGTCGGCGTGCGCACGCGGAAGCGGTCCAGGTTCTTAGTGCCGTTGCCGCGTACATAGTAGTACGCCTCGCCGCGCGGCTGCTCAATCACAACCTCGCCACGCGCGCCGTCGGTCGGCGTGAGCTTGGTGCGTCCACCGATGCCATCGTGCGGAATCTTGCCCACAAGCTCCTTGATAATGTCCATGGCCTGGGTGACCTCGGCACAACGCACCTGGCAGCGGGCATAGCAGTCGCCGTCGGTCGCCACGATGGGCTCAAACGCGGCCAGATCCGCATAGGCGCCGTCGCCGAGCATGCGCACGTCGTAATCCACGCCCGAGGCGCGGCCGAACGGACCGACCATCGATAGGTCCAGCGCGTCCTTCTTGCTAATCACGCCCACGCCATGCAGGCGCTCGCCGCAGCTGTCGTCGTCCAAAAACGTATGCACCAGGGCCTCGTAGTCGGGACGCATGGCATCGAGCGTCTGGACAATACCCGCCAGCTCGGAGTCCTCGATGTCGTGCTTAAGGCCGCCGATCTCGTTAATCGAAAGGATCACGCGGCCGCCGCAGGTGCTCTCGAAGATCTTGAGAATCTGCTCGCGCAAGGTCCACGACCGATAGAACAGCGCCTCGAAGCCAAAGGCATCGGCGAGCAGGCCCAGCCACAGCAGGTGCGAGTGGATGCGCGAAAGCTCGTGCAAAATGGTGCGGATATACCGCACGCGGCCGGGCACCTCGATGTCGAGCATGCGCTCGCAGGCGCCGGCATAGCCGCAGCTGTGGCCCACGGCGCAGATGCCGCAGATGCGCTCGGCGATGTAGCCAAACTGATGCATGTCGCGCTTTTCGGTGAGCTTCTCGAGCCCGCGGTGCACAAAGCCGATCTGCGGAATTGCCTCGATAACGCGGTCGTCCTCGATCACCAGATCCAGATGAAGCGGCTCGGGCAGCACCGGGTGCTGCGGGCCAAACGGAATAACGGAGCGATGTGCCATGGACCTTACGCCTCCTCTTTCTGCTTGTCGCGGGCGGCCTTGGCGGCAAGCGCCGCGCGGACCTTGGCCGCTTTCTCGGGATCCATGGCGGCGAGCTTTGCCTCCATCTCGGCGGCTTTAAGTGCGGCCTTGGCCGCGGCCTCGTCATGCTGAGCATCGGAGCCGGCAGCCGCAGCGGGCCGAGCGACGGCGGCGCCCGCGGCATCGCCGGCGCCCGCAACGCCCTCCCCTGCAGCAGCCGCAGCCGCGGCGGCCTTCTCGGCAGCGGCCTTGCGCGCCTTGGCCTCGGCAGCCGCGCGGACCTTCATGGCTTTCTCTCGCGCAGCCTTCACCTCGGGCGTGATAACGCTCATGGGCTCGGCAGTCGAGACCTGGTAGAAAAAGCCCTTAAAGTCGACCTGCATATCGGTGATGGCAAGACCGAATAGGTCGTGGACCTCATTTTCAAACGGGAATACCGCCGGATAATACGAGCTGATGGACGGAATCTCCTGGTACCGGTCGATTCCCTCGACTACCAGGTTCTCAATCGCATAGCTGCCGTCCTGCGCAATATGCTCCTGAGCAGCATGAACGTTGATAAACGTATAGACCAGACGATACGTGCCGTCGTCGACATTGCGCTCGGCGTGCATTTGCACAAAGCGCGCGCCGACGCCCTTGAGCGCCTGGACATGCGACAGGAGCTCGTCGATCCCGACGGTGGTATAGATAGCCTTTTGCATTACTCGGCCCCCTTTGCAGCGGCGGGTGCGGCGGGCGTCCCAGCAGGTGCGTCGCCAGCGGCAGGCGCGTCACCGGCACCGTCAGTCCCGGCCCCCGCAGCCACAAACCCGTCCTCGCCCAGCTCAACGCCACCGTCCCAGGTGGCGGCGCCGCCCACGGTGAGCGGATCGCCGCCGGCGCGCATCACGGCCTCCTTCTGGTCCAGGATACCGCACGCCTCCACGATGGCATCGATCACCGTTTCGGGACGAATGGCGCACCCGGGCGCGTACACATCCACGGGAATCGCGCGGTCCACGCCGCCGATCACGTTGTAGGCATCGCGGAATACGCCGCCCGAGCACGCGCAAATGCCGCATGCCACCACGCACTTGGGCTCGAGCATCTGGTTGTAGATCTGGCGCACGACGGGCAGGTTCTGGGCATTGACCGACCCCGTCACCAAAAAGATATCCGCATGCTTGGGGTTGCCGGTGTTGACCACGCCAAAGCGCTCCGCATCGAACAGTGGCGTGAGCGAAGCAAGCACCTCGATATCGCATCCGTTGCAGCTCGAGCCGTCGTAATGAATAACCCACGGCGAGCGCGACATTTTATGATCCATGGATGCCGCCTCCTAAATAAACACGTCGACAAGGATGGGCATGAGGTTGAGCAGGCCAAACACCAGCGCCACGCCCCAGCCAAGCTTAAAGCAGCTGCGCCAGGTGCTGCGCGCGAAGGTGTTGTCAATCAGCACCTCGACAAAGTACGTCGCAGCCATCACGACCAGGGCGACCAGCCAGCTCACCGGGTTGTCCCAGACAAAGAACATGCCCACCCACATCAAAAACAGCACGGTCTCGCACCAGTGCATAAGGGTCATCTTGGCCAGCGTGCCGCCGCTCATCTCGGTGGCGACGCCCTGGACAATCTCCTGATGCGCGTGATGCGAGTATGAAAGGTCAAACGGCGACTTGCGCAGCTTGATGGTAAGCACCGCGAGCAGCGCGAGGAAAATGGGCGCGCTGTACACGATGATGGGGGCCGACCGCCCCGTCACGGCGATGGAATCGAAGCTGTCGGTGGCAAGGTACAGGCCCACGCTCATCAGCAGAACGGCGGGCTCGTAGCTCATGACTTGCAGCAGCTCGCGGTCGGCGCCGACCTGGGCAAACGGGCTTTGCGTCGAGGCGGACGCCAGCACCACAAAGATCGCGGCGAGCGTCACCATAAAAGCGCACAGCAGCGTGTTAGAGCCCGACACAAAGATGCCGCCGCCCACGACGGTAAAGATGAGCGCGCACGCCATGTAGGTATCGTCCATGGTGTTTACGCTGGCGGGGGCCTTGCGCAGCAGCTTGGCAACGTCGTAGAACGGTTGCAGCAGGCGCGGGCCCACGCGGCCCTGCATGCGGGCGGACAGCTTGCGGTCAATGCCGTCGATCAGGCCGCCCACAAGCGGCGCCAACAGGGCAAACGCCACGGTACCAATAAAAATGCCCACGACGCCCGAGCCTTCGAAATATTTACCGCGCAGCACCGAGGGCGCGCTCATGGCAAGCCGCTCGGGCCCAATCCACGCGCAACACAGCAGCGCAAACAAGATAATGCTGCAGCACACGACGCTACCCGCGGGGCCGATACGCTTCTCGCCAAGGGCGTCCTCCGAGTACCAATTGCGCTTTTCGGCCTTCACCTCGCGTCCCATCGAGCCGCGGAAATGGCGGTAATTGTCGGTTCCCACACCCGAAAGATATACGTTTACGTGCGGTTTGTTGCTCACGCGGAATGAAGTCAGCAGCACCACGGCGATAAAAGCCACGATAACCACCATCAGATACATGGAGTCCTTGCCAATAACGTACGGCACGCGGCCAAACACCATGGCCAAGTAAGGCGACACCAGACCGCTCGAGATAACCGGGAACGCCACGCAGCACAGAATCAGCAGCGCGGCGATGGTGTTGAGCGCCATCCATTCGGTCTTATGGACATTGACCTCAACGTTTTGAGCCGTGGGGTCGACGCCCGAAAGCTTGGCAAGCCACTTGCCCCAGAAGAAGAACGTCGCGGCCGAGCCAAAGGCAAGCACCATGATCATGAGCACGTTGCCAGTCTGTGCAAACGCCACCAGGGCGCCCCACTTGGACACGAGCATGCCAAACGGCGCCACAAACATGCCCATGATGCCCAGCATCATCAGGCGCGTCAGGTGCGGCATGCGGCTGAACATACCGTCCATGTCCTCGATATTGCGGCTGCCGATATGATGCTCGGCCGTGCCCACGCACAGGAACAGCAGCGACTTGGCCACCGTATGGAACAGGATCAGGAAGATGGCCGCCCATACGGCCTCGGGCGCGCCGACACCCAAGCAGGCGCTGATAAGGCCCAAGTTGGAAATAGTGGAGTACGCAAGCACGCGTTTGGCGTTGCTCTGCGAGATGGCCATAAGGGCAGCGAGCAAAAACGTGATGGCACCAACACTCGTGACCATAAAGCCCGTCACGGGATAGATGGCATAGAGTGGGCTCAGCTTGACCATCAGAAACACGCCGGCTTTGACCATGGTTGACGAGTGCAGCAGGGCGCTCGTGGGAGTGGGTGCAACCATGGCACCCAACAGCCAAGTGTGGAACGGCATCTGTGCGGCCTTGGTGAGTGCGGCGAGCGACAACAGGATGACCGGCATCACCAGCAGCGCGGACTGCGCGGTTCCGGTGCCGGAAAGCTCGATCATGCCCGAGATGGTCAGCGGCATGCCGTTAACGTGCAGGTACATGAGTCCGGCCAAAAACGCGATGCCGCCCAGCATGTTGAGGATGATTTGGGTAAAGGCGTTCTTGATGGCCTCGGGCGTACGCGTGTAGCCAATCATAAGGAACGAACACACGGTGGTGATTTCCCAGCCGCAGAACAGCCACTCCAGGTTATCGCTCGTCACGATGACGAACATGGCCGAGAGGAACAGGAACATAAGCGCCAGGAACTGCGGGCGACGGTCGGGCGCGGTCTGCCCGCGCAGCGCAGCCTCGTGCTCGTCATGAGCCTGGAAGTCCTTCATGTAGCCCAGGGCATACACGCAGATTAGGCTGCCGACGATGCCGACGGCGAGGACCATGATCACACTCATGTAGTCCAAGTAGAGCGGGGTTGCGGTGACGGCTTCGGTCGCGGGCAGCGTCATGGTCGCAAAGGCGAGCGAGCCCACCAGCTGGACTATGCCGAACACCGTGGTGAGCGCGTTCCTATATTTGTACGCGTTGTACAGGATGACAGCGCACAGGATGACATCGATGGCGGAGCTGATGATCGAGAGCACATGCGAGGTGCCGGGGGCAACCTCAAAGCTCTGCGGACCCGTGCCAAAAAACATGACGGCGACCACAACTGTCACCGCCATAATAATGCCGGAGCCTATGAGCCCCGCCGCATCGCGGGCGCGGTCACCGCGCGCGAGCAGCATGCCCAGCGCCGGTACCAGCGGAAACAGGGTAAGGAAATACAGTAGCGTCATACCATCACTCCCCCATGCTAAAACGCTGCAATTGTTTAACGTTATAGCTCAATTGAGGAGTAGCGGCGGCGGGTTTTCGGTCAACTGGGGAGTTTTAGGCGTACGGGGTAAGGGCACGCCCGCATTGGAGCAGAGGGGCGGCAAGAAAAATGCGCCCCTGTGGGTGCACCATCCCGTTTGCTATTCCGCCTTTTTAACGCGCGGCTTGCGACCGCGCGGCTTATCGACCAGTGCGGACTCACCGCTCTCGCGGTACTGACGGCACCAAGCCTTGACCGAAGACTCGCTAGGAATCTTGTGCTTGATCATGGCCTCGCGAACCGTTAAGCCGTTTTCCAAGCGGTCCTTGACCACGGCGAGCTTAATTTCGTACGAATAGGTGTGATGATGCGAACCGGCGTTGAGAACGGCGTCGGCACCGCCCACGGCATATGCGCGGGCCCACTGACGAGCCGTGGCCTGGGGAATGCCGAGCTCCGCGGCGAGGGCGCGATGACCGACCCCCTCTTGGAGGACCTCGACGGCGCGCTGCCTAACCTCGGGCGCATGCGTGCGAGTCCTTGTTGCTTCCGACATACCTGCCAACTCTTAGCCTTAACCGTTAATCTGCTTTCTTACGTGCATGTTAGATAGTAGCATTTTGCTGTTTGCTCAAAGCAGTTAATTAAAATAGACGCGGCGTTATCTGGGCATTTGGCACCAATTTACGACATTTCTTTATCGATTATTTACGCTGGTAGCTGACTCGCAGCCAATCGTCATTCGCCTGTCAACAAAATTGACACCTCTTTATGTCCTTTGCTATAGCGGATATGATTATTAACCCCTCCCCCAATAATTTTGAGTAATCGGCAAGGCAGTAGACGTCCTTACTCCTCATGATTACCGCGCATTACCATCCACCGGAGCAAAACAAAAAGGGCGGGGCCTGCTGCGCTTGCAGGCCCCGCACCGGTTGACACCCGACGGGACACAGCCGGGCGAGGCGGATCCGTGCTACCGCCCCGCCCCGCCGCGATGTTAGCTACAGCTCGTTGGCCGCGTGATATGCCGTGCGAATGGCGCTCGCGATGTCGGCGGTGCGCTCGCCCGAGCAGTCACCCACGCAGGTCACGGGCACCGTCACGCCGTCCAGGTCAAACGCGTTGGCCTTGGAGCCCACGGCCATCACCACGTAATCGCAGGCGATCTTCACCGGCTCCTCGGCGCCGTCCTCGGTGGTGCGAATGGCCTCCACGCCCTCGTCGGTAATGGCGGTCAGGCGGGTCTTCACGTGCTGCTCCACGTTGTGCTCTGCGAAGTCGCTCATGATCAGCGGCAGAATGGTCTCGGACTCGCCCGCGGCAATCTTGTCGAGCATCTCCACGATCGCCACCTCGCAACCGTGCTGCAGCAAGTACTCGGCAGTCTCGGTGCCCACCAGGCCACCGCCAATGACGGCGACGCGTCCCGTAAGCTCCACCTTGCCGGCCAGCACGTCCCAGCTCGAGACGACCTTCTCCGAATCGGCACCCGGAACGGGGATGACCACGTCGTGCGCGCCCACGGCCACAATCGCGGCGTCGGCGGCGTTGAGGTCCTCAGCGGTAGCGACGTGGTTGAGCTCGACCTTCACACCCAGGCCGGGCAGAATCTTCTCGTAGTACTCGACCGAGCGCATGATCTCGTCCTTGCGCGGAGGCGCGGCCGCCAGCACAATCTGACCGCCCAGATGATCGCTCGCCTCGTAGACGGTCACGTCGTAGCCGCGCTTGGCCGCCACGCGCGCGGCCTCCAGGCCGGCAATACCGCCGCCCACCACGGCGATCTTCTTGTCGCCCTCGCCCGGCTTAATGGCGATGGTCGCCTCGTCGCCGTTCTCGGCATTGAGCACGCACGAGATGTACTTGCGGTTTTGAATCGCATCGACGCAGCCCTTGTTGCAGTTGAGGCACTCGCGAATGGGCTCACCCGTGGCAGCCTTCAGCGCAATGTCGGGGTCGCACATGAGCGAGCGGCCGTAGGCGATGATGTCGGCCGAGCCGTCTTCCAGGATCTTCTCGCCGGCCTCGACCGAGACAACGCGGCCGACGGTTGCCACCGGCACGGAGACCAGGGCCTTGACGCGCTCGGCCACGGGCAGCGTCCAGTTGTAGGGCATGGCGCCCATGGGCGGAATGGTGTCGCCCATGTTGCCGGTGTGGTTTGCCTGCGCAACCTGGATCATATCGATGCCGGCGCCCTCGAGCAGCTTGGCGAACTCGCAGGCCTCATCGGGCAGCAGACCGCCCTTGCCGCGCGTCGTGCCGTCGGGGTTCTCCATGATCACGGGGAGTTTGTACTCCACCATCAGCTCCGGCGCGGCCTCCTTAATGGCGGCGACGACCTCGAGTGCGTAGCGGACGCGGTTCTCGAACGAGCCGCCGTACTCGTCGGTGCGCTGGTTGAGGATGGCCGAGCACAGCGAACCCACCAGACGGTCGCCGTGGACCTCGATGGCGTCGATGCCAGCCTGCTGCGCGCGGGCGGCCGAGGCGGCGATAGCCTCCTTGATCTGGGTGAGCTGCTCCACGGTGGCCTCGTTCACAAAGTGCTGCATGTCGTGGTGCAGTTTGGCGTAGGCCTGCTTGCGAATCTCGTTGGACTCGGCCATCTTGGCGGCAAAGGTCTCCTCGTCGCCGGCGGCCTTGGCCTCCTGCGCGGCCTTGGCGGCGGCCATGGAGCCCATGACCATGCGGCCGACGCCGGGGACGTCGTACTCGGGGTGGAACAGCTGCAGGGCGATCTTGGCGCCGTGCTTGTGGACGGCGTCGGCCAGCGCCTTAAACGTGGGGATCTGAGCGTCGGTCGCCAGCTTGGGCGTGGGGCTTGCGGTCATGACGGGAGCAACGTCGCCGATGACGATGTAGCTCACGCCGCCACGGGCCAGGCGCTCGTAAAAAGCCAGGCTGCGCTCACCGATGGAGCCGTCGCGCTCCTCGTAGCCGGTGGTAAGCGGCGGGAACATAATGCGGTTCTTGAGCTCAAGGGGGCCAACCGTAATGGGTTGAAGCAGCTTGGACGCAGGTGTGGTCATGGACATTCCTCTCTTGTAGGCGCGGCGGCGATGATGCCGCGTAGTTGTCTAGAGGATATGACATGGGAGCACAGTGGCGCAACGGAAATCGGCAGACAGCAGGTAGCGGCAGGTGGATGGGGCGGGGCCGGCTGCCGGTTTGTCTCGATCTGTAACAGTTACTCGGCAAAAGCCGTTCCTCGTGTTACAAATCAAGACAAACGGAGGCCGGCATGCTGGTTTGTCTCAATCTGTAACACCTGGAGCCCCAAATCAGCTCCACCTGTTACAGATCGAGACATTCCCCTCAGCCCATCCTCAACAATCTAAATCTGTAACACCTAGACCCACTTTTTGCCCCTACCTGTTACAGATTTAGATAAACCAACCCGGTCTGCCAGAACATCTAAATCTGTAACAGTTACTCGGCAAAAACCGTCCCTTGTGTTACAGATTTAGACAAACGGAGGCCGGCTGCTGGTTTGTCTCAATCTGTAACATCTAGCCGCCCAAATCGGGCCTACCTGTTACAGATCGAGATTTTGCTTCAGAAGCCGAGAGCAGAAGCCCGAGCGGAAAAGCGGGCAGGCCGACGGCATCGCCCCGCCGTCATACCGAGGACCGCGCCACAGCAGTCCGGGCGTGGGCCAACCCCGCAATTCCGGACATTTCACCCCTTTTCCGACTCCTCCTCCTTTCATCCAGGATGCCCGGACGGCAAGAGTCGGAACGTCTCCTCAATATCCAAACTTCACGCAAGCCCAATGCGAATAGAGACGGACCTGGCAAATCAAGACACGGCTAGCCGCTCGCACCCAAAGCCGTTTGCCTAAAAATGTATACCGCTGGCCGAAATGGAAAGATGGTAACAGCGAAAAAGGCTAGCCGAGCTCGTTTTAAGCACCGTTTGTTCCGTCCCGCATGTTTTGTGAACACGCTAACTATCATGAAGCCAGTAAACAGAGGTGGACATCAACATCCAACGCCGGCAAGCATGTGAGCGCCTCCTCTGTCCAAGGGGCAAGCCCCCGAGATTAGTTAGGAGAGGGGAAGAGATGGATAAAGTCAAAACGGCCTTCCAGAACTTTGGCCGCGTTATCGTCGACCCTATTTTGTACCTTTCGGTAACGGGCATCATTTTGGCCATCGCCACGGTATGCTCGCTCGGCAGCGGAGTTGTCGCGGATCTGGGCACGCTGCTCTCCGCGGCAACCAACTCCGCGGTGATCGGCAACCTGCCGGTGATTTTCGCAGTCGGCCTAACGGCAGGCTTCGCAAAGAAACAAAAATCCAACGCGGCAGTGTTTGGACTTATTAGTTACCTCATGTTCCTGTATGTCAACAACGCCTACCTGACGCTCACCGATCAGCTGGCAAAAGCCGGCGCGATGGGTCTGTATGGCACTGGCCAGGCAACGGTACTGGGTCTTCAAGTTACCGATGTCAACGTCTTCGGTGGCGTACTCATCGGATGCTTCTGCGGTTGGCTCTATAACAAACTGATCGACGTAAGGTATCGGAGTATATCCGGATTTACGGCGGACCCCGCCTGGCCCTTCTGGCGATGGTTCCGCTGAGCATTGTCTTCGGCATCGGAGCGACTATCGTGTGGCCCCCTATCGCCAACGCCATCAGCAACGCTTCTTCATTCATCGCAGCCTCGGGTGGTCTGGGCGTTTTCATTTACGGCTTCCTGAACCGCGTCCTCGTACCTCTCGGCATGCACCACTTTATGTGGATGCCGTTTGACTACTCCGCGATTGGCGGCACGGCGGTCATCGCCGGCCAGAGCGTTTCTGGCGCAGCAAACATCTTCTATGCCGAGCTTCCTCTTATCGCCGACGGGTCCCTCACCACAGTCGATCCCTCTGTCCGCTTTGCCATGTTCGGCTTTGGCAAGGAATTCGTAACCCTTGGCACCGTGCTCGCAATGATTGCAACCTCCCGTCCTGAGAATCGAAAAGCCGTTGCAGCCATGCTGGTGCCTATTTACATCACAGCCATGCTCTCCGGCATCACCGAGCCGCTTGACTTCATGATCCTGTTCGCGTCTCCGATTCTCTGGGTTGCCTACAGCCTGTTCTACGGACTGGGCGAGATGCTCCTGTTTGTCCTGGGAGTCCGCTTGCTTAACATGTACGGTGGCATCGAGCTGCTCACGCTCGGCCTGCCTTTGCCAATGGGCGTCACCAAGTTCCCGATTTACATCGTCTTGGGCATCGTGTTTGCCGCCGTTTCGTTCATCGTTCTGGCGATGGTAATCAAGAAACTCAACCTCATGACGCCCGGCCGTTCCGCAGAGTGGTCTGCAGAGGTCTCCGGAGACAACAATGCTCTCGAGTCCTCCGGAACGCCGGAAGTCGACGCAAAACAGCAGGAGATGGTGCAGAACATCATCAACGGCCTTGGCGGCAAGGACAACATCAACACCATGGGCTGCTGCATGACTCGTCTCCGTGTCGAGGTCAAAGACCCCAGCAAGGTCAACGAAGAGACCATCAAGAAGGCTATCGACAAGGGCTTGTTTAAGAACGGTACCAATGTCCAGATTGTTGTGGGAACCAACGTGCACTCCGTCTACGACCTGCTGCGTCCCATCCTTAATCTGGAAGATTAACGATCGCCTAATCGACAGGCGATAAGCGAGGAGACCTCATGTTAACCAAGACGTTTCATTCAATCCAAGACATGTTCGAACGTTTGCTCAACATGTATAAAGAAAAGTCGACAAAGGGTCTTCTCGCTCTCATGGCTGCATTCGTATGTGGTTTTATCTGGCCGCTCCTTGGTCTGCTCGCAGCGGTTTGGACCCGGCATTCAGGAAGGCACACGGACGCAGGCAGCATTGCAGGCATGGCAGCGGTTATCAACATCGCTACTTACTTCATACAGATAGTGGTCAAGATTATCTGCGGCTCAATTTGATTTGAAAGGCATGAACAACATGAACGGATACAAGATTGTCATCTGCGGCGGCGGCAGCACCTATACCGCCGGCATCGTCAAAGACCTGATCGACCAAAAGGATGAATTGGGGATTCGCGAGCTTTGGCTCTATGACATCGACGAGGAGCGCCAAGATACGGTCGCCGTGGTGGTTAAAGCAGTCATCGATGACCTTGCTCCCGAGATTCCCCTGCATGTAACCGTCGACCCCAAAGAAGCATTTACAGATGCGAACTTTGTTATGGCGCAGATGCGCGTGGGCGGGCTCAAGATGCGTATCCAGGATGAGCAAATCAGCCTGCGCCATGGCGTAGTCGGCCAAGAGACCTGCGGAGCAGGTGGCATGGCATATGGCATGAGAACCATCTTCCCCATGTGCGAGCTTGTCGATTTCTGCGAGGAGTACGCCTGCAAGGACTACTGGATCGTCAACTACTCCAACCCCGCTGCCATCGTAGCCAAGGCAATGCACAAGCTGCGTCCTAACGCTCGCATTCTCGACATCTGCGATATGCCGGTGGAGATTGAAGCCCGCATGGCAGAGATTTTAGGGTGCGAACTCAACGACATTGAGGTCGACTACTTTGGCCTCAATCACTTTGGGTGGTTTACCAACGTACGCTGCAAGGGCATCGATGTTACGGACAAGCTCAAAGAGCACGTGCGCAAGTACGGTTACATTTCCGAAGCAAGCCTCAACGATGCCTTGGTGAAGGACCCAGATTGGGCCCACACCTTCAAGAATGCGGCAACGATTTCTACGCTATTCCAGGATTACCTCCCCAACACCTATTACCAGTATTACCTGTTGCCCGACGCCTGCGTGGAGTACATGGACATCAATAACACGCGTGGCATGCAGGTCGTAAACGGCCGCGAAAAGCGCATCTTCGACGCATCTGCGGCGCTTAAGCGCGGTGAAAAGGTCGATCTCACGCAGTTCTACGTAGGCGTGCATGGCAAGTTCATTGTCGATGTCGTCAAGTCTCTGGCAAAAGACCTGCGCCATCGCCAGCTGGTGATCGTGCCCAACAATGGTGCAATCGAGAACCTCTCGGACGACGCGACAGTCGAGGTTCCGGCGTACATCACTGATCGAGGAGCCGAACCGATTCGCGTCGGGAAGATTCCCCGCTTCTATAAGGGCCTTATCGAACAGCAGGATGCCTGTGAAGGCCTTGTGGTCGAAGCCGTTATCGAAGGTTCCTACCAGAAGGCACTCGAAGCCTTCACCCTCAATCGCACGATTCCCTCAGCACGCGTGGCCAAGGAAGTCTTGGACGACATGATCGAGGCGAACAAGGGCTATTGGCCTGAGCTGAAGTAGAGGAACCGCCCAAATACCAAAAGCACAAAAGATGGCCCCAAGGCAATTGCCTTGGGGCCATCTTTTATATGCCTAGATCTCAGCAAAACTCGTGAAGATGAATGAATCGGCCTCGTGTTTTACACGATAGTTCTCTTGATAGTCCTGATTGAATATAAGCGAATAAATAACCTGAAGCGTATACGTGAGCGAAATCAAAGAAGAGTAATTTGCCACCTTTCCAATCACGCGTTCTGATTTTGGAATGGGCAAGACAGTATCGCATTGCTTGGCGAGCACCGAATCAGAAAACGCCGTAATTAGACACGGCTTGATTCCGCGCTCGGAAAGAGTGGCAGCGTATTTGGAATAGTCATAGTGAATGCCACTGTAGCTTAGGAATAAAAACAGGTCGCCGGGCTTGCCGTTTTTAACATGCAGCGTCTGCAGGCCTCCGTCGTCCGCCATGGTGACATGACGATCGAGCTTAAGAAGATTGTTGCGAAAGATGCATCCCGCCAGGTAGCTTTCCCCTTTGGCAAAGATGTAAATTCGTGGGGCGCTAAGAACCGCCTTAGCGATTATGCTTAATTTGGCGCTATCGAGCTCGATTTTCGTTTGATCTATGATGCCCTTCAAGAGATTCGCAAGGTTACCCTCGATGGCCTCAATTGAGTCGGTGCTGTCAAAAGGACGATTGCGATCAACGGTGGCAGCCAGAAGATAATCCCCGCTTATCTCCTGGATGAGTTGCATGATCAACTCTCGATAGCCGCTTAGGCCCAGTTTCTTGCAAAAGCGGATGATAGTCGCGTTCGAAGTATAAGTCTCCTGTGCGAGCTTTGCCATAGTGAGGGTCTTAAGGTCGCCGGTATGATTGAGCAGATAGGTAGCAATAGCTCGGTCGGTTTCATTAAAAGACGCGCTGTTACGCAGGCTATCAAGAATCATGGTCGCTCCGATCGCTTTAGTTTGCCGCTTAATTATGTCATTATCAAAACGACGGGCAGCCCTTCATGCACTGACTTACGCCCTGCGATCTCTCTTCTGATATTCCGCATATAACGGCAACATTAATTGCGAGGAGCGTGTCGCTCAGTTCCCAGAGAACAAATGCGAAGAGGCTCGATTGCCTGAGTTTACTGCCCGCCTTGAGGCAAAGAGACGGCCCCGGCCAAGCTCCATGCGGATTTGAGGCAGCATGGTGCTTGTCCGTCGGCATCCTACAACCCGTAATCCCTACCCTCTGTTTCTGTGCTGGCTGGTTCAGGCAGGCGCCCTGTTCAAAATAGGCTGTTTAAAATTGATTTCGACCAAAATTCGACCAAGATTGAAAGCCAAAAAAAGAAAACAGCCCAGAGGAACAATGCCTCTGAGCTGCTAAAAGTCTTGGTCGCGGGGGCAGGATTTGAACCTACGACCTCCGGGTTATGAGCCCGGCGAGCTACCAGACTGCTCCACCCCGCAATGTCTGGGCGCCTCATGTGCGCAAGAGAGTTATTACACTCCCGCCTGCGCGATTGCAAGCCGGCTGCCCAAGGTTGTGAAGGTTGCTCCACATTCAGTCTTACCACGCGAACACTTTATCAAGTTTTCCAACCTCCACAGGCCCCCCGTACGAGCAGAGATATATTGGCGCCTCGCTGCGCTCCGCATCGGCCATGAGCAACCAATCCTCGCCTTCTCCCGCGCTCGGGGCACGCACAGTAGCGCACCCGTCGGCTACAATCTCCGGCACGGGACCACATATATCGCCGTTGCGCGGGCTGTACCACCAGCACCATGCTGTCACCCAGCCCTCGGGCATCTGCAGGCACGCGGTGCCGCCGCTGGGCAAGTAAGCGAAAAGGCGCGCGCCATCTTCCGCACAACTCACCTGCACATGCGCAGCCAAATCATCCGTCTCAGGCGAAACCACGGCATGCGGACACGGAAGGGAGCCAACAACACCAGACTCATCGAGGAAGGCTCGCAGATAGCGCATCTGATTTGCTCCCTCGGCGTCGAGCGCTTCAAACCAATCCACGTGAAACATATCATTTCGTTCCTTCTCGGCAATGGAGCTCCACACCGAGCAGTGTCCATAGGTAACTCCAAACGCCCCGGCGAGCACCGACCAGTACGCTCGGCGTCGCACCATCCACGCCCCGTGACGTGGACCGGTCGGCGGCCAACTCGTGGGCATGTCCTCATACGCAGGCTCGCCATCCCAAACGGGACGCGCGGAACCAGGCTGTTCATCCTCCGCCTCGACAAGCTTCCAACTGCACACGCCTGGGCCATGACCCGACTGCAGCATGGTTAGCGCAAGCCATCGCTCGTCATCGCCCCAATAGGTAGAAGACGAGCAGTGATTTTGGTCTTCACAACTTGGATGATAGGCAAGGGGCAACCGGCGCCACGCCTCGCGGGGCGCATCAGCGGGCAGCGTGCTGCCGAGGACGCCCTCGGCAAGGCCCTCTGCCATACGCCGCCACACCGAACGGTAATCAACACCGCGGTGAACCGGCTGCCGGTCGCCGCCCAAACACCACACGATGTTCTTTCGTGAGGCATACCGCGCGCCAATCCACTTGCCAAAGTCGTAGGCGTTCTCGTCGGTCACCGTTATACCAAACGTGCCACCCATCCAGTTGTCGCCTGTCACCAACTGCCCCCACACAGGAAGCAGAAGCACGTGAAAGCCGTAGTGTTCAGCACGATCGAGCACCCAATCAAGATAGGAAAAATAGCGCTCATTGGGATGTTCGAGGTCACCGTTGATAAGTGCTGGCTCGCCCGCGGGTGAGCGCATGAGTACATCGCGCTCGGGGTCAAGGGCAACCATCTGCAGCACAGTAAAGCCCTGCTCTTTACGGCGACGCAGATAGTATTCCACGTCATCGGCTTTTATACGCTGTGGCAGCGTCCAAGCGGTGTCGGCTATCCATGTAAAGGGCGCGCCGTCCTCCGTCACAAGATACCTGCCGTTATCACTTACGCGCAGTGCCTGCATACGCCATCTCCCCTTTCCTTCGCAACACCGATATAGGCGCCGCGTGCCCATCTCCTTGCGCGAACGTATCTACATCCGCCCATTGAGCGTGCGAACCACATCCGCGTACACGCGCGCGCTTGGCTTTGCGATGCGGTCGTACGTACCGTCACGACGATCGACCTCATAAAGCCCCAGTCGACTGTCAAAAGCAGAAATCCACTCAAAGTTGTCCATAAGCGTCCAGTGAAAGTACCCCAGCACTGACAGCCCGCGCCGCACAAGCCCCGCAAGCGCGGGCAGCGATGCGCGGATGAAGTCGCAGCGCAGATGATCGTCCTCGGTAGAGATGCCATGCTCTGTAACCACGACTGGAAGGCCCGTGAGCTCGTGGATGTAGAGCACTGCACCCGCAAGCGAGCCGGGCTCCACCTGCGTGCCCATACCGTTGATGGGCTGGGTAGGATCGGGTGCGATGAGCCCTTCGTCGCCAAAGACCATGCGCTCGTAGTTCTGCACGCCGATGAAGTCATCCCCTTGAATGGCATCAACCCACTTGCCATAGCAGAGTTCGCGCTTACGCTCGCAAATTGCACGGCCGACGGGTGTGGCCCAGTCGTCGTCCACTACTGAAAGCGAGAGTCCCACAGGGGTACCCGGCGCTACCTCACGCACCACCTCCACAGCACGGCGATGAGCGCGCGCCATAGCCTCGTCCATAGCGTCGAACTCGTCGATGTCCTGCACGTTGCCCGCACGGTAATGCGCAACGCCCGCCTTTGCCGCTGCGGCATGCAGCACCACCTGCTGGAAGGCAAACGCCTCGGGAGGCATCGCACCGTTGGCGAGGAGCTGGTTGAGGTTGGGCTCGTTAAGTGTCACCACCGCAGCGGCGCGGCCGCGGGCGAGCTCCATAACGCGCCGCACATGCGCCGCAAAGAGGTCGACAGCGTCGGGCGCGAGCCAACTACCCCGTTTGGCAAACCAATGAGGACAGGTAAAGTGGCAAAGCGTGAGCACCGGCTGAATACCGCGCGCCAGGCAACCATCCATCAGGCGGTCGTAGTGATCAAGGGCCGCCTGGTCGATGACGCCCTCCTCCTGCTCGATGCGACACCACTCAACGGAAAAGCGATACGCGTTGAGCCCCATCTCAGCAACACAGTTGAGGTCGTCCTCCCAACGCTCCCAGCTACGGCAGGCGTCTCCCGCGGGCTCCTTAAAAACCGTCGGCTCCACATGCTCCAAGAAGGTGGTGTCGGCAGCCGCGTCGCCGCCGTCGGTCTGGTGGCCCGCCGTCGACACGCCCCAGAGGAAGTGGTCGGGTTTATTCATATTCATCCTTTCTCTATGGTGCGCCACCGTTACAGCACGGGCGTCCGAAGCCAGATGGCGCCCCCGCTCTTAGCTGCGACTTGCGTAACATCCTAGTCCTCGCAGTAGTTTTCAAAATTCACCAACTGCACGTGTTTCTGTTCGATCCACTGCTCAAGCTCCTCACTCACCAGAAACGCCGTTTCCATGGGACGAATCAAGGTAAAGGACGAGTGGTCGAGCACATATTGATCCAGGTACCCCGGGTGGAATACGAGCATGCTGCAGGCGTGACGCGCAATGTCGGCCTCGTCGTCAAACAAGTACTTGCGCGGATCGTACAGGCCTCGATCATCGAGGTGATAGGGTTTTGCACACACCACACCCCACTTCTCACTCCAGACCGGATCCATGGGGTTGATATAGAAGAGCCCATTGCGCTCCGCGACGTTCTGAAGTGCCTGAAAAAACGTCGGAGAGAACACGGCATGGCCCTCAAAGTACGCCGGGTCGCGCCCGGTCAGCGCACGAAACCGATCGAGCTGCGCCTGTATTTCGCGCTCCGCTTCCTCGAGCACGATGGTGTCCTCCGTGCGCGCCCTGATAGTTCTGCTAGAACAGAACTCCCCGCGTTCATCCACGAGTGAGGGAATGGACGCGGGGTCAGAAACCGGCTTACCAAGACAGATGTTTGTATGTTGCCCCACACTCACACCGCTTGCAGCAACGAGGTCGAAGCCGTGGGAGGCAGCAGGCATGTTGGGCATGAGCCCAACGCTCTTAATCGGTCCGCAAGAGATGGCCTTGGCGATACCGTAGTTGATGCCCTCGCTCATGCCCAAGTCGTCTGCCCTAAAAATGACCTTCATCCCAAGCGCCTCCTTTACGCGCGCAGCGAGAACAGACTCACTTTGCGCCATCGGTTGTACTCTGCCGTTTGCCACCCATGGTATAGGACGTCCCCGTCCGCTCAAGGACGGCTTTTTCCGCGCGCAATCCGGTAAATGAGGCAATTGAGCTGCTAGGCGCAGCGCTCGTATAGTATTTCTATCAACGATATCTGAATGCGGCGAAATGCCCCGATGCCCTAGGGGGCGACATGGATAGGGAGCTCCTCAATCTTCTTGAGCTCATCGAGCAGAGCGACTATGTAACGGCAGTACAACTTGCCCAACATATTCAAAAGAGCGAGAAGACGACGCGCGCGCGCCTTAAGGCGCTCCGGCAGAATCTTGCAGAAAGTGGCGCCGAACTTGTCTCCAAGCCACGCCACGGATACCGCCTCGAGATTAACGACGCTGAGCGCTACCATGCCTGGCGACAGCGTAGCCTACAACGCATTGCCCGCCACACGCCTGAAACCGCCGAAGAGCGTCTTATGTATCTCATAGAGCGCTTCATAAGCGGATCGTTCTTCAAGCTCGCGGACGAGTCGGAAGCCTTGTTTGTCTCTACCAAGACACTCTCGCAGGAAATTCGCCATGCAGAGTCTATCCTCACACGCTCCGGCCTCACGGTGGAGCGTGTCCCTGGATACGGGATGAGAGCCATCGGAGACGAATTTGCCTTCCGCAAGGCAATCATGCACTGCTTGCGATTCCATACGGTCGGTTTTGATGATTGCCGCAGCGTACAAGATCAAGCCGCGGCAATCATCGGAGACCTTGTCGTGCAGACCTTTGCTGCCGAAAACGTCGTAATGTCCGAGGCTGCCCTCGAAACATTCATTCTCTATCTCGTGGTGTCAAGCGCACGCTGCCACCGTGGCCACATCATAGAGGACGTCTCCGGGCGAAACACCTGGGAGGGCGCGGAGCATGACCGACATTGCGCGCACGTCGTTATAGAACAGCTGGAAGAACACGACATCCCGCTTGACGATACCGAAGGCGAGGTCCAGCTCATAGCTGCCTTCGTTGCCGGCGGTGTCGTGCGCCACGACGCATTCGGACTCGATGGGAACCTCGTTATCTCGGAGGATATCCAGCGCCTCATCGACCCTATGCTCGACGCCATCTACGATATGTACGGCGTCGACTTCAGCGATAATTTGCGTCTGCGCCTTATGCTGGGAAACCATCTCATTGCATTTGATATACGCATGCGCTATGGCATCGAAATCACAAACCCCCTGCTTGCAGAAACACGCCGCACCTACCCCTTCGCCCACGCGCTGGCGCAGCAGGCGGCATTGCCACTCGCTGCTCACTACGGACGCCCCGTATCCGAGCACGAGATTGCCTACTTCACCATAATGTTTCAAATGGGACTCGTCATGCAGCGACGCATTCCTCATAAGAGCCGTGTGCTCCTGGTTTGTGCGACGGGTAAATCGAGCTCGCGCTTTTTTGCTTATCAGTTTGAAGAAGCATTCGGCGATTACATCAGCGAGCTCACCGTCTGCAGCGTCTTTGAGCTCAACCACATCGACCTCAATACATTCGACTACATCTTCTCGTCCGTCCCCATTGACCGAGCGGTTCCCAAGCCCATCATGCAGGTGAACAGCTTCCTTGAGGCGCGCGATATGAACCGCGTACGTCGTAGACTTGAACTGGGGGATAGCTCATATCTACGCCGGTTCTACCGGCCAGAGTTCTTTTTCACGGGCCTCACGTCGCGGCGTCGAGATGACGCGCTCGCCGAACTCTGCGAACTCGTCCGACAAGTGCGACCCCTACCGGACAACTTCCTCGACTCCGTGTTGGAGCGTGAGAAACATGGAAGCACCGATTTTGGTAACCTGGCAGCTCTGCCTCATCCCGTAGAGGCGCTTCCCGACGAGAACCTCGTGGTCGTGGGTGTTCTCAAGCGCCCCATCCGTTGGAAAACCAATGACGTCCAACTCATCATCCTTACGTCGATCTGCGACTCAACCGCAGACGAGACCCAACGATTCTATCAAACGACCGCACGGCTTCTTACCGACGAGAAGCGGGTACGCTGCATCGTAGAGGGTGGCAACTACGAAACCCTCATGCGCGCCCTGTGCGGCTAGAAGGAAGGGGTGCGCATGGCGTTACCAGCTGATTTTCTATGGGGAGCCGCTTTGGCGGCAAATCAATGTGAGGGGGCCTATCAAGAAGACGGCAAGGGTCTCTCGGTTGCCGATGTGATGACCGCCGGCGCGGTCGATACGCCTCGACGTATAACGACCGACGTTGAGGCAGGGGTCTACTACCCGAGCCACGACGGCGTGGATTTCTATCATCGCTACAAGGAAGACATAGCGCTCTTTGCCCAGATGGGACTCAAGGTCCTGCGCCTCTCCATCGCATGGAGCCGCATCTTCCCCGAAGGCGACGAGATCGAGCCCAACGAGCGCGGCCTCGCTTTCTACCGTAGCGTATTTGCCGAGCTTAAGCGCTACAACATAGAACCTGTTGTTACGCTTTCGCATTACGAGATGCCACTTGGCCTCGTGAGAAAGTACGGGGGTTGGCGCGATAGGCGTCTCGTGGACTTCTTCGCGAGGTACTGTGATGTATGCTTCCGGGAGTTCGGCGATACTGTGCGCTATTGGCTCACGTTCAACGAGATCAACGTTGCCGAGTACAATCCGTGGTCGCCCACCGGCATCAATAAGCGACCGGGAGACGAGGGCTATTGGCCCACCATCTATCAGGCGGCCTACCACCAATTTGTCGCAAGCGCTAAGGCGGTCATCCGAGCGCACGAGATCGATCCCGACCTCAAGGTCGGTTGCATGACACTCGCGGGCATTGTGTATCCAAAAACCTGCCACCCGCTCGACGCGAAGGCGGCAGACGATTTCCAAAACGATATGCTCGCCTTTGCGGATGTGCAGGTGCGCGGCTATCTCCCCTCCTTCTTATGCAAGGCCATGGGGCGACGCGGGGTTACCCTTGTGCGCGAGGCGGGAGATGACGAGATTCTCCGCGCCGGTACGGTAGACTTCGTTGGCTTTAGCTACTACTCATCGATGGTGCAAAGCGGCACCGAAGCCGCCGCCGAAAAGACAGGCGGCAACATGGTGAGCGGCGTGAAGAACCCCTACCTCGAAACGAGCGCTTGGGGTTGGCAGCTCGACCCCATGGGCCTGCGTCTGACACTCCGCCTGCTTTACAACCGCTACCAAAAGCCGCTCTTTGTGGTAGAAAATGGCCTCGGCGCAGCAGACGAGGTGGTAGATGGGCGCGTTGATGACGACTATCGCATCGCCTACCTTCGCGCGCACATAGCTGCCATGATCGACGCGGTCGATGAGGACGGTGTGGACCTGATGGGGTACACGCCCTGGAGCGCGCTCGACCTCGTCTCCGCCGGCACGGGAGAGATGAAGAAGCGCTACGGCTTCATCTATGCCGACCGGGACAACGAGGGCGCTGGCACGCTTGAGCGCATTCCTAAAAAGTCATTCTTCTGGTATCGCGACGTCATCGCATCGAATGGTACGAACCTGTAATTCGCCAATCAGTCACACGGCTGTTTATGTCACATGGACAAGCGAGCGCAACGCTGCCTTGTTGCGCTCGCGCAACAACAGAAAGGATATTGCACCATGACTCCCGATGAAGAACTGCAAGTTTTTAAGCTCATCAGCACGGCAGGCACTGCAAAGAGCGCCTACATGGAGGCCATCAAGCACGCGAAAGATGGCCGAGCAGATAAGTCTCCCGCCCTCATTGCAGATGGCGATGCAAACTTTCTGGAAAGCCACGACGTTCATCTGGAAATGATCTCCTCCGCAGCTCAGGGAGTCACTGCCCCGGCATCGCTTATTCAAGTTCATGCAGAGGATCAGCTCATGGCGACCGAGGTCACCAAGGCTTTTGCACGCGAGCTGGTTGACCTGTACCGCATGATCGACGCCATGCAGAACCGTATCGATGAACTGGAGAAGAAGGTCAACGCAGCGTGAATCTTGTGCGCCATAACCGGCTAGAGATAATCGGCAACGCCAAGTACAGGGCCCCGGGCATTCAGCCCGGGGCCCTTCTTGTGGGGAGGCGTCGTCCTTGTGGTGGAGGTGTCGTCCGCACCGTCCAATCCATACGGCGCTACGAATCGAGCCCGCGCAATACGCGGCGTCGGTATACAAAACGAGGTGGGCAGCGCTTCTGCAGCACCGCCCACCTCGCAAAACAAACGCGGCAATATGAAGGGGACTTGTTACTATGCCACCTGTGCTTCCTGCTCCGCCTTGAGCCTGGTGGCGTCCATCGCCTTGATAAACGGAATCCAAATCAAGATATCGATGATGAGAAACACGACCTCAGCGATGGCGATGCTGATACCACCGGAAAGCATGCCAGTGATGACCACCGGGATGTTGAACGGCAGGATGCCGACGCATTTTGCCACAATACCCAGGGACTGCAGTGCGTACATTCCAATGACATTGACAAGAGGCGTCACGATAAACGGAATAGCAGCCACGGGGTTCAGCACAATGGGGAGGCCGAAAATAATCGGCTCGTTGATGCCAAAGAAACCGGGCGCCAGCGCCACCTTGCCGACCGTACGCAGCTGAGCGGAACGGGCGACCAAAAGGATGGCAATGGGAACGGCGGGGTAGGCAATTGCGATGGTCGTAATGTAATTGAAGTTCATACCGATGATGTTGGGGAGAGCCTCGCCAGCAGCGTAGGCGGCCTGGTTGGCACCATCGAGCATCATGAAGAGCGGGCCGATGAGGCTCGTGATAAAGCCGGGATGAATGCCGAAGCACCACAGCAGGCACATGATCACGCTAATGAGAACAACGGAAGCGATGTTGCCGCCAATCAGACCCTGGATGGGCATCTGGATGAGAGCGTAGAAACAGCTGAACGCGTCGCCCCAGGGAGTCAGCGCAAAGATCATGCGCACCACGATAGCGCACAGCGCAATGGCAAACGCGGGAATGAGCGAAACGAAACTGTTGGACACAAAGTCGGGCGTGCCAGTGGGCATCTTAATAACAATGTTCTTAGAAACAATAAGGTGGAAGAGCTTCGTTGCAAGGAACGCAATAACGATGCCCAAGATCATGCCTTTAGTGCCCAGATAGTCAAAAGCAAGCGACGTCACACCATCTTCTGAAGTCAACGTAGGCATCAGCGCAACATAGACAACAAGGGCGAGCACACCGGCGGCAGGAGCCTTAACCCCGATGTTCTCACCGTACGAGCGCGCAACACCGTAGGTGAAGAACAGGCCGAGCATGTTGGTGGTTGCGTTCACCACGGCAGAAAGCGCCACATTGACGCCGCTCGTTGTAAGGAACTCCTGATAAGCCGGAATGGGAATGCCCGAGAACAAGCTTGCGAACGATCCGACGATGATGATGGGGAACATCGACATGATGCCCGACGAAATCGCCTGGAGAATCGTATTTTTGCTGACAGCGTTACCCCAAGAAGAAATCTTGGCAATGATACCGTTCATGGATGCCATGTGCGACGCGCCTCCTAGTTCTCACCCATAAGGGATTTGGCCTGGGCAAGCGCAGCGTTGCCATCCATCGTGCCGTACGCCACCATGTCAATGACGGCAACCGGCACGCCCGGGCATGCCGCGCGAACTTCATCGGCTTGGAACTGAATCTGAGGACCCAGCAAAATGCAGTCGGCATCCGAGGCGACTTCTGCCGCCTTATCAGTGGAGTAAGCGGCAATGGCACACTCGAGGCCCTCGGCGGCGGCGGCATTCTTCATCTTCTGAACCATGAGGCTCGTAGACATGCCGGAATTGCACAAGAGGATAATCTTCTTCATCGGCTTCCCCTTCTCGTTATCGTTATCGTGGAACCGTTCGAAGTGCATGCGAAGCTTCGATGACACCACTATACGAGGGGAAGTACGGCCACTCCATAGCCGTTCTTGCCACGTTCGAATCCGGCAAGGGTGGGTAGGCCCCTTTAGCGCTTGAGCTTTTCCTCGCGGGCGACGAGGGCCTGCTTGAGCGCACCGAGGTCGCGCTCGGTGCGCTTGGCGCGGCGCAACAGAACAAACGCGTAAACCGCAAGTGCGAGCCAAATGCCCACATAGGCAGCTATAACAAAAGGAGCGGCCGGGGGAACTCCTCGAACGACACGCCGGTCCAGTCCCTGCCCTCGAAGAAGTCGCACTTGAGCATGCCGAAGAACCCCTCGGCACGCGCGTTGTCGGGGCTCCGAGCCCTCCTCGACATCGAGCGCCTGACCCCGGGCCCGCACGCCTCGCACCACTCGCGCCCCATGTAGACGGCGCCGCCGTCGTAGCGCTTGCATTGAATCGCCCACCATTCCCCCGCCTCGGCGGTCTGGGCCATGAGGTCGATTCCGTTGTCTTGGGTGTCGTGGACGGGACAATCGTCCCATTCGGGTGCCTGGGTTATCGTCCCGACACGGGAAAGAACAGCGCGTAGAAGGAGTCGTTCTTGAGATAGCAAACGCAGGCCGCCTCGCACTTGTCGCCCTTCTCCTTGGTCGCTGCCGACCCATTGACGATAGGATCAAGGGCATCGTAGACGGTCTTGATATAGCGACTCCTTTGTTGTTATTCAGACGTCACTATTTTAGCTAAGGACCGCCGGAACTCTTTCTAATTGGAGTTTATCGGTCGACAAGTCAAGCCGCCCGGCCCGCGATTATCAATGGTTTATATGCTTCACAAAATAAACTGCCACAGGATTCACCCGCAATTCACCCGCAAAGTAATCCAATAAAGAAAAAGCTCGGAAGCAATTATGCTTCCGAGCTGCAAGTTCTTGGTCGCGGGGGCAGGATTTGAACCTACGACCTCCGGGTTATGAGCCCGGCGAGCTACCAGACTGCTCCACCCCGCAATGTCTGGACGCCTCATGTGCGCAAGAAAGAATATTACGCGGGAGTTCGGTAAACGGCAAGGAAAATCTCGTAGAGCATAATTCCTTCATATTTAAACCCCTCAGCCCATATCACCGTTAACGAATCGCAGCCGAGCGCCGCCGACAGCGCGTATACAATGGTGCGCGTCCTTTTACGCCGACACCTGGAGTAGACATGCTGCTCGCTATCGATATGGGAAACACGCAGACGGCCATGGGCCTGTTTGACGGAGACGAGCTGGTGCAGTCGTGGCGTATGCCCACCGACCGCTCCTATACCGCCGACGAGATCCACGTGCGCCTGATGGGCTTCTTTAAGATGTACGACCTCTCGCTCGGCGCGGTCGACGCAATCGCCTTTGCCGGCGTGGTGCCACAGCTCTCGCGCGAGTGGCACGCCGTGGCCGACCGCATCGCCGCAGACGCCATCGTCATCGGGCCGCAGACGGCCGCGGTGACCAAGCTGCGGGCGGCGCGCCCCCAGGCCGTTGGTGCCGACCGCATCGCCAACGCCGTCGCTGCCGAAACCTTCTACGGCGCCCCGGCGATCGTGGTGGACTTTGGCACCGCGACCAATATCGACGTCATCGACGAGGACGGCTATTACATTGGCGGAGCGATTGCGCCGGGCATCCGCATTTCGATGGACGCGCTCGCCGCCCGAGCCGCCAAGCTCGCCAGCGTTCCGCTTGAGGCACCCGAGCACGCCATCGGCCGCGATACCGAAGAGTGCATCAAGGTCGGCGCCGTAACGGGCGCCGCCGCCATGGCCGAGGGCCTGGTCGCGCGCATGAAGCGCGAGCTGGGGCGCGAGGACGCCACCGTTATCGCCACGGGCGGCCTTGCCAGCATCGTCGCCGATTCAACCGACGCCTTCGACATAGTCGACGGCCAACTCACCATCAAAGGCATCTGCGAAATCTACCGCCGCATGCAGAAGCTGGGATAGAACGGGCGCCAAGTCGTGCGCGCCAGATCGCAGCAACCAGCCGCCAATCCTATTCCTCAAAATCGAAAATTATTCAGTTTTGAGGAATAGGGCCGAGATACCGCCCTGCAGTCACGCAAAAGCCCTCCCCGGTGCAGGCCGAGAAGGGCTTCGCTGTCATCGTTATCTTTGAGCGTGGGCGCCCTGCGTTACAGACCGCGAATGCGTACGGCCTCGGGCGGAAACTCCTGCTCGCCGGCATCGGTCTTGATGGTCGCGCGACCCCAGATGTCCAGGCCCGCAAACACACCGACCGCAAGCGGCAAGCCGCTGGGCGACACCGCCGCGACCTGACGACCCAGCAGTGGCACCATGTCAAAGTACTCGCCCAGCACCGGAGCCAGCGGGCCGGCAGCGCCCTGCGGCGTGTTGGCGGCAACCGCCCAGGTGTCCACGCGGGTCAGCACGGCGGTGGCCAATGCCTCGACCAGCACCTCGTCGGCCATATCCACGCCAAGCTCGCCCAGCGCCGCACGTTCAATATCAACCGTCACCGCGGCAAACATGCCCGCAGCACCGGCACCGCCGTTGACGGCGACGCGCGCGAGCGACGTCTCAAACGCAGGCGCACCGCACACGATATCGCTCGGCCACTGGATACCCACTTTACCGGCAAGGCCCAACCCCGGCGTCGAAGCCGTGCCCACGAGCGCGTCCATCATGCCCATCGCGGCCACAAACGGCAGGCCGTGGAAGGCGTGCATGTTCACATCGGGGCGCACAACCAGCGAAAACGTCAGCGAAGCATCGCCCACGCTCCACGCGCACCAGCCCGCGGGCACGCCCTCGCGGCCCGCATCACGCGCCGCGTCGAGCTCGGTACCGGCGGCAACAGCATTCATCTCGATCATCTACATACGCCCCAATTCGCCCACGATATGGCCCACGCGGTCCTCGGGCTCCTTGACCTCGACGCCGTTGTAGCGGAAGAACCGAGCCGGGTCGTGCATCAGGTCCTCGAGCGGCACCAGCACAAAGTCACGCTCGCCGATCAGCGGATGCGGCAGGCGCAGCTTTTTGCCGCCGTGGGTCTCGCCGTCCATCCACAGCAGGTCCAAGTCGATGGTGCGCGGACCGTTGGCCTTGGCCTTTTTGGAGCGGTCGCGCCCCAGCTCGGCCTCGATCTTCATGAGCTCGTCGAGCAGCACCAACGGCGCCAGCTCGGTCTTAATCTCGATGACGGCGTTGGCAAACGCGTCCTGGCGCGTCTCGTAGGCCGGCTCGCTCTCGTAGATCTTGGAGGAGTTGGACACGCAGGTGAGTGGAATCTCGGCGATCATGTCGCGTGCGGCGCGGATGTTGTCACAGCGATGCCCCAGGTTGGAGCCCACGGCCACAAACGCGCGGCGCGGCTGCGGCTTGGCAACCGCCCAGTAGCCGTTCAGGAACTGCGCAAAGCCCGCGGCGTCGTGCACGCGCACGATGTTGGCACCGGCCTGGATGGCGCCCAGGCACACGCCAAACGTAGCGGCATCGCGCTCGGCGGCCTCGGTCACGCCCGAGACGGCGCCCACAAAGCGCTTGCGCGATACGGCGCACATGAGCGGATAGCCCAGTGACGCCATCTTGGCAGTCTCGCGCTGGATGACGATGTCCTCGTTGGCCGTCTTGCCAAAGCCCGGACCGGGATCGATGCAGATGCGGTCGCGCGACACGCCGGCGTGGATGAGCGCGCGGGCCTGGTCGGACAGAAAGCCCATGACGCGGCGCATGATGGGCGCCGAATCGGGCAGGGTGAAGCGGCGGAGCTGCGAGGTGGGCACGTAGGCTTCCTCGCGGCGGGCGCTGCGGCGCATCATGGCTGCCAGGTGGTCATTGGGCTCCGGCGCGGGCTCGGGGGTCGCGGCAGGCTCGGCGGCAGGGGCGACCTGCTCGGCCGCCGGTGCCGCCTGCTTCTGCTCGTCCGCAGGCTCGGGCGCGGGCTCCGGGTCGCCAAACGGCAGCGAAGGCTGCACCACGCCGCCCGGAAGCTTGGCCTCAACCTTGGGCTCGCCCAGCAGCTTGCCGCGACGACGGCGAGCCGGCTTCTCGGCCTCTCGCGCGGCCTCGGCAGCCGCCTCGCGCGCCTTCTCGGCAACAAACGCCGCGGCAGAGGTATCGAGTTGCACCGTTGCATGTGTGCGGGTAGGTGCCGCGACCTCGCCGGCGTGCATCACGATGACGCCGCAGGAGCTTGTCGCGACAAACTCGACCATCTTGGGGTCGGTGAAGCCCGTCACGTCGTTGACGATCGAGGCACCGCAGCGCACGGCAGCCTTGGCAACCGCCACGTGGCGTGTGTCGATCGAGACGATGGCGCCCTCTTTGGCCAGCGCGCGCACCACGGGCAGCACGCGACGAGCCTCCTCGTCGGGGTTGACCGGGGTAAAGCCGGGGCGCGTGGACTCGCCGCCTACGTCGATGATGTCGGCGCCGGCGTCGAGCATCGCCAGGCCGTACTCGATAGCGGCATCCGCATCGAAGTGCTCCCCGCCGTCGCTAAACGAATCGGGCGTCACGTTGAGGACGCCCATGATGCGCGGACGGTCAAAGCTGAGCTCGTACTTTCCGCACCGCCATGTCTTGCTATCGTTCGCCATGAACATCCTCCTAAAATGCCCACGCCGCCGCGCTTGGGCGCTGGCGGCGGGGTCGTTTTGCAATCAGTCTTTCTATTGTATCCGCGCGCGCGGGCTAGAACGCAAACGCGGCCGCGATGTCGCAAGAAATCAGCAGGTCGGCATTTGTATCCTGATCGGTGGGAGCAAGATTGCAAATGGCCAGCGTATCGCCGGTAAAGTAGCGCGTGAGGCCCGCCGCCGGATACACCACGAGCGAAGTCCCGCCCACAATAAGGGCATCGGCCGCGGCGATGGCGGCAACGGCACCGGTAAGCACATGCTCGTCGAGCGGCTCCTCGTAGAGCACCACATCGGGCTTGATGCGGCCGCCGCACACAGGGCACGCGGGCACGCCCGCGGCATCCTCGTGATCGAGCGCACAGATCCACTCGGCGCTATAGACTGCGCCGCACGCCTGGCAAATGTTGCGGTGGACCGAGCCGTGCAGCTCGAACACGCGCTGCGAGCCGGCCATCTGATGCAGGCCGTCGATATTTTGCGTCACCACGGCGCTAAGCTTGCCGGTCCGCTCCAGCTCGGCCAGTTTGGTGTGGCAGCGATTGGGCTTGGCGCCAAGCGCGATCATCTTGGTGCGGTAGAAGTCAAAGAACTCGGCCGGATGCGTCTCGTAAAAGCTATGCGAGAGCATAGTCTCGGGCGGGTAGGCAAACTGCTGATGATACAGGCCGTCCACGCTGCGGAAATCGGGAATGCCGCTCGCCGTGGAAACGCCCGCGCCGCCAAAGAATACCACGCGCTCGTGGGTATCGAACAGCTCCGCCAGCGCCGCGGAGGCCTGCTTGGGGTCCGATATTGCCTGAGTCATACGAGTCCTCCGTCTTGGTTGGTCGGGGCGACTGCGATTGCGCCGTCGTCCGCGGGGCCCGCCCCGCCCCTGTTGCGCTAATCTTAAGCCTGCCAACCCCGTCGAAAGGACACCATGCCTCAGACTTACACTTTCGCCTCGTGGAACGTCAACGGCCTGCGCGCCGTGCTCAAAAAGGACCCGAGCTTTATCCAGATTGCGCAGGAGCTCGATGTCGACATCTTGGCGCTGCAAGAGACCAAGCTGCAAGAGGGCCAGGTCGATATCGACCTGCCCAGCTATCACCAAACCTGGAGCTACGCCGAGCGCAAAGGCTATTCGGGCACCGCGGTCTTTAGCCGCCAGGAACCGCTGCGCGTGCTGCGCGCCGATGCCCTGCTGCCCTACGCCGGCGAGGGCGAGGCGGCAGAGCTCGTGGCGCAGGCCGCAACCGAGGGCCGCGTCTGCGCGCTCGAGTTCGATAAGTTTTGGTTTGTCGACGTCTATACGCCCAACGCCCAAAACGAGCTCGCCCGCATCGATGTGCGCATGGCGTGGGACGATGCCTACCGCGGCTTTTTGAGCGCACTTGAGCGCGAGACCGGTAAACCCGTGGTGACCTGCGGCGACTTTAACGTGGCGCACGAGGAGATCGACCTTAAGAACCCCAAGTCCAACCGCGGCAACGCGGGTTTTTCGGACGAAGAGCGCGGCAAGTTCACCGAGCTGCTCGATGCCGGCTTTACCGATACCTGGCGCGCGGCAAACCCCGACGTCGAGGGCGTCTACAGCTGGTGGAGCTACCGCTTTAATGCTCGCAAAAACAACGCTGGCTGGCGCATTGATTACTTCCTGGTGAGCGACGCAATCGCCGGCAACGTGCGCGACACGGGCATCCGCGGTGACATCTTTGGCAGCGACCACTGCCCCGTTACCCTCGCCCTTGAGCTCTAACCCAACTGATCTCCCAAAGACGAAGAAAAGCGGGGCGTTTTCGTCTTGCGAGCGTGTTCGCGCAACCCGCCCGCCACGAAACCTGCCCATCTACTACGTTTAGGCCGCCACCCTCAACCACAGCGAACAACACGAAAAGAAAACCGCAGGTAGAAAGCCTGCGGTTTTTCATAAAACGCGGTCATGGTCGGGGGTATCAGGCTAAGCGTAGTAGATGGGCCGATTTCGTGGCGGGCGGGTTCAGCTGATTCCCGGGGACGTCTGGGGACGGAAGAAAACGGATCAATTTGGCTCTCTGAGGGCCACGATGCCCGTCATGTCAACCGGCTATTTCAAAACTATGCCGGTTTACGGGGCTAAATCGCAAACCCCCAACCATACGCAATTCCGAAATAATAAAACTGCAGGTAAACGGCTTACTCTATTTCGAAAAAAGCCGGTATGGCCTGCCTGTGCCAATCTAGCCCCGTAAACCGGCATAGTTTTGAAATGGTACTTCGACAGTATTGATTCCCGCCCCGGCACAACCAACCCTACAGCCCGTACTTCACGACGACTCGGTTGATGCGGCGACACCAGGGCTTGTACAGGGCGGCCAAAAACACGCAGGTCGCGAGTCCGTGCGTGATATCGAACGGCACTGCCGTGGCAAGACGCGCCACGGCGCCTGCCCACGTGAGCGGCTGCACAAAACCGATGATGTCGTATGCGTTGATCACGACGCCATAGAGCAGGCCCGATGCAAAACCGTACGCAAGCAATGCCGGCATGCGCACGGTCCCATCCGCACGGTCAAACGCACCCGCATGCGCCCGGGCGCCGCCAACATAGCCGACGAGTCCCCAGGCATACATCTGCCACGGCGTCCACATACCCTGGCCAAAAAAGAAGTTGCTGGTCAGCGCCGCCAGCGCGCCGACCATAAACCCGTTGCGACGCCCAAGCGTCGCCCCCGCGATAATGGCGATGGCACTCACGGGTTTAAAGTCGGGAATGGGGCCAAACAAGATACGCCCCGCCGCGGCCAACGCCGCCAGAACCAGCGTTGGCATAATCTGGCGCAGGCCGGGGCGCGACGCCTCGTAGCCCGCAAAGAACAGCGCAAGCACCAGTGCCACCACGACAAGCATGGCAAGCGCCGCCTGCTCAATACCTGCCAGCAACGCCGCAGCCATCACCGCAGGAACCGCCAGCAACAGCGGGATTTCCATATGTTGCAAGACGCGTGACAACGGCAGCCCCCATCAAACGAATGTCCGTTTATGGTAGCACGGGCAAAATGAGGCCGACCAATCCCCCGGCCGGCCTTGGCTGCCAGTCGATCAGGCTTTCGCCACGCGACCGGTCTTGGCGCTATTTGCCCGTAACCTTAGCGGCAATGGCCGCGACAAAAGGATCAAACAGCAAGCCGCCCACAACGACAAAGGCCCATCCGCCCACCACGAGGCGAACCCAACGCGAGAAAAACGGCACACCGTCGATAACGCCAACGCCTGACTGAAACGCGACTTCAAATAGCCCGATAATGCAGAAGAGCAGAGTAGCGCCCACAACGGTTCCGCAAATCCGTGCGCCCGGAGTGTTCCGATCAAAACCAAAAAACTCAACGCACGTCTCAATTGCTTTGCCAAAGAGCGGCAAAAAACCCACGAACTGTGCAATACCGATGGCCAGAATAAGCTGCCCCCAGAAACCAGTAAGTCCCTGAAAATCTAAGCCAGGCTTTCCCTCAACAATCGGCAGAAATGAACACATGAATAGAGGATTAACGATGCCGTTGAGAATGGTCACAGCGGTACTCTTTTTTAGTGTCAAGTAGACCAACTCCTTTTGCCCTTGTCGGCCAGGCCCAAAGGACGAAAACAGGTGTTACATAAGTGAATCGGGAGACGGCAGGAATGGAGACGCCAGCGCCGTCGCGCCAAACAAAACAGCGCACCCAAATAGAAGCGTTTCATAGCTCTCGCCAATGCAGAAGGAGAGGGCCACGGGAATCAAAAACGTAAGCCCCAGCGAAACGGTGCTCACCACGCCACCGGCGCTTCCTGCAAGCCCCTCGCGCACCTCGGGCAACATGTAGGGTAGCGACTGAACGACCGGACCGGCGACGGCAGTCGAAACGCCAATCGCAAACATGAGCCCGACAGAAGGCTGAGAGACAAAAGCCTCTCCGGCCCACATAAGGGCACTCCCCGCCATTGCGGCGATGGCCATAAACACGCGATAGTCGCCAAATTGCGCTCGCGCGTAGGGACCGGCCACGCTGCCGACAATCGACCCAAGCGTCACGAAAGAGGCAAGAAGCCCGGCGACCTGGGGTTCGGTTGAAGCCTCAAGTGCCGAGACAAGATAACCCGAGTACGCCGTAGCCGATGCAAGGGCGACTCCAAGCAGTATCGCCACGAGCCAAACCATCGGCATCTTGATTACCGTCGCAAACGCACTTGCCGACGACGAAGCAGGCTCCGCACCCTGAACGCCAAGGCCATCTGCAGCCTGCAGAACATCTGCCGATGGCGCAACCAGCAGCCACAGCAATCCAAACATGGCAAATAAAACGGCAGCAAGGGCATATGCTCGTCCGGGCGTTGCAAAGAGAGGAGAGGTTACAAGCGAGCAGGCGATTCCGCCCGACCCCGCAGCGTAGAACCATCCCATGGCCCTATCGGTTTCTCCGCCAAAAGCGGAACCAAGCACTTTTAGAACGATGGCATTCACGACGCATGGTGCCGCGCCCAGAAGCATGGTCGCCGTGAACAGCGTCGCAAACGATGCGCACTCCGCGCGAGCAGCCGCTGCAATTGCAGAAATCGCCGATGCGATGAATACGAGCACCTTCACGCCATATCGATCGGCGCAAACGCCGACAGGCATGCCGAATACAACGGCAGGAACAAACGGGGCAAACAGGACGGCTGAAAACTCGGCCGAGGTCAGATGCAGGTCCGACACAACCAGATGTGCCAATCCCGACACCTGATACTGCGCGTAGTTCGCAGCAAACACGATGCCGCACACCACAAACAGCAGGGCATATTTTTCGACCGTCCCTTTGCTCACGTTCATCACCCTATCTATGCTTCATCCTTGCGATAGACGACGCGTCCGTTAAAGATCGTCGTCTCGACTTCGAGATCGCGAAGCGCCATCGGGTTCATTTCAAACGGATTGCCCGACAGGATGACGATATCGGCAAGCTTGCCGGCGGCAAGGCTGCCCAAACGGCGCTCAAAGCCCTCGACATATGCTGAGCCGAGCGTGTGCGCTTGCAGCGTCTCGCCGAGCGTCAGGGCATTCTCGCGGAAGTATCCCTCCGCCGGGTGCCCGTCAAACTCGCTACGCGTCACCGCAGCATACACGGTATCGATAGGATCGATTGACATCACCGCAGGCCAGTCAGTACCAAGCCCTAAGTGGATTCCGCCATCGGCCTCTTCCCTATAGCGCCACATGTGGCTCATGCGCTCTTCGCCAAGAGACTCCTCGTACACGCCCTGCCCAAGGCCTCCGATGGGATGCTGCGGCTGAATCGCAGCATTAATGCCCAGGCGCTTCATGCGAGCAATATCCTCGAGCTTCAGGTTATCTGTATGCTCGATAGCAAAACGCGCCCCCTTGTTGCCGCACACCTCCTCGGCACGCTCGACGGCATCGATAATCATCGTGGCCGATGCGTCGCCGATAGCATGGATACGAACATCGAAGCCATTCTTGCTGGCCTCGAGCATCATGCGGTCAAGCGTCTCCTGGTTGCATGCTGGTTCGCCGCGAAAGTCCTTCCCCGTAGGAGCGTTAAGATACGGCTCATGCATGTAGGCCGTGTACGCCTCGGGACAGCCGTCCAAAATGTACTTGAGGCCTGCCATTCGGACGCGCTCGCCGTGATGACGCACACGCAGGGCCTGCGACTCTGACATCGGAGCGTCGAGCGCAGAATAGTAGCTAATACGCAGCGTACTCAGGTCCTCGCTCGCCAGACGGTCATAGATGTCGTACACGCCGGGCGTAGTCACGCCCAAAGGATACATATCACCAATCGAAGTTATGCCGAGCTTGTTGAACTTGCGCATCGACTTGAGCAACGACGCATCAAGGTCCGGCTTATTGAGCACAACATCGAGCAAGATGTTCGTCGCCTGGGGCTCGGACAGAAAGCCATTGGGCTCGCCGTTGTCAAAGTGGCGGATAAGGCCACCTTCAGGCGTCGGGGTATTGCGGTCGATACCGACCGCCCTGAGCGCGGCAGTATTGCACCACACCACGTGCATTGAAAAGTCCGAGAGCACGATTGGGCGGTCGATATCGAGCGCATCGAGGCTGCGGCAATCAGGGTCAGTCGGGTTTTCCCACGCGGGCGAATACCAACCCTGACCGTAAATCCACGGATTGTCAGGATGCTCGGCGGCAAACTTGGCAACAGCATCCACGCAAGCCCGCTCGCTCGGCAGAAACATCAGATCGCAACAGAAGTCTTCATCCTTCTGGATTGAGCCGAGCGCAAAGTGCATGTGCGAATCGTTGAATCCGGGCATGACCAGTTTGTTGCCGGCGTCAATGACCTCGGTATCGGGACCGATAAACGGCTGCACCTTGTCGGGCGAGCCCACAGCCACGATCTCGCTGCCGCGAACTGCAACGCATCCGGCGTGAGGCTCAAGTTCCTCGGCAGTAAACAACGCCGTCGTCTTGAGGACGATATCAGCGGGAACTACCGCCTCCATGGCTACTCACCATCCTTAGCGGCGGCAGCCTGCATGGCCTTGCGGCCGAGCTCGGGCAGGAAGAAAACCGGAACTACGGAAAGCAGGAAGCAGAGGCTCTCGAGACCCATGTTCACAGTGTAGTCGGCACCAGCAACGGCAGAGATACCGATGGGCAGGAAATAGCTCATGAGCAGGGAGATGGTGCCCACGATACCGCCAGCGGAACCGGCATACTTATCACCAATCTCGGGAAGGAGAACAGGCATGGACTGCATAATCGGGCCGTTGATGGCGGTAAAGAAGCCATTGATGACCAAAATCGTCCACAGAAGGAAGCCGACCGGGGTGTACCACGTCACGAACATCGATATGGCACCGATGAGAGTAGTGACGATGAGAAAACCCTTGAACTTTCCAAGCTTATCGCAGAACGCAGGCCCAACGATGCAGCCGAAAAAGCTGCCAACGGTAACAATTGCGGCCATGAAACCAGCAGTGGCGACGTCTATGCCCTTGCCAAGCTGAAGCGCCTGAGGCAGGAAACCGGCATAGGCAGTGGTAGAGGCAAGTCCAAAACCGACGCCGATGGAGATTAGCCACACGCCAGGACTCTTGATAGCAACCTTGAGGTAGTCGAGCACGGGCTCGGGCTCGGGGAGCGATTGCCCCTCGGGCACATCTCGGTCAAGCACAATCCAAAGAACCCAGGAGATGGTCATGACGACAGCAGCGACCATATAAGAGTTAAAGACGCTGCCGAACAAGCCAGCACAGATCTGAGCGACAACGATGGCAACGCACGAAGCCGCGTAGAACAAGCCCATGGCGAAACCAGTCTGTTCACGGAACCAGGTGCCGAGCACCTTGATGAGGTTGGCGTTGAGTGCCGAGATTCCCATGCCAATCAGGAACATCGATGCCATCTGCATCGTGAACGAATCGAGCGTAAAGCAACGGAGAAAACCGCCGGCAACCGAAATTGCGGTGCAAACCGTGACAACTTTCTTAGAACCGATACGGTCACCAAGGGCACCCAGCGGAATTGAGAAGAAAACGGCGGTAAGCATAGGAACGAGGAACAGCATCGAAAAGCCGACGGTATCGATATTGAGCATAGGCATGACCTCGACGGCGAGTGCTGAGACCTGGTACTGCATGTAGTTAGCCATAAAGCACAGCAAGCAAACGACTGAAACAATCGCCCAACGCCATGAAGGAAGCTTCTCTTCCATGATGACTCCTTTAATAAGTCGGAATAATCAAACAGCTTGGAGAACCGGGCCCTGGCTCTTAGGTATTCATATTTTGCGATTGGTCCCTCACCGAAACCATTCGGCTAACGGCTTATCATCATTCGAAAAAAGGAGTAGTATCTCTACGCAAATTAACTAAAATGCCAGCTAAACCACTACGCAATCTCATCGGAGGTCATCTTGAGCTTTTTGTCCGATTCTGAATGGCTCTGCTTAAACGATCTCGTGCTTTCGATTAATTCCATCGACAGCGACCGCGAGTTTCGCTCGACCGTCCTCAAAAAGCTGCGTTTTCTCATCCCCTACGAGTCGGCTGCATTTTTCCTGAGCGACCTTTCCAGGGATCTCGTATCCACCCCGCAAGAATGGAAAACGCGCGTCTTTCTTGACCCTCTTGGCCTCGATGTCCCCGCTGGGATGCTCGAGCTCTACACCGAAAAGTACTGGCAGCAGGACATGATCGTCGCCCACCGCAATCTTACGCGCTCGACGGTGCTGCGCGAGTCCGATCAGCTCAGCCCTGGCGATATCGACAGCAGTTATATGAAGGATTATCTTGGCGGCCGCCACGTCGTCAACGTCAGTTTCTTTAATGACGAGGGCTTTTTGGGATCGCTCAATCTTAATCGCAAGAAAGAAGAGGGCGACTTTAGCGATCGCGAAGTTCAAATCCTTGAGCTCATCGAACCACACCTCACGAACCGACTATCAAAATGGCGTGTGCGCGCCGACCGCAGCTCGTCTGAAATCGTATTTGCTCACGACTACGACGTCTCAGCGCGCGAAATCGATGTGTGTCGTTGCGTGTTATCGGGCATGGACAACGCGGCCATCGCCGAAGAGCTCTCCATCAGCACTGGCACCGTTAAAAAGCATCTGGAGAACATCTTTCGAAAAACACAGGTCAACAGCCGCGTTGGGCTCATGGCGCTCCTTCAGCAGTACACGGCGCTCAAGCAGTAAGACCGTTCTCGCCCGCGAACCCGCTCACGCCCTATAAAACACGTTGTCGGCAAAGAAGTCGGTCGGCGGCTCCATGCAGGCGATCTCGCCATCAAACATCATGGCGATGTCGTCGGCTACCTGCTCGGCAAAATCCAGGTCGTGCGTTGCCATGATGACGGTGCCGCCAGCCCGCGCATGGTCGCGCAGGGCGCGGGCGATAATGCGGCGGCTGGCCAGGTCCAGACCCTTGGTGGGCTCATCGAGCAATAGCAGTTCGGGGCCGATTAGCAGTAGCTTTGCCAACGCAAGCAGTTGGCGCTGTCCGCCCGAAAGATCGTAGGGGTGGCGCCCATCCAGACCCGACAGCCCCAAGCTCGCCGCACGCTCCCGCGCCAAGTTCTCGTCATATCCGCAGGTCGAGGCCCATTCCATCAGCTCATCGTGAACCGTCTCGGCAACCAGCAATGCTTTGGGGTTCTGAGGCAGCAGCGCCGCCGAGGCCGCTCCGCGCACCATGCGGCCGCGCTGCAGCTTGGCGGTCTTCGCCAGCACCGAGAGCATCGTCGACTTACCGCATCCGTTGCCGCCCACGACCGCATGCACCGCACCGGCCGAAAACGCCACGTCGAGCCCGCGCAGCACCCAACCGCCCGCGCGATCGTAGCGAAACCAGCTCCCTGCCAGGGTGGTAGCCGACCCGCCGTGCATTTTTTGGAGTATTCTGCTCCCATCCGTGCGCGGGAAGGCTTCCGAGCCGTTCTCGAGCGACGTTTGCGCCACAAATTCGGACGATTTGTCCAATTCCGAACTTTTTTTCGCGCTCGATACGTCCCCGGGCGGCTCCAGAGAGCCCAAATTGTCCTCACGCCTGCTGAATACTCCGTTTTTTGCACATCGGACGGCACCCCACCCCAACATGTCGTCGGAAAACAACGATTCTCGGCGTCCCAAAGAAGCCATATCCGCCACCTCGCGCACGCGACCGTCCTCAATCCGGTACGCACACGTCGCATACTCGAGCATTGGACGCGGTTGATGCGTAGCCACAACAACCGTGCAGCCCAACTCACGGTTCACGCGAAACAGCGCGTGCAGAAAATTCTTCTCGGCAACGGGATCGAGCTGAGACGTGGGCTCGTCGAGTAGCAGCACACGCGGACGCAGCGCCAGGACGGCGGCAAGCGACAGCAGCTGCTTGCGGCCGCCCGAAAGCGTATCGGTATCGCGATGAAGCCAGTCCTCCAGACCAAAGAAATAGCTGGTCTCAGCTACGCGACGGCGCATCTCATCACGTGCTAGCCCCAAGTTTTCCAGGCCAAACGCCATCTCGTGCCACACGGTTTCGCACACGATCTGGTTCTCGGGATCCTGGAACACATAGCCCACGCGCTCCGCCGATGCCCGCACGTCCATGTCGGCAACGTTCTCGCCCAGCACGCGCGCATCACCAGTGCGCTCGCCCGCCGGCGCGATCTCGGGCTTGAGCAGCGACAGCAGCGTCGACTTGCCCGAACCGGTACCGCCAACAAGCAGCGCAAATGCACCTTGGGGAACACGCCAATCAAGCCCCTCGAGCACCGGTGCCTCGGCCCCGGGATAGGCAAAACTAAGGCCCTGCACCTCAATCGCCGGAATATCCGGGCCGCACGCCGCGCCCGACACCGGGCCCCTATCCAACCGAGCCATCAGCCAAACCTCTTCTCATCAATCGCGTGCGACGCGCAAGGCAGCATCATCCAGGCAGCGTACACGACATAGCCCCGCCACGGCGCCGGCACCGAGAGCTGCGGATAAAACGAATACTGCGTTGTCGCGGTCCATGCCACCGCCACCGCGGCGGCACCAAACACCGCAAGCCCAGCCAGCGCGGCAACGTCGCTGCGCCCCAGTCGATACCGCGCATACGTCGTACGACGCGTCGCGGCACCCCACCCGCGCGAGCGCATCGCGTCCGCGCGCTCCAGCGAATCTTCCATGCCCCAGCCCATCAACACACTCGATGCCCGCAAACGCGAACGCACGGGGTCGGCCGGCGCGCTGCCCGGCACATCAATCGCATCCTGCACCGCCAGCACCGTACGACCGCGGCGCAAAAACTGCGGGATAAGCCTCATGCACATCGAGATCATGAGCGCAATCACCGGCGCGGCATTGCCCAGCAGCGCGAGTACCTTGTCGTATTCGAGCATCGATGCCGCCGCCTCAAACCACAACACGCTCGCCACAAACAGCCCGCCCATGCACAGGCCGTATACCATGCTCTCCAGATACACCGCGCGCATGCCAATACGGAACAGCTCCGTCGAACCCGAGGCGCTAAACAGCGGATTGAGCAGCGCGACGATCAAAATCACCGGCAGCTGCCAGCGGAGCGCGCCCAGCGTGCGGGCAGCCCCACGCGTCGCAAATCCATACGCCAGCCCGCCTGCGAGCGACAGCGCGATCAGTACCGGCTGCATCGAGAACATAGTGAGCCCCAGCGTCAGCACTATATAGAGTGCCGGCACAGCCGGATGCGACATCGAGAATGCCGCGACGGGCCCGCCGCCAAACTCCTCTCGTATGTTATCCACGGGCACCCCCGTTCCCTCGCTCAAACAACAGCTCCGCAGCACCGCCAACGCCGCACGCACGCAGTGCAAACGCCACGCCGGCGGCGCAAGCCTCAACCGCCGCAAACCAATCGTTACGCGCTCGTCATATGCCTGCGGTATCATATTGCGCCGTGTATCGTTTCCAAACACACGTCTCTATAACGTAACAGGAGATCACATGGACGCAACCGCAATTATCCTCGCTGCCGGCGAGGGCACCCGCATGAAGTCGAACCACTGCAAGGTTTCGCACAAGATCCTGGGTAAGCCCATGGTCCAGTGGATCGTCGACGCTACCATCAAGGCCGGCTGCAGCCGCGTCGTGGTTGTCATCGGCAGCCACGCCGACGAGATGCGCGCCCTCATCGACGGCGCCTACGCCAACAGCGCCACCAAGGTCGAGTGCGTCGAGCAGACCGAGCGCCTGGGCACCGGTCATGCCGTGAAGGTCGCGCTCGAGGCCTGTGGCATCACGCAAGGCCCCGTCGTCGTGCTCAACGGCGACCTGCCGCTCATCACCGCCGACACCGTCGCCAAGTTCGCGCAAACCGTCGCCACCGGCGAGCTCGCCTGCACCGTCATGACCATGACCCCGCCCGATCCTTTCGGATACGGCCGCATCAAGCTGAGCGCCGATGGTCAGATCGAGCGCATCATCGAGCAGAAGGACTGCACGCCCGAGCAGGCCGCCACACTGCTGGAGTGCAACGCCGGCTGCTACGCCTTCGACGGCGCGCAGCTCGCCGCCCACATCGACGAGATCGGCAACGACAACGCGCAGTCCGAGTACTATCTGCCCGACATGCTCGAGATCCTCAAGGGCCACGGCCAGGCAGTCTCCATCTTCCACTGCGACGACTACCGCGACGGCCTGGGCGTCAACAGCCGTATCCAGCTCGCACAGCTTACCGCCATCGCGCGCGACCGCATCAACGAGCACTGGATGGCCGAGGGCGTTACCTTCATCGACCCCACGCAGGCCTGGATCGGCCCCGACGCCACCATCGGCCGCGACACCGTCGTGTGGCCGCAGACGCATCTGATCGGCCACGTCACCGTGGGCGAGGAGTGCCAGCTCGGCCCCAACAGCCGCCTCACCGACACCACCGTCGGCAGCGGCTGCACCATCGATGAGACCATCGCCATCGAGGCCGTCATCGAGAACGGCGTCGACTGCGGCCCGCGCGCCTACCTGCGCCCGGGCACCCACATGCTCGACGGCTCCAAGGCCGGCACGCACGTGGAGATCAAGAAGTCCACGATCGGCGAGGGCTCAAAGGTGCCGCACCTGTCCTACATCGGCGACACCACCATGGGCTCCGGCGTCAACGTGGGCGCGGGCTCCATCACCTGCAACTACGACGGCGTCCACAAGCACAAGACCGTCATCGGCAAGGATGCCTTCATTGGCTCCGACACCATGATGGTCGCGCCCGCCCAGATCGGCGACGGTGCACTCGTGGCCGCCGGCTCCGTCATCACCGAGCCGGTCCCGGCAGACGCGCTCGGCCTGGGCCGCGCCCGTCAGGTAAACATTGAGGGCTGGGCCGCCGATTATCGCCGCCGTCTGCACGAGGACGACGAGGTATAACGTTTTACCAAGCACAAAAGGAGCTGCTCCATGGGGGCGGCTCCTTTTTCTATGCTGACCTGCGCGGCCGGATGAGTGGTCGGTTCGTGTCCGTTGGCGGTAAAGACGTTATCAGGACCCGATAAACCCCGCCGCGCGGTTACAATGCAACAAGGCATCTATATGGCATTCGATGTATAAAGGAGAAGGGTAATGCCGATTAATGATCCCGAGAAGTCGGAGAATATGCGCAAGTCCATCCGCGTGTATTCCGGTTCCTCCAACCGTCCCCTCGCTCAGAAGATTGCTGAGTACCTTGGGGTCGAGCTTTCGGGCCTTACGCTAAAGCAGTTCGCCAACGGTGAGATTTACGCCCGCTACGACGAGACCGTCCGCGGCGCCGACGTCTTCCTGATTCAGTCCGTGGCCGGCGGCAACGTCAACGACATGCTCATGGAGCTGCTCATCGCCACCGACGCTGCCAAGCGCGCATCCGCCCGCTCCATCACCGCCGTCATCACCCACTACGGCTATGCCCGCCAGGACCGTAAGGCCGGCCCGCGCGAGCCCATCACCGCCCGCCTCGTCGCCAACCTGCTCGAGCGCGCCGGCGTCGACCGCATCATCACCCTCGACCTGCACCAGGGTCAGATCCAGGGCTTCTTTGATATCCCGGTCAACCACCTGTCCGCACTGCCGCTGTTTGGCCAGTACTACAACGCCATGCACTTCGACACCGACAACCTGGTTGTCGTCTCCCCCGACGTGGGTCGTGCCAAGGCCGCCAAGAAGCTGTCCGACATGCTCGGCTGCGACCTGGCCATCGCCCACAAGGGCCGTCCGCGCCACAACGCCGCCGAGGTCATGGGCATCATCGGTGACATCAAGGGCAAGACCTGCATCATCAACGACGACATGATCGACACCGCTGGCACCCTGTGCGCCAACGTCAAGGAGCTCAAGGCTATGGGCGCCGGCGACATCTACGTCTGCGCCACCCACGGCATCTTCTCCGGTCCGGCCATCGAGCGTCTGAACGACGCCCCCATCGTCGAGTGCGTCGTCACCGACGCCATTCCCGTCGAGGTCGGCGGCAAGATCAAGACCATCTCGGTCGCCGAGGAGTTCGCTCAGGCCATCTCCGCCGTTTACCACGAGGAGCCCGTCTCCACGCTCGTCGGCGGCGACTTCGCGCTGTAATCGCATCGTCCTTGCAACCCGGCGCATCGCCGTCGGAACAGAAGAAACCCCCGCGCTCCCCCTTGCTTCGCAAAGGTCGCGCGGGGGTTTCTTCTGTTCCGACGGCTCGCTCTGCCGCGGCCGCGCTTTTGTCTGGTGGGATTTCGCTGAAACGAAGTCTCGCCTTCGGCGGGCGTGGTAGCCTTTGTCGTTGATTAAACTTTTATGTGTAACGGAAGGACAAATATGGCAGCTGCACAGCCGCTTAAGATTCGCATGGTTGCCGGGCTTGGCAACCCGGGCGAGGAATATGCCGAGACCCGCCACAACGCCGGCTTTAAGGCGATCGACGAGCTGGCCCGTCAGGCCGGCGTCACGTACTGGAAAAACCAGGCCGGCGCCGAGGTCGCGCTCATCAACATCAACGATCCCGAGGAAGAGGGCGGTAAGCGCCAGATTGTACTGGTCAAGCCTCAGTCGTACATGAACACCTCGGGCGGGCCCATCTCCAAGCTCTGCCGCGAGTACAAGATCAAGGCCGAGGAGCTGCTCGTGATCCACGACGAGCTCGACATTCCCGCCGGCGACGTACGTGTTAAGGTGGGCGGTGGCCACGCCGGCCACAACGGCCTGCGCTCCATCATCGACAAGATGGGCAGCCGCGACTTTAGCCGTATCCGCACCGGCATCGGCAACCCTCCCGGCAAAATGCCCGTGGCAGACTACGTGCTCAAGCAGCTGCGCGCCCGCGAGGCCGAGGACTTCCAGGACACCTGCGCCCGCGCCGCCGACGCTGCGGGCCTCGCCATCGTGCACGGCGTGATCTATGCCCGCGACCACGTCAACGGCTCCGCCTCCGCCAACGGCAAACACTAAAACCTACCAAAAAGGGACAGGTTTATTTTGGCAGGTTTTATGTGCGGAAACGCCGCAACGGCCGCATCGTAATAAACCCTGCGCCGCCATACATATGCAATGCCTCAAAAGGGGGCCGGCCTCACCAAAGCGCGAGGCCGGCCCCCTTTGCCGTTTTGCCTGATAAAACCTGCCGAAATAAACCTGTCCCTTTTTGGCAGGTCACTTTTCCGCCTGCCGAAGATACACGTAAACAGCATGTCCATGAGGGTATAATTTGCACCGTATGTCTGCACAACGCCTGTGCGCGTACGGTTTTATTCGGGCTGCCGTCCATTTCCGTGGAGGCACGGTTCGGCCGCCCTAACAAGAGAGGGGTTCTATGTATAAGATCCTGGAGAAGACGCAGTTCTCTGAGAAGGTGTTCAAGTTCCGCATCGAGGCGCCCGCAATCGCCAAGCATGCGCACGCTGGACAGTTCCTCATGGTTCGCGCCAACGAGACGGGCGAGCGTGTCCCGTTTACCCTGGCTGGCTGGAACGGTGACGAGGGTTGGGTCGAGTTCATCTTTATGGTGATCGGCAAGACCACCGAGATGCTTTCCACCTATGAGGCCGGCGAGTCGCTGCGCGACGTCGTGGGCCCGCTGGGAGTTCCCACCGAGATGGCCGAGGGCCCCTGCGCCGTCATTGGCGGCGGCGTCGGCCTGGCAATTGCCTTCCCGGTCGCCAAACACCTGGTCGAGACCGGTCACGAGGTGCACGCCATCATGGGCGCCCGCACCAAGGACCTCCTGCTCATGGAGGACCAGTTCCGCGAGCTCCTCGACGAGGACCACATCCACATCACCACTGACGACGGCTCCTACGGCGAGCAGGGCGTTGTCACCGCTCCGCTGGAGCGCCTGCTGCAGGACAAGGCCGTGAGCCAGGTCTTCTGCGTCGGCCCCGTTCCGATGATGAAGTTCTCGACCCTCACCGCCCAGAAGTACGACACCCCCATCACCGCGTCGCTCAACCCCATCATGGTTGACGGCACCGGCATGTGCGGCTGCTGCCGCGTCGAGGTGGGCGGCGTGACCAAGTTCGCTTGCGTCGACGGCCCCGACTTCGATGCCACCCTGGTCGACTGGGATGACCTTCGTGCCCGCCAGGCCGCTTACCGTTCCGAAGAGGGCGAGTCCCTCAAGGCCTATGAGGAAAAGAGCTGCGCATGCCACTAGTTAACGGTCGTTTCGTTGCCGATATGAAGTCGCCCCGCACCCCCGATAACGAGGAGCCGGCTGCCGAGCGCGCCTGCGACTTCCGCCCCGTCGACAAGGGCTTCACCGAGGAGATGGCGCTGGCCGAGGCCGAGCGCTGCCTCAACTGCAAGAAGCCGTTCTGTGTTGAGGGTTGCCCCGTCAACATCAACATCCCCCGCTTTATCGAGCAGATCCGCGCGAAGGACTTCGGCGGCGCTCTCGATACCATCCGCGAGGACTCCATGCTTCCCGCCATCTGCGGCCGCGTCTGCCCGCAGGAGAACCAGTGCGAGGGCAAGTGCATCCGTGGTAAGAAGTCCGAGCCCGTGGCCATCGGCCAGCTCGAGCGCTTCCTGGGTGACCGCCCCGAGCTCGCCTCCACGCCCAAGATGGCCCCCAAGAACGGCAAGAAGGTCGCTGTCGTCGGCTCCGGCCCGTCTGGCATCACCTGCGCCGGCGAGCTCGCCCGCAACGGCTTTGACGTCACCGTCTTTGAGGCCTTCTTCACCGGCGGCGGCGTGCTGGTCTACGGCATCCCCGAGTTCCGTCTGCCCAAGGCAGTCGTCAAGCGCGAGATTGACGGCCTGGAGGACATGGGCGTCAAGTTTGAGTACAACTCCGTCGTGGGCAACATGGCCACGGCCGAGGAGCTGTTTGAGCAGGGCTTCGACGCCATCTACGTGGCGACCGGTGCAGGCCTGCCCAAGTTCCTCAACGTCCCCGGCGAGAACCTGCCCAACGTCTTCTTCGCGAACGAGTACCTCACCCGCGTGAACCTGATGAAGGCCAACAAGTTCCCCGAGTACGACACCCCCACCAAGCACGGCAAGAACGTCGTCGTCTTTGGCGGCGGCAACGTGGCTATGGACGCCGTCCGTACCGCCAAGCGTCTGGGCGCCGAGCACGCCATCATCGCTTACCGCCGTACCGAGGACGAGATGCCCTGCCGTCGCGCCGAGCTGCACCATGCTAAGGCCGAGGGCGTCGAGGTTCTGCCGCTCGTCTCCCCGCTCGAGTTTGTCGCTGGCGAGGACGGCTCCGTGTGCGCCGTCAAGGTCCAGAAGATGGAGCTCGGCGAGCCTGACGAGTCCGGCCGTCGTCGCCCGGTGCCCATCGAGGGCGCCATCGAGGAGATCCCCTGCGACGTCGCGATCTCGGCTATCGGCACCAACGCCAACCCCTTCGCTGCCAAGATCGGCGGCAAGATGGAGCTCAACAAGTGGGGCTACATCGTTGCCGACGAGGAGACCGGCCAGACCACCGATCCCCGCATCTGGGCTGGCGGCGACATCGTCACCGGTGCCGCTACGGTCATTCTGGCGATGGGCGCCGGCAAGAAGGCCGCCGCTTCGATCACCAAGAGCCTGCTGGGTGAGTAATCACCTGCAGCGCTAGCCACCAAACGGCAAAGTCCCCGTCGAGCACACGCCCGGCGGGGACTTTTTTCTATGCCGGCCGCCCGACCACCACAAAGGGGACAGTGAACTGCGCCCCGAAACTTGGACTGAATAAATAGC
>CATYIU010000012.1:0-51129 GCA_958407445.1 uncultured Collinsella sp.
CAAACTTAACCCCTGCCCCGGCGCCCGGCGGGCAACCTCTCCCTTGTACTCTATCAAGGTAAAGTGTATGATTCTGAACGTTACATGACTCACTTTACCTAACTAAAGTGCCATCAAGGGGGAATACCATGAATACCGATATGTCTCGTCGTCAGTTTGTTGGTTTAGCCGGCTCGCTCGCCACGGTGCTCGGCCTTGGTCTTGTCGGCTGTGGCGGTGGCGCCGGTAAGGGCTCTGCTGCCGGTTCTGCCGCGGCCAAGGACGTGAAGGGCGCCGCGGAGTCCAAGAAGCTCGTGGTGGGCTTTGACAAGTCCTATCCTCCGTACGGCTTTGTGGGCGACGATGGCGAGTACACGGGCTTTGACCTCGATCTGGCCAAGGCCGTTGCTGATAAGCAGGGCTGGGAGGTCAAATACGAGGCCATCGATTGGGATGCCAAGGACACGCTGCTCAACTCCGGCGCCATCAACTGCATCTGGAATGGCTTTACCATGGAGGGCCGCGAGGATGACTACACGTTCTCCGAGCCGTACATGCTCAACGAGCAGGTGCTCGTGGTCAAGAAGGACGCGGGCATCAAGAGCTGGGACGATCTTGCCGGCAAGACCGTGATTACCCAGACTGATTCCGCCGCGCAGGATGTGCTCGAGGGCGACCAGAAGGATCTGGCCGCGACGTTTGCCACGCTCGATACCATCGGTGAGTACAACACGGCGTTTATGCAGCTCGAGAGCGGCGCGGTCGATGCCGTGGCTTGCGACCTTTCGATTGCCCAGTATCAGCTTGCCGCAAAGCCCGATGCCTATACGCAGCTTGATAAGCCGCTGTCCAGCGAGCACTACGCCGTTGGCTTCAAGAAGGGCGACACCAAGTCCGCCGATGCCGTGACCGAGTCGCTCAAGGCACTCTATGAGGACGGTACGGTCAAGGACCTGTGCGATAAGTATTCAAGCTATGGTCTTTCCTTCGACAACTGGGTGCTCAAATAGCGGCTTTCCCAGGCACCCGATTTTGCCGTTCAAACCGTCGCTTGCGTACATTTAGTACGCGGCGCTCCTCTTTCACGGCAAACTCGGGCACCTGGAAAACCCGCTTTAGCATTGGGTTCGCTGTTCCGTTACTGTGAAAGAGAGCTTGGGTTGTCTATTCAGGTCATGATGCAGATGCTTGGCCAGGGATTCTTGGTCAGCTTGCAGCTGTTTGTGCTGACGCTGTTGGGGTCGATTCCGCTGGGAATTCCCATGGCGTTTATGCGCATGAGCAAAATTGCGCCGCTTCGCTGGATCGCGCGCATCTATATTTCGGTCATGCGCGGCACGCCGCTTATGCTGCAGATGTTTGCGATCTACTTTGCCCCGTACTACGTGTTTGGCATCTCGCTCACGCCCGATTCCAAATGGACGGCGTGCGTCGTGGCATTCATCATCAACTACGCCGGCTACTTTGCCGAGATCTATCGCTCGGGCCTGCAGTCGATTCCGCGCGGTCAATATGAGGCCGCCGAGGTGCTGGGCTACTCGCGTCTGCAGACGTTTCTGTATATCGTGATGCCGCAGGTCGCCAAGCGTATTCTGCCGGCGATGGGCAACGAGATCATCACACTGGTCAAGGACACGTCGCTGGCGTTTGCCATTGGCGTGGGTGAGATGTTCTCGACCGCCAAGGCGCTGGTCGCCTCGCAGGTGAGCATGGTGCCGTTTGCGATTGCGGCGTTGATCTACTGGGTCTTTAACTTTGTGGTCGAGATGCTGCTGGGCGCTGCCGAAAAGAAGCTGGACTATTATCATGACTAGATCGTTCCGCCGTTCTAGCGAACGGCGGACTGCTCGACGCTGCGCGCGTGCCTGACGGCCAATCTGCTCCTCAAACCGTCGCTTGCGTACAGAAGTACGCGGCGCTCCTCTTTCGAAGCACATTGTCTCGTCAGCCACACGCTCGCTGACTTCTCAAACACATGGAGGTTCCCGTGTTCGGAACGGTAATGATGATAACGAACGCGCGTAAGGCGTTTGGCGGCAATGAGGTGCTCAAGGATATCTCACTCGAAGTCAAGCGCGGTGAGGTCGTGGCGATTATCGGGCCTTCGGGTGGCGGTAAGTCCACGCTGCTGCGCTGCGCTACGCTGCTCGAGACGCTCGACGGCGGCTCGCTTTCGTTTGGCGACCTTGCGGTTGCGACGGATGCGGGATCGGGTGCGATATATGCGAAGGGAGATGTTCCCAAGCAGGCGCGTTCGCGGTTTGGCCTGGTGTTTCAGAACTACAATCTGTTCCCGCACTATACGGTGATGAAAAACATCACCGATGCCCCGATCCGCGTGCTTAAGCGCCCGCGCGAGCAGGCGGAAGCTCGTGCGTATGAATTGATTGCTCAGATGGGGCTTATGGGCAACGAGAATAAGGTTCCTTGTGAGCTTTCGGGCGGTCAGCAGCAGCGCGTGAGTATTGCCCGCGCCCTGGCGCTCGACCCGGAGATCCTGTTCTTTGACGAGCCGACCTCGGCGCTCGATCCCGAGCTGACGGCCGAGGTACTGCGCGTCATTAAGGACCTCGCTGCGCAGAATATGACGATGGTGATCGTGACACACGCGATGCAGTTTGCCCGCGACGTTGCCGACCGCGTGGTCTTTATGGACGGCGGTCGTATTGTCGAGGAGGGACCTGCCGAGCAGGTCATCGACCATCCGCGCGAGCAGCGCACGCGTGAGTTCTTGAGCCGTATCGAGGGATAGGCTCAGGTATTTACTCGACTATTAATTGAGGCGAAGCCGCCGCAGGTCTTACGGTCTGTGGCGGCTTTTTGTTTGCGTCGACGGGGTTCAATAATCGACTCACAAGCTTGTCTCTTCCTCTCGCCGCCTGTATTCATACGTGCGCCGAAAGGTATGCATGGACAGGCGACTGCAAGGGTAGGGTGGTGGCATAGGACATTTGGAGGGTGAGTCGGCTCGGCTGCCGACCATGCTGCTCCCGGGACGGCACCGACCGCGAACTCTCCCCGTTGGCGTCGCGCATTGCGCGCGGCCCTGCAAGGAGGTCATCATGGGTGCTCCCAAGACCGGTAACGTAAGGAACGTGGTGCTCGTAGGCCAAGGCGGGGTGGGCAAGACTTCACTCGCCGAGGCCATGCTCCACCTTTCCGGCAAGACCGCCCGCCTGGGCGGCCACGACGGCACCAAGCCCACGCTCGACTATGACCCCGAAGAGGTCAAGCGTGCATTTTCCATTTCGACGACCATCGCGCCGATCGACTGGAAGGGCGCGCGCATCAACGTGCTCGATGCCCCGTGCTATCCCGATTTTATCGGCGACGCCTATGCCGCGATGAGCGTCTGCGAGACGGCTCTGTTTGTGGTCGACGCCGAGGCCGGCCCGCAGCCTACAACGGTTAAACTCTGGTATGCCGCCGAGGACCTGCGTCTGGCGCGTGCGGTGTTTGTAAACCGCCTGTCGCGCTCCGAGGCCAGCTTTGCGACCACGATGGACCTGCTGCAGGAGCGCTTCGGTACGCGACTGGGCGCTGTGACCCTGGGCTGGGGCGAGGGCGAGGACTTTGACGGCATCATCGACCTGGTGCGCATGAAGGCACGCCACTGCAACGGCGCCGAGGCCGTTGAGTCGGAGATTCCCGAGGAGTATCGTGCCCAGGCCGAGGAAGCCCATGACCATCTGTGCGAGCTGGTGGCCGAGGCTGACGACGAACTGATGATGAAGTACTTGGAAGGCGAGGAGACGCTGACGCAGGAGGAGCTTGAAGGCCTGCTGTCTAAGGCGATCGCCGAGCGCATCTTTGTGCCGGTCTTTGCGGGCGATTGCATTAAGGAGCAGGGCGTCAACTCGCTGATGGACGACATCGCCACGTACTTCCCGGCGCCGACCGACTACGGCGAGATGCCGCTCATCGACGGTGATTCGCTTAAGATTTCGAGTGACGATGACCGTCCGGTGGCGTTTGTGTTTAAGACGCTGGCCGATCCGCAGCAGGGCCGCATCAGCTTTATCAAGGTGCTGACGGGCACGCTTGAGCCGGGTCTTGAGTTGGTCAACGCGCGTACCCGCAAGAGCGATCGTTTGGCTCACTTGTATGTGATGTGCGGCCGCGATATGACCGAGGTTGGCCATGCCTATGCCGGCGACATCATTGTGGCGCCCAAGCTGGCTGCCGAGACGGGCGATACGCTCTCGATTACCGGCAAGGTCGAGGCTGCGGCGTTTAAGTTCCCCAACTCGCAGTACCGCATTGCCATCGAGGCCGAGAATCGCGGCGACGAGGAGAAGCTCTATACGTTTATCGAGAAGGCCTGCAAGGCAGACCCGACCATGAGCATCGACCGCGACGAGGAGACTGGCCAGACCATTATCTCCGCCGTTGGTGAGGCACAGGTTTCGGTACTGCTCAACCGTCTGGAGGACCGCACCAAGGTCGCCGCCAAGAGCGTGCCGATCCGCATTCCGTATCGCGAGACCATCCGCCGCACGGCGAGCGCCCAGGGTCGCCACAAGAAGCAGACCGGCGGCGCCGGTCAGTACGGCGACTGCTGGCTGCGCGTGGAGCCGCTCATTGGGCCCGACGGCACGAGCGACGGCTATGAGTTCGTGGACGAGGTCGTGGGCGGTCGCATTCCGCGCTCGCTGATTCCCGCCGTGGACAAGGGCGTCCAGGAGACCATGAAGGACGGTATTATTGCCGGCTATCCGCTCACGGGCATTCGCGTCGCGGTGTACGACGGCTCGTATCACAGCGTCGACTCCAACGAGATGGCGTTCCGCGCGGCGGCTCGCATTGGCCTGCGCAAGGCATGTGCCGATGCCGACCCCGTGGTGCTGGAGCCCATCGAGGAAATCACGGTGACGATCCCCGAGAGCTACGCCGGTGCCGTGATGGGCGACATCTCGGCCTCGCGCGGTCGCGTGACGGGCATGGAGACCGATGAGCGCGGAGACACCGTGGTCATTGCCCAGGCGCCGCTGGCCGAGCTGACGGATTACTCGACGCGCCTGCGCTCCATCACGCGCGGCACGGGCGACTTCACCATGAAGCCTGCAGGCTATGAGCAGGTGCCTTATGACGTTCAGGCCAAGCTGGTCGAGCGCTATGAGGAGGGCCGAGCTAAGTAACGTGTGGCTTTGTCTGTGCCACGCATGTCGATGCAAGGGCCGCTCTGGGTGATCCGGAGCGGCCCTTTTTGATCCCTAGGGGATTGCAAATCGGTTCTTGTCGTGGGTAGGGCTAGTCCCCTGAGGCCTGATTGCGGCCGGTGGCGTAGTCGATCTGCACATGCGGTTGCAGGTTATAACAGTACACGTGGAAACACAGCGTCTTGCCGTGATCCTCGACCGATTGGGCCTCAAGGCGCACGCCGCGGCAGAGAAGTTCCTCTTCGTTGTACATGGGAGTGACGCGGTAGAGCACATGGTTGCCCGTGTCGTGGATGTAGCCGAGGACCTGCTCTTCAAACGGCAGCATGCCCGTCTCGTTGAGATAGCGCGTGCCGGTGAGGAGATTCTTGCGATTGGCGTTTTCGCCGCAGAGCGACCAGGCGATGAGGTGGCAACGGTTGTAGAGGCTCTGGCCCGGAATAAAGTCGTAGCGCTGCTGGTGCCATCCGGCGGGGTGGATACGCGAGATATCCCCGCGCTTGCCTTGACCGAGCGACTCGGGACCCGCACAGGCGAGCGCTTTGCGGGTGCGGCCCAAGCTGTCGAGCTTGGAGAACTTCTTAAAGCAGCCCTCTTCGGTAGCTCGTTCGTATTCGTCGAGCGTGAATGATGGCGTACCGAGCGGGTGCGTGCTGTCGGTGCGAAGGGCAACGTAGGGGTTGCCGGCGTAGTCGGGAATGCTGCTGAGATATACACCGCGGGCGCGGTTGAGGTCGGGGTTTTCGACCTCGTCGATGGGGGTGGCGACGCTGTCCGCGGAAGCGTCGTCGCCGGTGTCGGTTGCGACGGAATCGGAGCCATTGCCGGAGTCCTCGGAGCTCGCTGTTCCCGATTCGAGCCGGGCGACCAAGTCCGCTTCGTCGTCGGTACGGCTGGGACTCTCGTTTTGCTTCTCGGCCAGAGCCGCCGCCTGCTCATCACTTTGCGGCGACAGCAACTTGGGCGCCCCATCGAGCGATCCCGTAAACAGCGCAAACCCCAGCACCACGGCGGTGCCGATGGAAAGTGCTTGCTTGTAGGCGGACTTGCGCAACATGGGGGCTCCTGGATGGACGGTTGGGAATCTACTAGTCTAGCAGGAGCCGGCAGAGGCCGTTCTGTCGAACAAATACTTAAGATTTGGGACAAACGCCACTGGTTCATTTGCTTCATATTTGACGTATGGCTAGATCGAGGTGGAGTCGAGCCAGTTGAGCTTGCACTCGAGAATGCGCTGCTCGCCGGGTTGGCTGCTGCCGTCAAGCAAGGCGAGCAGCATCTCGGCCGCCTCCCTGCCTTCCTGGTCGACGGGCTCGATGATCGTGGAGACGGTCGGCGTGGTGAGGTTGGTCCAGTCTTCGCAGTTGAGTCCCAAAAGACCTATTTGCTGCGGAAGTAGATGGGCCATGGGTTGGAGGGCCTTGTAGACACGGGGAAGCGCCCATTGGTTTTGTACGAAGATGAGCGTGCGCTTGGCGGGGTTGAACTTGTATTTAAAGTATTCGGTGAGCTCGTTGATTGACGGCTTGTTGTGATCGATGGGGATGGCTTTGTAGAGCTGCCCATTCGCGGCCAATGCCTCGGCATATCCCTGAAAACGTTCCATGCGAGTGCGCATTTCGGTCATGTTGGCGGCGATGGAAAAGAAGTCTTCGTAGCCGGCGTCGAGAAGCGCCTGCGTGGCATTGTACACGCCGTCGTAGAGGTTGGTTTTGATCCAGCTGGTGCCTGGGCCGTAGATGGCCGCGTCAAAAAAGACGACGGGCTTGTCGGCGCGCTTGATGCGGTCGTGGACTGCCTTGAAATTTGCCGTGGGCTGGATGATAAAACCATCGACGCCCAGTGAGAGCATTTTGTCGACATACATGAGCTCGGTCTCGGGGTTAAAGTTGCTCGTGCAAACGACCGTCTGGTAGCCCGCGGGGAGCATGACCTGCTCCATGCTGTTGAGGACGAGGCCCGCCCATTTGTTGGTGTTATCCAAGATGATGATGGCGATGACGTGGGTTTGCTTGCCGGTGAGCGTTTGCGCTTGGGCGTTGGGAACGTATCCGAGTTCCTTGATGACGCGCGCAATCTTTGCCTGCGTCTTCTCGCTAAGCTTTTCTCGTTTGTCGTTGAGGTAATACGAGACGCTTGCCGTCGAGGTTCCCGCCTCTCGAGCGACGTCTGCGATCGTAACGCGCTGTTTTGCCACAGCGACTCCTTCCGACAGATGAGCATTTTCCAACATGATGACTTTGAGTCTTGGTGAGGGATGCGCTTTGGTGAGCGACTTTTCCTTTCATATGAGTATGCAACAAATGCGGTATATGGGTGGGGTCGAAATTTGTGACCGGCATGCGCATCTGCCGTCTACCGAGAAAATCAAATACTTCTTGACTTTTGAAATCGAGGGTAAAATCGCAGGATTCATTTTTAGTTAAACGCATAACTAAATAGCGTAACCAACGCTCTGACCTGCGCGTTTACCGAAATACACTGGCATTAAGAAAAACGAGCACCTATATTGGTCTTGTCGAAAAGACAGCAAGTCCAAACGGCAGGGGATGCTCCGGAGGCCTCCGCAAACGGTGTCTTGCGCACGCAACTCTATGAAAAGAGGGAAGTAATGAAGATCGTAGGCGTTGCCGCCTGTACCGTGGGTATCGCCCACACGTATATGGCCCAGAAGGCGATTCAGGATGAATGCTCCGCTCGTGGCATCGAGTGCAAAGTCGAGGCTCAGGGTGGTCTGGGTATCGAGAATGAGCTCACGCAGGAAGACGTTGATTCCGCCGACCTGGTGCTCGAGTCCGTCGACGTGGGTGTCGAGAACGAGGACCGTTTTGAGCAAAAGATGGCCGAGGGCAAGTTCCTCAAGGTCGGCACCTCGGATGTAATCGCCGATCCGGTAAAGATTATCGACCAGGCTGTCGAGATCATCAAGGCGACGGGCGGTGCCGTTGACGCGTCCAAGGCCGAGGCCAAGGCAGAGAAGAAGGCCGTCTCCGCTGCCCCGCAGGCCCCGACACCGGCGTCCAAGCAGTCCATCTTTGCCGATCCTGGCAAGACGCTGCTCAATGCATTCAATACCGGTGTTTCCTATTTTATCCCCATCGTCGTTATCGGTGGCGTGTTCCTCGCCTTCTCGTTGGCATCCGGTACTGCCGGTGCTAGCGGTATGGAGGTCACCAACCCGTTGATGGTGAGTCTTAACACTATCGGCATGGCCGGCATCTCTATGATGATTCCGGTGCTTGCGGCATACATCGCCTACTCGATGGCCGGTAAGCCCGCACTTGCCCCCGGCTTCGTCCTGGGCTACTTGGTTAACAACGCCGTCGTCACCCCGAGCGGCAACAGCGTTTCGACCGGCTTCTTGGGCGCCATGATCATGGCTGTCATCTGCGGTTACTTTGTCCGCTGGATGAAGACCTGGAAGGTCAACAACACCATCCAGACCATCATGCCCATTCTGATCATCCCGATTCTGACCTCGCTCGTCCTGGGCATGGCTTACATCTACATCTTGGCCACGCCGCTTGGCTTTGTGATGGATTGGCTCACCAGCGTGCTCGGCAGCCTGCAGGGCGGCTCCGCCGTCGTCCTGGGCTTGGTCATTGGCGTTATGACCGCTTTCGATATGGGTGGCCCCATCAACAAGACCGCTTCGACCTTTACCATGGCCATCATGGCCTCCGGCATCTACGGCCCCAACGGTATGTTCCGCGTCGCCGTCGCCATTCCCCCGATTGCTTGCGGCCTCGCTGCGCTCATCGCCAAGAACAAGTTCGATGGCGCTGACCGTCAGATGGGCATCTCTGCTCTGTTCATGGGCTGCATCGGTATTACCGAGGGCGCTATTCCCTTCGCGGTCAAGGATCTTGGCCACACCCTGCCCGGCATTTGCATCGGCTCTGCCGTGGGCGCGGCGCTTGCCGCCTTCCAGGGCATCGACTGCTATGTTCCGCATGGTGGCTTTATTGTCGCCCTGGCCACCAACAACGTCGCGCTGTTCTGCCTGGACATCGTGATTGGCTCCTTGGTCGCCGCTGCAATCCTGATTGCCATGAAGCCCACGCTCGATAAGCAGGCCAAGTAAACCTTTAAGGACTCCGGTTGTGCGGAGGGATGGATTTGACTCCGCACAACCGCCCCTACACAACAAAATCCATCCGCACTGATAGGGCCCACATCTGGGTCCCAGGGAACTTTTGTCAAAAATCCTCTGGAGAAGGAGAACAAAATGTCCAACCTCACCATCCGCCAGGCCGTTCAGGGCATGCTCAAGCTGCAGGACAGCGGCGATCACGCAACCATGGTCGGCATTGGTCCCATGAGCCCCAACCTGATTCAGGCCGTGTTCGAGCTTGCCAAGGACGAGGATTTCCCGCCCATGTTTATCGCTAGCCGCAACCAGGTCGATATGGACGAGATGGGCGCCGGCTACGTCAACGGTTGGGACCAGACGCGCTTTGCCGCCGACATTAAGAAGGTTGCCGACGAGGTGGGTTATACCGGTCCGTACTACCTGTGCCGCGATCACGGCGGTCCGTGGCAGCGCGACGAGGAGCGTAACGCCCACCTGCCCGAGGACGAGGCCATGGAGCTCGCCCGCAAGTCCTTTGTCGCCGACATGGAGGCAGGCTTTGACCTGCTGATGGTCGACCCCACCAAGGACCCCTATCAGATCGGCAAGGTTATTCCGCTCGACGTGGTGCTTCGCCGCACGATCGATCTTATCGACTATCTTGAGCAGTACCGTCGCGAGCATAACCTGCCCGAGGTTGCCTATGAGGTCGGTACCGAGGAGACCAATGGCGGCCTGACCTCCACCGACAAGTACGAGGAGTTCATTTCTCAGCTGCAGCCCGAGCTCGAGAAGCGCGGCTGCCCCATGCCCACCTTTATCGTCGGCCAGACCGGTACGCTCACCCGTTGGACCGAGCAGGTCGGTCATTACAACTTTAAGAATGCCCGCGAGCTCGCCGACATGGCCAAGCGCTACGGCGTGGGCCTGAAGGAGCACAACGCCGACTACCTGGACGACGCGACGCTGCTCGAGCACATCCCGGCACACGTGACCGCTTCCAATGTCGCCCCTCAGTACGGCACCGAGGAGACCCGCGCTTACCTCAAGCTCTGCGCTACCGAGCAGATTCTGGTCGACAACGGCCTGTGCGACGATCCCTCCGATCTGTATCACACGCTGCTGGTCAAGGCCATCAAGACCGAGCGCTGGCGCAAGTGGATGACCGGCGACGATGTCAACCTGCAGGTTGACGACATTCTGGCCGACGACGAGCTCAGCCTGAAGATTCTGGATGTCTCCGGCCACTACGCGTTCAACGATCCCGAGGTCAAGGAGCAGGTCGAGAAGCTCTATCGCAACCTCGCTGCCCAGGACATTGACGGCAAGCGCTTTGTGATCGAGCACATCAAGCGCCCGATCAAGCAGTACGTCGTCGGTCTTAACCTCAAGGGCGTCACGAGCCGCATCGAGAAGGCTCTCTAAGTAGCTTTTCCTACACGACGCCGGGCCTGGGGCATGTCCCAGCTGCAGGCCCGGCACATAGGACAAAAGGACATCCCCTTTGTCCTATTTTTTGAGTTTTGGATTCCTTAGAAGGAGTTTGCACCATGAAGTTCTTTATCGATACCGCCAACCTTGACGAGATCGCCGAGGCCAAGAGCTGGGGCTGCCTTGCCGGCGTCACCACCAACCCGTCCCTGTACGCCAAGACCGGCGGCAAGCTCGCCGACTTTGAGCCCCATATGCTCAAGATTGCCGAGCTCTGCGAGGGCCTGCCCGTGTCTGCTGAGTCCACCGCGACCACTGCCGAGGGCATGATCGAGGAGGGCAAGCGTCTTGCCGCCCTGGCTCCCAACATCGTGGTCAAGCTTCCCGTGTGCGAGGCCGGCCTCGCCGCCTGCCGCGCCCTGGCCGATGCGGGCGTGCGCGTCAACATGACGCTTGTTTTCTCGCCGACGCAGGCCCTCATGGCCGCCAACGCCGGTGCCCGCTACATCAGCCCGTTTGTCGGCCGCTTTGACGACATCGCCGAGGACGGCATCTCGCAGCTCGACAATGTCGTGACATGCATCAAGAACTATGACTGGACCGGCAAGAACGTCGACGACACCGTCGAGATCATCACCGCTTCGGTCCGCACGCCCAACCACGTGACCCAGGCGGCTCTTCTTGGTGCCGACATCGCGACCGTGCCCATGGCCGCTCTCAAGAAGTGCCTGCATCACCCGCTGACCGACCAGGGCCTCGCCTCTTTTGAGGCTGACTGGCAGAAGGTCGTCGCTCAGGCTTAACGACCGGGTTGCCCTCGGCATCGCGCCATCCGGTGCCGGGGTTGTTCTCAAGAGAGGAATTCGTATGACCAACCAGGAGCTGGCGAAGGTCGCCAATGAGGTCAGGAAGGGTGTCGTGACTGCGGTTCACGCGGCCAAGTCGGGACATCCGGGTGGATCGCTCGGTGCAGCCGACATCATGACGTATCTGTACTTTGAGGAAATGAATATCGATCCTGCCGACCCTCACAAGGCCGATCGCGACCGCTTTGTGCTCTCCAAGGGTCACGCGGCGCCGGGCCTGTATTCGGTGTTGGCAAATCGCGGCTATTGTCCCGTCGAAGAGCTCGAGACGCTCCGCCATATTGGCAGCCGACTGCAGGGCCATCCCAACATGAACGATACCCCAGGCATCGATATGTCCACCGGCTCGCTCGGTCAGGGCATCTCTGCTGCAGTTGGAATGGCGCTTGCCGCTAAGCACTGGGGCGACAGCTACCGTGTCTACACGTTGCTGGGCGACGGTGAGTGCGAGGAAGGCCAGGTGTGGGAGGCGGCTATGTTTGCCGGCAACCATGCGCTCGACAATCTTGTTGCCGTCGTCGACCACAACGGCTTGCAGATTGACGGCACGATCGATGAAGTCAACTCGGCCATGCCGCTTGCCGACAAGTTCCGCGCCTTTAAGTGGCATGTGATAGAGCTAGCCGATGGCAACGACATGGCGCAGATTGAGGCGGTTTTCGCCGAAGCTCGCGAGGTGACCGGCGCGCCCGTCGCTATCATCGCCGAGACGGTGAAGGGCAAAGGCGTCTCCTTTATGGAGAACCAGGTTGGCTGGCATGGCAAGGCGCCCAATGACGAGCAGTTTGAGCAGGCCATGGCCGAGCTCGCGGCAGCAGGAGAGGAACTCTAATGGCAGAGGTCAAAAAAGTCGCCACGCGCGTAAGCTACGGCGAGGCGCTCGTCGAGCTGGGCAATGAGCACGATGACTTTGTAGTGCTCGATGCCGACCTGGCTGCCGCTACGCAGACGGGTAAGTTTAAGACTGCCCATCCTGAGCGCTTTTACGATGCCGGCATCGCCGAGAGCAACCTGATGGGTCTTGCCGCCGGCATCGCGACCACGGGCCGCGTTGCTTTTGCGAGCACCTTTGCGATGTTTGCCGCCGGTCGCGCCTACGAGCAGGTCCGCAATTCCATTGGCTACCCGCACCTCAACGTCAAGATTGGCGCCACCCATGCCGGCATTTCGGTGGGCGAGGACGGCGCCACGCACCAGTGCTGCGAGGATATCGCACTCATGCGTACGATTCCGGGTATGACGGTGGTCGTTCCCGCCGACGATGTCGAGGCCCGCGCCTGTGTGCGCGCCGCCTATGAGTTTGAGGGGCCGGTCTACATGCGCTTCGGCCGCCTGGCAACACCGGTCATCAACGATCACGAGGACTACGAGTTCAAGATCGGCCGCGGTGTTGTTGTACGGGAGGGCTCTGATGTCACGATCGTCGCGTGCGGTCTCATGGTCGCTGAGGCACTCGCTGCTGCCGAGGCGCTCGCTGCCGACGGCATCGATGCTGAGGTCATCAACATGCATACGATCAAACCGCTCGATGAGCGTTTGGTGGTTGCCAGCGCCAAGAAGACCGGTCGCGTGGTCACCGCCGAGGAGCATTCGATTATCGGTGGTCTTGGCGAGGCCGTTGCCTCGGTGCTCGCGGAGCAGCATCCAGTGCCGATGCGTCGCGTCGGCGTGCGCGATGTGTACGGCGAGTCCGGCCCTGCGGTCGATTTGCTGCATAAGTACGGTTTGGACGCCGACGGCATCGAAGCTGCGGTCAGGTCCGTGTTGTAAGGAAGGCTTTCCATGGGGTTTGTATCTGCCAACCAAGTGACGATTGGCTACGCCGCCGCCTCGCGCGAGGACGCGCTGCATTATCTGTCCGAGCAGGCTGTTGAGCTTGGTTTTGCCGATGACGCGTCTGCTGTAGAGGCGGCTTTTATTGCTCGCGAAAACGAGGCCGAGACTGGCCTCGTCGCCGGTTTTGCCGTTCCGCATGCCAAGAGCGATGCGATCCATACGCCGGGCGTGGCCGTGCTCAAGCTGTCCGAGCCTGTTGAGTGGCCGAGCTTTGATGGCGTGCCCGTCGATGTGGCGCTCGCGCTGTACGTGCCCGCCGGCGAAGCGGGAACCACGCACCTGCGTCTGCTCTCCAAGGCTGCCGTGATGCTGATGGATGCTGGCTTCCGTGACAGGGTGCGCGAAAGCACCGATCCTGTCGAGATTGCCGAGCTCATCAACGCCGCGCTCGAGGGCTAGAACGGGCTCTCCGTTCCATTAATCGATCCTTCTCCAAGGAAAAGGGCCGCGACGCTATAGGCGTCGCGGCCCTGTCTGCGTTTCCCCAGATAAAACCTGCCAAAATAAACCTGTCCCTTTTTGGTAGGTTAAACGGCGTAACTTAAAGGTTCATGTTGCCGTGGATGTAGGGGGTGACCTCGGGGGAGATATGGCCGCAGCCCAGCTCGCGCAGCGTGGACTCGATGGCGGCGGGCAGCGGGGTCTTGCCTTCGGCGTCGACGGCGGCACCGCTGAGGGCGGCGATCTTGGCGACGTCTGCCGGCTCGGCCTCGATATGCATGCAGCCGCCGACGAGGCGTGCGCGGACCTGGTCCAGGCCAAGGTCGTGTAGGTAGTCCTCACAGGTGCGGATTACATCGACCTTCTCGCGCGTGAGCTCCTCGCCCGTGGGGACTCGCGTGGCCAGGCAGGCTCCTGCCGGCAGGTTCCAGACGGGGTATCCCCAGGCGCGTAGCAGCTCGCGCTCCTCGTCCTTGGTAAAGCCGACCTCCATAAGCGGCGAGCGCACGCCGAGCTCCTGGGCGGCGCGCATGCCGGGGCAGTAGTCGCCGCGGTCGCTTGCGTTGCTGCCGTCGATGACGGTGGGAAAGCCCAGCGACTTGGCGTGGTTGACGATGGCGGTAAAGCCGGCGCGCTTGCAGTGGTAGCAGCGGTCGGCGTCGTTGCAGGCTACCTGGGGGAGCTGCAGCTGATCGACCGAGAGGTTGAGTACGGGAAGCTTAAAATGCGGCCCCTCATCGGCCTGCCCGTCAACCGCCCGCTCAAACGAAGCCTGCTCGGGCGTGCCGATGAGCGGCGTGGTGAGGTGAACGAGAAGCGTGCTGGCGGGCATGATGCGGGCGCAGACCGCGGCCAAAAAGCTGCTGTCGACGCCACCGGAAAAGCCGATGGCGACGCGTCCGTATGCTAAAAGCAGCTGCTCGAGCGCTGCGAGTTTGTCCTGAAGCCCCTCTGCGGGTGCGGTGGTGTCTGAAAGCATAAGTCGATCCTTGCCGTTGAGTACTCGGTCGAAAACTATAATCCTACCGAGTCGCTTGTCATAAGACTTCTATCTATGTAACGAAAGTGCAATATGCTATATACGTTATATACAAGTTTACAGGTGCGGTAAAGTTGCGGGAGTACAGCAGCGCGAAGCGATGGGGGACCGATATGATCAAGGCCGTTATTTTTGACATGGACGGAACGCTGGTCGATACCGAGCGTTTGGGTATCAAGGCGTGGAAGGCGGGCGCGGCCGAGCTGGGATTCGCGATTGATGATGCGCTGATCCATCAGTTTATCGGTCGCACGCTGCCCGATGTCATGGAGATCCTTGATGAGCATTACGGCAGCTGCGAAACCGCTGAGGCAATCTATCGTCGCCATAGGGAGATTCGCGACGAGATGGTCAAGACCGATCTGGAGCTTAAGGACGGTGCCGCCGAGTGCCTCGACGAGCTGCTGGCTGCGGGCTATCACGTGGGTCTTGCGACGTCATCGCGCCACGTTACGGCCGAGCGCAACCTCAAGACGGTTGGCCTCTTTGACAAGTTTGAGACGGTGACCTGCGGCGAGGACGTCGTGCGCGGCAAGCCCGACCCCGAGATGTACCTGCTCGCCTGCGAGCGCGCGGGCTTTGCCCCCGAGGAGTGCGCCGTGGTCGAGGACTCACGCAACGGTTGCGTCTCGGGCATCACGGCCGGTTGCCATGTGTTTGCCGTTCCCGACATCGTGCCGCTGCCGCAGGACGTGGTGGACGGCTGCGAGGCTGTGCTCGATACGCTGTTCGATCTGACGGCCGCGGTCAAGGTCGTGTGTTAGCGTTCGCACGCGAGTCGCCATGCCCCGCGCCCGATCCCGCAGGACGGCGACGGCAACGGCGCCCGCGCGGAGGCACTGTTCTAAAAAATGGAATTGAATCCATTTTTGCAAAAAAGCTAATGAAAAATGGATTACATTCCATAAAAATCCGTAGCCGCAGGTTCGGCTAAACGGGGAAGGCCCGTGGGGTCAGCAAAAACGCCGCAGCGGGGCTGTTTCCGTTGCGGCGTTTTTTTGTTACAGGTAGGCGCCCAGGTTGATGTCGGTTGTCGGGACTATGGGTTGGCCCGTCGGATGCGGCTTGGCATTTTGGGTGCTTACGCGCTCGAGCAAGAAGGGACGCACGATTTCCTGACGGTTGATGTCCTCGGTGGCCGTGACCGTGGTGACGGTGCGCGCGGCGGAGCCGATGCGGACTCGTTTGGTCTTGGCGGCAGGTTTATCCTCGATTTGTTCCATGAGCAGCTGCACGCCCTTGCGGCCGATCTCGTAGCCCGGTGGTGCTACCGTGGTGAGGGGGACCGATCCGCTCCAGGCAAGCGGGTTGCCATCGCAGCCGGCCACGCGGACCTGCTCGGGGACGGAGATGCCTTTGTCTATCAGCGCCGAGATAACGCCCGACGCCAGTACGTCGGTCAGGCCGACCACGAAGTCAGGGCGCTCGTCCGCGGGGCGCTCAGCGATTTGGGCACCGATGCCGTAGCCGTCGGCAGCGGTATTCCATTCGCCGGCGTCGATGACTTCGATCTTGATATCGGGATGCAGGGCGAGGGCCTTGTGGATGCCAAGTACGCGCAAGGTGAGCTGCATAAATGCCGCTCTGCCCACAACGGTGATATGGCGTGCGCCACGGGCAACGGCGAGCTCGGCGATAATGCGGCCTTGTGCCTCGTTGTCGGCAGCCACGTAATAACCGGGCTCGGAGCAGTGGATGTCCAGATGGACGATCGGCACGGGCACTTTAGTCATGGCCGGGTGCCAGTCGGGGGATGCCATGGGCTGAACCATGACGCCGGACATCTGAGTGCCCATAAAGTAGCGCAGGTAATGGTCTTCGAGAATGTCGTCGTTGTCGGCGTTAGCGATGAGCAAGTCATAGCCGTGCTTGCGTGCCTCGTTGTGGGCACCGCTGGCAATTTGGAGCGAAAAGCCGTGGTCGAGACGGGGGAGGACCAGGCCAAAGGACTTGGTGGTGCCGCCCGCGAGCTGACGGGCGCTTTGGTTGGGCAGGTAGCCAAGGCGATTAATGGTCTCGTTGATGAGCTTGAGGGTTTCGGGGCGCAACCTTTCGGGGTGGTTGAGCGCGTTGGATACCGTGCCCAGCGAGACCCCTGCCTCGCGCGCGACGTCGCTGATTTTTACCTTTGCCATAGCGGCCCCTTTGATGCGTTTCAAGTACAAGCCAGATTGTAGCATCGCCCGCCCCCAGGGTGTCAAAACCTGCCAATTAGGGACAGGTTTATTTTGGCAGGTTTTATCTGGGGAAACGCCGTTGCCAGCGCGACCACCACGAAGGGGGCAGGCACCTTTGTGGTGGCTTGAGCTGCCCGGGCCTTCAATTGTCTCGATCTGTAACATCTGGACGGCAAAACCGGCTCTACCTGTTACAGATCGAGACATAGTGCTGGGGCCGAACCGTAATGTCTTGATCTGTAACACTAAGCCGGCTTATTGCGGCCCAGATGTTACAGATTGAGATCTTTCGCCGGGATAGGCCGCCGCGCCGGTCCAAACCACCACAAAGGTGCCTGTCCCCTTCGTGGTGGTTTGGACCGGCTGGGCATGTGTGCATCGGGTGGTATCTAAGTTGAGATACCACTTCTGGTATATCAGCTTGCGCTTGCGTGAGTACAATACTCGAACGTTATACGTCTCAGCGCCCCCTGTGCGTGGACGTCTTGCAGTCACGCGAACGAAGGGATTTATCCTATGTGCGGAATCGTCGGCTACACCGGCTCTGATATTGCAAAGAACATCCTGGTCACAGGCCTTAAGCGCATGGAGTATCGCGGCTATGACTCCTCGGGCGTTGCGCTCGAGGTGGGCGAGGGCGCCGCGGCACACCTCGACGTCATCCGCCGCGTGGGCAAGGTTGCGGGCCTGGAGAGCGAGCTTTCCAATATCGATAGCGACGCAACCTGCGGCATCGGTCACACCCGCTGGGCCACCCACGGCAAGCCTTCTGTCGTTAACGCTCACCCCCACACCAGCTGCGACGGTCGTATCGCCATCGTCCACAACGGCATCATCGAGAACTTCGCCGAGCTGCGCGAGGAGCTGGAGGGCCGCGGCCATCACTTTAAGAGCGAGACCGATACCGAGGTCTTCGCGCATCTGATCGAAGAAGCCTATGCCGAGACACACGACCTGATGGCCTCCGTGCGCGAGGCTTGCACCCACGTGGTGGGCGCCTATGGCTTGGCCGCCGTGTGCGCCGACGAGCCTGGCGTAATCGCCGTTGCCCGCAAGGACTCCCCGATCGTGGTCGGCGTGGGCGAGACCGGCTCCTACGTTGCCTCCGACGTGATTGCGCTCATCGACGCCACCCGCGATGTCGTGGTGCTCGAGGACGGTCAGTTTGCCAAGCTCACGCCTGCGGGCGTCGAGTATACCGACGAGGCCGGCAATGTCATCGAGCCCAAGGTCACCCACATCGATTGGGATCTGGATATGGCCGAAAAGGGCGGTTATCCCGACTTTATGCTCAAAGAGATTCACGAGCAGCCGCGCGTCGTGCGCGATACGCTGGTGGGTCGCATGACCCCCGCCGGTGAGCTCGATATCGACGAGCTGGGCCTGTCCCTCGAGGAGCTCAACGATATCGACCGCGTGTATGTGATTGCCTGCGGCACCAGCTACCATGCCGGACTCATCGCTAAGAACCTTATTGAGGGCTGGGCTCGTATTCCTACCGAGGTCGAGGCTGCCAGCGAGTTCCGCTACCGCAACCCCATCATCACACCGACGACGCTCGTCGTTGCCGTGTCCCAGTCGGGCGAGACGGCCGATACCCTCGCCGCCATTCGTGACGCGCGTATCAAGGGCGCCAAGGTCTTTGGCATCACCAACGTGGTGGGTAGCCCCGTGGCGCGCGAGAGCGACGGCGTCATCTACACCAAGGCCAACAAGGAGATCGCGGTCGCCTCGACCAAGAGCTTCATCGGTCAGGTCGTTAGCCTCACGCTTTTGGCCCTGCTGCTGGCGCAGGTCAAGTACCGCCTGACCACCAAACAGGCACGCATGATGTTCCGCGAGCTTTCCGATACGGCCGAGCAGATCCAGTGGATTTTGGACACGCAGACCGAGGCCGTTCATGAGGCCGCCCTGCTGTGCAAGGACGCGCAGTCGGCACTGTTTGTGGGCCGCGGTATGGGCGCTGCCATCTCCTACGAGGGCGCGCTCAAGCTCAAGGAGGTCAGCTACCTGCACGCCGAGGCCTACGCCGCCGGCGAGATGAAGCACGGCCCCATCGCGCTGATCGATCCGGGCTTCCCCGTCATCGCCGTGGCCACCAAGAGTGCCACCTACGACAAAACCGTGTCGAACCTTATGGAGTGCAAGGCGCGCGGTGCCAAGGTCATCGTCGTTGCCACCGAGGGCGACGAGGAGATCAACAAGATCGCCGACTGCATCATCCGCGTGCCGGCCGTCCGCGACGTGTTCAGCCCCATCACGGCGAGCGTCCCGCTGCAGCTGCTCGCCCGCGAGGTGGCCATCCTGCGCGGTTGCGACGTTGACCAACCTCGAAACCTCGCTAAGAGCGTGACCGTCGAGTAATTGTTGTTCCGGCGTTTTACCAAACGCCGGAACTGCTCGACGCTGCGCGAGCCGCATTCACGCCAATCTGACGTTCAATTTCGAGGGCGCGACCAGAAGGTCAGCGCCCTCTCATTTCACGTCACCTTGGCGCAAATGCGGCTCGCTCGCTGTTGGTGACTGACATCAGGTGCTCCGTTGTCGAAACGCGCTAACAAGAAGGGCCCGGCTCCGTTGTGGCGGAGTCGGGCCTTGTTGCGTTTGCCCAGATAAAACCTGCCAAAATAAACTTGTCCCTTTTTGGCAGGTTAGCGGAGCTTGCTGGTCTCGAAGTACTTGGGATATTGGTCCAGGACCTCGGTCTGGTTGCGGAACATCATATGCAGGTGCTTGCTGACCAAAAAGCTCGCCTCGATGGGGTCGCGACCGGCGATAGCGCGGCGGATTTTCTTGTGCTCGTTAACAATCTCCTGATTGTCGAGCCTCTGCGTGGCGGCGCGCAGCCAGCGGAAGCGCTCCAGGTCGGCATTGGTCGCCTCGAGCCACGACCACACGGTGCTGCGGCACGCGATGTTAAAGATCATGCGGTGCATGAGGTTGTCGCTTAAAAAGAAGCCGATGCGATCCTCCTCGGCCATGGTCTTTTCCTGCAGCGCGATGGCTCGGTCGAGCTGCTCGATGCCTGCCGAGGTGGCACGGGCGCAGCACTCTACAATCACCTGCTTTTCCAGGTGTTCGCGAATGTAGCAGGCGCTCTCGGCAAGAGTGAGGTTGATGGGCGAGACATAGGTGCCGCTTTGGGGCACGGTACGCACCAGGCCCTCTTGCGCCAGACGCACCAGCGCCTCGCGCACAGGGGTGCGCCCCATATCCAGGTCGTCACAAAGCTGCTTGACACCCAGTTTTTCGCCCGGTTTGTAGTCCAGGTAGACGATTTTGCGTCGAATGGTGTGGTAGGACTGGTCCTGTAGGCTCGTTTCCTGCTCGCCGACGTGCATCGATTCTTCCATAGTGCCTCGCAACCGTTCTATCACACTGATATGTCAGCTGTTAATTATGCCGCGAATCGGCTCTCCGCGGTGGGTAATTCGACTGTTGCCCAAGAACTATTGCGGCATCTTGGTCTGTGTTTACGCATGGCTGTGCTCAACGTTGCCGTATCATAAGCCGTCGCAAACGTGAAATAGAAAGAAGGAATCCCATATGCAACTGGCAAATATCGTACGCGAGCGCTGGAAGGGCGTTTTGTTCTGCCTGATCATCGCCATTCCCGCAACGCTGCTCGGCAAGCAGATCGAGGTGGTCGGCGGGCCGGTATTCGCTATCCTCATCGGCATGGTTCTGGCACTTGTCTTTCCCAAGCATCGTCGTGAGCCGCTTGCCGCCGGCGTTACCTATACGTCTAAAAAGATCTTGCAGTATGCGGTCATCCTGCTTGGCTTTGGCATGAACCTCTCCCAGATTCTGTCCAAGGGCGCCCAGTCGCTGCCGATTATCGTGGCGACGATCTCGACCTCGCTTGTCATCGCCTTTGTGCTCTGCCGCGTTATGAACGTGCCGGGTAAGATCTCGACGCTTGTGGGTGTGGGTTCGTCGATTTGCGGCGGTTCTGCCATCGCCGCGACCGCACCCGTCATCGATGCCGACGATCGCGAGATTGCCCAGGCTATTTCGGTCATCTTCCTGTTTAACGTTATCGCGGCGCTCGTGTTTCCGACGCTCGGTGGTATGCTCGGGCTGACCAACGAGGGCTTTGGCCTGTTTGCCGGCACCGCCATCAACGACACCTCGTCCGTAACGGCTGCGGCGAGTGCTTGGGACAGTATGCATCCCGGTGCCAATGTGCTCGAGAGCGCCACGGTGGTCAAGCTCACCAGGACGCTGGCCATTATTCCCATCACGTTGGTCCTCGCATGCTGGCAGATGCATCTGGCGCGTAAGGCCGGCGGCGACGCCAAAAGCACGTTTTCGCTTAAACGCGCGTTTCCCATGTTCGTGCTGTTCTTTGTGCTGGCAAGCGTGGTCACCACGGTGTTTCAGCTTCCCACGTCCATTACGGCGCCCATCAAGGAGCTTTCGAAGTTCTTTATCGTGATGGCCATGGCGGCTATTGGCTTTAATACCGATATCGTCGAGCTGGTCAAAAAGGGCGGCAAGCCCATCGCGCTGGGCTTTTGCTGCTGGATTGGCATTGCGTGCATGAGCTTGGGAATGCAGCACGTGCTGGGAATCTGGTAGAGAAGTAGCTTATTCGCGTGCTGGTTGCTGGTTGCTGGTGAGCGCAAGCCTGCGGTGGAGCGATAGGAGCTCTTGCGGGTATGGCTTGTCCGCAGGTTTATAAGTCCCGAAGAGCTCTTATCGCCCCGCCAGGATGGCGATGCGGGGCAACACCTATACTCGCAGGACGGCGCTTTCTGCCCTATAGTGTTTGGTGAGCAATATCGTTCAATTTTGAAACACTCGGTCGTGCGACCGTCGGCGGTTGCACGTCGCCGCGGACAGGGGCAAATCATGGATAGCGATGCCAAGCTGAACATCTTGACCGAGGCCCTGGCTGCTGCCGGGGCCTCGGCATTGGCAATCGATGCGCGTGGGGACGTCGCGATTTCGACCATGAATGACGCGGCGCTTGAGCGGGATGTGGCAGCTTTTGTTGCCGAACGCCTCGACCGTATAGGAGACGGCGCGCGTCTGGTTATGGGGCGTGCGGGTACGCGCCTGAGCCTGACCGTTCGCCCCGCCGACAAAGAGGGCGGGGGCCTTTGGGTCGTCGTGGTCCGCGAGGTGCGCGGCGCCGCGGCGCACGCGGGCATCGAGTGGCTCAACGCCGACGAAGTTGAGGCCCGCTACGAATCGAGCGCGTACGGCATCGTTGAGGGGCCTGCCTCGGTGGCTGCGCCGGTCGCCGAGAGCTACGCGCGCGGTGTGCCCCTTATGCTCGAGGGCGAGCTGGGAACGGGTCAGGTCGAGATTGCCATGCGCCTCTATCTGGACGGTCCTTTTGTCGATCAGCCCTTTGTTGCCGTTGCGCTCGATGAGCTAACGGATCGCGGCTGGCGCCATCTGCTCAAAAGCGCCGAATCGCCGTTGTTCCAAACGGGGCTGACGCTTTGCATTGAGGGCTGGAACACGGTTGGCCCCCAGCGTCTCCGCGAGCTCGTTTCCACGATGGCCGACACCGCGTTGGCGACGCGCTGCCATGTGGTGCTGACGGCGAATGACATGCCGGGCGGCAGCGAAAGTGATCAAGCCGCCTTTGTGACCGAGCGCTTCGCCTGTGCGGTGAGCGTGGCGCCGGCAATCGTCGAGCAGGGAGCCACGTCGCAAAAGATTGCGCGCTATTTGGAATATCTCGCTGGTGCATTTGGGACGGCAGCGCCCACGCTGTCTGCCGCGGCGACGAAGGCGCTCGATGCTTACCGCTGGCCGCGCAATTATCTGCAGCTCCGCGAGGTCTCGGAACGACTGTATATATTGGTGGGGGCGGGCACGGTGGATCGCGCTGTGGCGGAGGAAGTGCTAGCCCAAGAGGACGTGATTAAGACCGCAACCTTTGGCGCCCCGACACTCGAAAGCGACCTGTATATCCTGCGACCGCTGGCCGATACCGAGCGAGATATCGCGCATCTGGTTGTAGATCATCTCCACGGCAACCGAACCCGTGCGGCGGAGGTGCTGGGCATAAGCCGAACAACGCTGTGGCGCTTACTGAAGGACGATGACCGTTGAGCGAGGCGCCCGTGACCGCGCGCGACGCGTGTGCTACAGTCCAAAGCGTTATTGTTTCGATTTGGTTACGGCGTGCGGGGGCGTATGGCTGAGACTACAAAACCGAGCCGCAGAAGGCGGAGCGCCGCGCCGGTTAACCGACGCACAACATCGGTGACGTGGGGCAAACACGCCTCGGGGTTTGACGGCTCGTTCAAGCGCACTAAATACGGCTATCCTTCGACAGGTGCCCGCTTGGCAATGCAGGCAGAGTCCTCGCTGTGGGACCGCAAACGCGTGGTGGGTTCAAAGCTCAAGCACGACGGCACGCTCGGCTACATCAGCCGCGGGGCGGCTCGTCGCAGCGGACTCAATCCGGCTGGTTGGCATCGTTATGTTCCGATCGCGGTCGTCGTTGCAGTGATCGTCATCGCACTCGCTGCGCTTGGCTACGCCGGCGACGGTGCCAACTTGGACGCGATGTTTAAATCGCCCGAGCTCGCGCATGCAGGCACAGAAATTGTCGAGGGCGCTCAGACCCAGACGGGCGTCGCGCCCCAGCGCGGTATCGTTGCGGCGGCCTCCACCATCGCCGACGCTCAAAAGGACGAGGGCGACCAGGTCCCCGGCGCCGAAACGACCCACACGAACGAAACGACGACAACTCCATCGGCAAGATAAGTTGCGAGCGGGTCCGCCGTTCGTTAGAACGGCGGAACTAATTACCTAACGTACACCACGTTGTCGCGGCGGGGTTTGGGCTCGGGTAGCGTGTCTTCGGCATAGCCCAGAATGCAGTGACCGACGCCGCGCAGGCTGCCGTCGGCGGGCAGGCCCCAGCTGGCCAGCAGCTCCAGGCCCTCGGGCGAGTCAAAGACCTCATGCGCGCGGTGAATCCAGCATGAGTCGACACCCAGTGCATAGGCGGCGTTGAGCAGGTTGCCCATGGCGAGCGATCCGTCTTCCAGGTGCGTGGGCACGCTGCGGTCGACCAGTACCACCACAACGGTCTTGGCGCCATAGAAGGGGTCGCTGTTGCTGCCCATGACCTGTGCGTTGAGCTGCGAGAGGCGCTCAACGGTCGTGGGGTCGGTGACGGCGACAAACGTCACCGGCTGGCGCCCCATGCCACTGGGTGCATACTGGCCGGCCTCGATAATGCGTGCGAGCTTTTCGGCCTCGACGGGACGATCACTGTATTTGCGGCAGCTGCGGCGGTGGATGAGTGCTTCGATAGTCTCCATGGTGTCTCCTTGCGGTGGCGTTGCAGATGCCCCGTTCATACCCGTCGGGCTCAAACGATAGACGGTCAATTGCCCGGCCAAAAGGGTAGATCCCAATTGGGAAAGTAGGTTTGCATAAAAGTACCTTCAGAATGTGACAAACAAATGGGATGGTTAAACGTTTTATCCCGTCTACCCTGCGGTTTTTTACCACTTGCCTAAATGACGAACGCATAACCTCTGATAAAGGTTTTACTAAAGGAGTACCAACGTTTATCAATGCGCCGTGGTGGCGCCGGGCCAGGAGGTAACATCATGTTCCAGGCTGGAGATGTCGTCGAGACCGACTTCGAAGGATTTCTGAAGCTGCTGCGTTCCAAGACGCGCGCTTTTGTGACGATTGACGATCACGAGTACTACATCACGCACACCGATGGCTATTGGCGTGTTCAGGATTGCGAGGCCCTCAACGACAAGGGCCACTTTACTGACTGCTCCGAGCTGGTCAACACGGTCTGCGAGGTCGTCGAGCTGCCGTGGATTGCCGGCAAGAGCCTGCATGACAGCTTCTCGGCCGCTACGGTCTATGAGGCCGTCGCCGCTTAACGGGCAATAAAACCCGATTTTCACGTGACCGCTGGCGCTGCCCCCGCGCCGGCGGTCTTTTTCTGCCGATAGGCCATAAAAGTGCAAGCATTTGCGGAGAGCCTGTTGACGATAGTCAAAACTCGGACTAATCTAGAGATACAAAATTGGTCAAAAATCGGACAATCGAATGGTGGGATAGATGAATAGTGCGGTTACGCTGGTCGACTTCGACCGGTTGCTCAATGGACTCGACCATATCTATTCGGAGTTCTCGCGCGCCTGCGGTCTTTCGGACTGCGCTTACTGGATGCTCGTCGATACCAGCACGGCGGGCGGCAGTGTTGCCGTAAGCTGTCTGACAAGCGAATGGTTCTACAGCAAGCAGACTATCAACTCGGCAATTAAAACCTTGACGGCGCGGGGCTTCGCAACGTTGGAGTTTGCCGAAGGCAGCCGTAAGAACAAGGTTGTGCGTTTGACCGAAGCGGGCATGCGGTTTGCCGAGCGTTATGCGTTGCCGGCACTCAAGGCCGAACAGCGAGCCTTTGGTGCGCTTGAGCCATGTGAGCAGCGCGAGATTATGCGCTTGATCGGCAAATTCTCTCGGGTGCTCGGCGATGAGTGCGATGCCTTTAAGCAGCATATCGCTGCCGAGAGCCAGGCCGAGAATCAAGGTGAGGGGGAGTCGTGCGACTCTTAATGAGGTTTATGAAGCCGTATCGCAGGCTTGTCGCGGTGACGTTGTTGGTGCTGCTAATCGACAACGTCGGTACGCTGTTGGTTCCCACGATGCTGGCGAACATGGTCAACACCGGCATCACCACGGGCGATGTCGACTACATCCTGCGCAACGGCCTCTACATGCTTATCGCGACCGGCATGGCCAGCGGCGGCGCGGTGCTGGGCTGCTATCTTTCGGCGCGCCTGGCCGCCAACGTGGCCTGCGATATCCGCAACGCCGTCTACGACAAGTCGCTTGAGCTGTCTGCCAGCGACTTTGAGCGCTTTGGCACGGGCTCGATGATCACGCGTTCGCTCAACGACATCAACGTGATCCAGCAGGCGATTCTGCAGACGATTCAACTGGTGCTGCCGGTGCCGTTTTTGGCCGTGGCGGGCATCATCTTCGCCTGGTTTATCGATCCCGCCATGGGCACGCTGCTGGGCGTCGTGGTTGCGATCGTGCTGGTGGCGGCGGTCTTTACGGTCGCTAACGCCGCGCCGATTTTTATGCGCCTGCAGAGCTTTATCGACCGCATGAACGTGGTGCTGCGCGAGAACATCGTGGGCGTTCGCGTCATCCGCGCCTTTAATAAAGAGCGCCACGAGGAGCAGCGCCTGGACGAGGTGTTTAGCGAGTACGCGGACAACGCCATTAAGGTCAACCACCTTTTTGTGGGGCTCGACAGCTCCAGCTTCTTTTTGATGAACATTGCCGAGGTGGCGGTGCTGTGGGTGGGCGGCAACCGCGTGGGCGCCCACGCCATGCAGATCGCGAGCATCTCGGCGGTGCTGGAGTACGCGCTTCTGATCCTGTTCTTTGTGATGATGGCGCAGATGGTGGTGCTGACGCTTCCGCGTGCCGCCGCATGTCTGAACCGCGCACAGCAGGTGCTGGAGATTAAGCCGAGCATCGTCGATGGCCAGCGTACGCTCGATGCGGCCGCGTCCGACTCAAAGGACGGGGCCGATACGGTCGCCGTGTTCGATCACATGTCGTTTCGCTTTGACGATGCCGACGAGGACACCCTGTGCGACCTGAGCTTTGCCTGTCGTCGCGGGCAGACCACCGCGATCGTGGGCTCGACGGGCTCGGGCAAGTCGACGGTGGCAAAGCTTCTACTGCGCTTCCACGATGCCACCAAGGGCATCATTCGCCTGGACGGCGTCGATCTGCGCGAGCTTTCGCAAGGTGAGATTCGCGGGCGCATTGCCTATGTGCCGCAGAAGGCGTGGCTGTTCTCGGGTACCGTGGCAAGCAATCTGCGCTTTGGCAACGAGGACGCGACCGAGGCGGACATGCTTCATGCGCTGCAGGTTGCCCGGAGCACCTTTGTGCTCGATCAGCCGCAGGGGCTCGATACCCCGGTGGTGCAGGGCGGTACGAACTTTTCGGGCGGCCAGCGCCAACGTCTGGCCATCGCCCGTGCGCTCATGAAGCATGCCGATCTATATATCTTCGACGATAGTTTTTCGGCCCTGGACTTTAAGACCGATGCAGCCCTGCGCCATGCGCTGCAGGACGAGACGCGCGACGCCGCGGTGCTCATCATCGCGCAGCGCATCTCGACGATTCTGCACGCCGACCAGATTGTCGTGCTCAAGGATGGCGAGGTCGTGGGCCTGGGCACGCATGGCGAGCTTATGGAAACCTGCGAGGTGTACCGCGCCATCGCGGAATCGCAGATGAAGGGAGGTGAGTAGCATGACCGAGGAGCTCAAGAAGCAGGGCGACCTTGTCGATGCCGCCGCTGCGGACGCTGCCGATAAAACGGTCGACCAGGCTGCCGCGTCGACCGAGCTGGATGACGCCGCCAAGGCGGCGGCCGGGCGCGAGGCTCGTCGTCAAGCGCTTTACGAGGAAAACGAACGAGCCGAGGATGAGCGTGCCCGCGCCGAGGCAGAGCGCATGCGCGACGTGGATGACGAAGACGAAGACGAGACGCCCCGTGATACCTGGGCGACGGTGCGCCGCCTGTGGAGCGAGGCTGCCGGCGACCATTGGCGCTTCTATATCGTGTTTGCGAGCATTGTGTTCTATGTCATCTTTAACACCGCCGCGCCGGCATATAGCGCCCGCGTGATCGATGAGCTGTGGGGCCACATTCAGGTGGCGTTTGCCAACGGAACCACCTTCAACATCACCTGGGAGAACTGCGGCAAGACCATCTTCGTCTACTTTATGATCTGGACTGCCGCCGCCTCGTTCTATGCGCTCCAGAGCTTTTTGATGTCGAGCGTGGCCGAACGCCTCAACCTGCGTCTACGCAACCGCATCGCACAAAAGCTCAACCGTCTGCCGCTTGCCTTCTTTGATGCGCATCGTCCCGGTGAGGTCGTCAGCCGTGCGACCAACGACTTGGACAAGATGTCCGAGAGCATGCAGCGCGGATTGCTGCAGCTGCTTGTGTCGATCGGCACCGTGGTGGGCGCCGTGGGCGTGATGTTCGTGTTTAGCGTGCCGCTTACGCTAGTCTTTTTGTTCTTTACGGCGTTGTCGCTGCTGGTGACCAAGGTGGTTTCGCGCCGTACGCATGATGTGACGGGCGAGCGTCAGGAGTGGGTGTCCAAAATCACGAGCGCGGTCGAGGAAGGCTATTCGGGCCGTTTGGTGATTCGCGCATTCAACCGCGAGCACCAGAGCTCTGCCGAGGTGCACGAGGCCTCGGGCGAGCTGGCGCGCGTGAGCACCAAGGCCGACTTTATGATTAACGCCGTCGGACCCGCGGTTCGCTTTATCGGTCGCCTGGCGCAGATTGTGATTGCGCTCGTGGGCTGCAGCATGCTGGTCGCCGGTCACATGACCGTCGGCGTGTTCCAGGCGTTCTTCCAGTTTATCTACGAGGCGTCCGAACCCATGACGCAGCTGTCGTTCACTTTTAACTCGCTGCAGAGCGCGCTGGCGAGTGCGGAGCGCGTGTTCGACCTGCTTGATGAGCCCGAGATGGAGGCCGATCCGCTGCCGGACGAGGCCGCCAAGCTGCCGGGTCGCATTGAGGGCCGCGTCGCTTTTGAGCACGTGCGCTTTGGTTATTCGCCCGACAAGCCGCTTATGCGCGACGTGTCGTTTGCCGCCGAGCCGGGCCAAAAGATCGCCGTGGTGGGAACCACGGGTGCGGGTAAGACCACGCTCATCAACCTGCTTATGCGCTTTTACGAGATCGACGGCGGCCGCATTACGCTCGACGGCGTGGACACAAGCTGCATGGACCGCGGCGAGCTGCGCCAGCAGTTTGGCATGGTGTTGCAGGACGCCTGGCTGTTCGGTGGCACCATTGCCGAGAACATCGCCTATGGCTGTCCCGAGGCGACGCGCGAGGAGATTGTCGCGGCCGCACGTGCCGCTCAGGTCGACTTCTTTGTGCGCACCATGCCGCAGGGCTACGACACGCGCGTGGCCAATGATGCCGAAAGCATCAGCCAGGGCCAGCGTCAGCTGCTGACCATTGCGCGCGTGCTGCTCAACAACCCGGCGATTCTCATTCTGGATGAGGCGACCTCAAGCGTGGATACGCGCACCGAGCTTGCCATCGGCCGTGCCATGGACGCGCTCATGCATGGGCGCACAAGCTTTGTGATCGCGCATCGCCTGTCGACGATCGTGGACGCCGACCTGATCTTGGTCATGGATCACGGCAACATTATCGAGCAAGGCACGCATAAGGAACTGCTGGCTGCCGAGGGTGCTTACGCCGACCTCTATCTGAGTCAGTTCGCATAATGTGACAAAGGGACAGTCCCGCATGTCACATCAAAAAGAAAGGCGCGCCGGGGATGGATTCCCTGGCGAGCCTTTTGCGTCGGTGCCGATGTTGTTTTGTGCCGCTCGCGTTCCTAGCGCTCGTCCACGAGCTTGGCGACGAGGGCCTTGAGCTCGGCCACCTCTCGCTCGAGTTCTTTGACGCGGCGGGCATTCTCGGTGATGCCCTGGCGGTTGAGGGCGGACTGCTCGGCGGCGTCATCGGGCATGTACTCGCGATGCTGCTTGGCGTCGAAACTCTCCTCGAACACACGGCAGCCGTTGCGCTTGATGATGCGTCCCGGCACGCCCACGACGGTGCAGTTGTCGGGCACGTCCTTGACGACAACCGAGTTGCCGCCGATTTTGACGTTGTTGCCGATGCGGATGTTGCCGAGCACCTTGGCGCCCGTGCCCACGGTGACGTTATCGCCGAGCGTTGGGTGGCGTTTGCCGGTCTCGTTGCCGGTACCGCCGAGCGTGACGCCCTGGTAGAGCACGCAGTTGTCGCCCACGATGGTGGTCTCGCCGATGACGACGCCCATGGCATGGTCGATAAAGAAGTGCTTGCCGATCTGTGCGGCGGGATGAATCTCGACGCCGGTGATGTGGCGGGTGATTTGCGAGAGCACGCGGGCGAGCGAGCGATGACCGTGCTCCCAGAGCCAGTGCTCGGGTACGTGGTTCCACTTGGCATGCAGACCGGGGTACGAAAGGAAAATGACCAGGCCGTTTTGCGCAGCGGGGTCTTGCGCCTGGACGGTTTTGATGTCCTCGCGAATGGTATTGATAAAGCTCACCGGCCGCCCTCCCTTAGCGCCATGGCAATGCGATTCAATAAAGTATAGCGATTCGCTAGGGATTAGGAAGAGCAATCTTTCACGGCTTTGCGTGACAGGTGTCAGTTATGCAAACTTGCTGGTAATGGAGTCATGCTTTTGTGGGGTCGTGTGCATGGCCGCGCCGCAACCGTATACTGGTCAACTTGGACGTGTCCGCGCCCACAACTGAGAGGTTTTACTTCATGGGTTTCATCAATTTCATTGCCGAGCTGCTTAAGGACCCGCGCACTGCGATCGCCAGTTGGATCGCCGCCGGCCCGCTTATGGCCTACGGCTGCGTGTTCCTGATCATCTTTATCGAGACGGGCGTGGTATTCTTCCCGTTCCTTCCCGGCGATTCGCTGCTGTTTGCCTCGGGCTTCTTTGCCCACAACGGCGGCTTTAATATCGTGGCCCTGCTGGCCGTCGCATGGGCGGCTGCCATTTTGGGTGATCAGTGCAACTTTATGATCGGTCACTTCTTTGGCAAAAAGATCATCGCTTCGGGTAAGGTCAAGGCCATGACGCCCGAGCGCATTAAAAAGTCCGAGGACTTCTTGGACAAGTGGGGCCACCTGGCCATCTTCCTGGGCCGCTTCTTCCCGTTTATCCGCACCTTCGTGCCCTTTATCGCCGGCATGGGCGGCATGCACTGGCGCAACTTTGTCATCTACAACGTGCTGGGCGGCATTACCTGGTCAACGCTCTTTACGCTGCTGGGCTACTTCTTTGGCGGCATTCCCTTTGTGCAGGAGCACTTTGAGCTGTTAATCGTTGGCATCGTTGCCGTGTCGATCATCCCGACCGTGGTCGGTTTGGTTAAGGCTAAGCTGGGCAAAAAGAACGCGTAGATCGAGCCAGCGCGCAAGCCGTGCAGTTGAGGCCCGTCACCGCTTACGGTGGCGGGCCTTTTTGCTTCGGTCAAATGAAAATACTTTAGTTAGTTAAAGAAAAACGTTTTATCCGACGCGCGTGCGGAGTACAATCTCGTGCATGCGAATCGACGTGCCATCGGCTTTGATGCCGTTCGTGTGTCCCGTCCGGCTCTACGCTCCGGGCGTGTGACGTTGCGACGCGGTCGGCCTCGGTCCTTGCGTGCGAGTTCGCGAGTATGCAACTGTGTATGTAAGGAGCGACATATGACTGTCGAGAAGAAGGATATCGATTGGGGTAGCCTCGGCTTTGGCTACATGAAGACCGATTACAGTTACGAGGCTCATTGGAAGGATGGCGAGTGGGACGAGGGCGGCCTGACTACCGACCACACCCTGCATGTCTCCGAGTGCGGTGGCATCTTCCATTACTGCCAGGAGGTCTTTGAGGGCCTGAAGGCCTACACCGCCGAGGACGGCAGCATCGTTTGCTTCCGTCCCGACATGAACGCCGAGCGTATGTACAACTCTGCGCAGCGCCTCGAGATGCCCCCGTTCCCCAAGGACAAGTTCGTTGAGGCCGTCAAGCAGGTCGTTTCTGCCAACGCCGCCTGGGTTCCGCCCTTCGGTTCCGGCGCGACCCTGTACGTGCGTCCGTTTATGATCGGCTCCGGTGACGTGATCGGCGTGGCTCCCGCTCCTGAGTACACGTTCCGCATTCTCGTGACCCCGGTCGGTCCGTACTTTAAGGGTGGCCTCAAGCCCGTCAAGCTGCGCGTTTCTGAGTATGACCGTGCGGCACCGCACGGCACCGGTAACATCAAGGCCGGCCTGAACTACGCCATGTCCCTTAAGCCCACGATGGAAGCTCACCGCGAGGGTTATGCCGAGAACCTGTATCTCGACTCCGAGTCCCGCACCTATGTCGAGGAGACCGGCGGCGCCAACGTGCTGTTCGTGAAGGAGGACGGCACCCTCGTCGTTCCGCAGTCGCACACCGACTCCATCCTGCCCTCTATCACCCGCCGTTCGCTCGTTCAGGTTGCTCAGGACCTGGGCATGACCGTTGACCAGCGTCCCGTCGAGTGGGCCGAGGTCAAGGCCGGTACCTTTGTCGAGTGCGGCCTGTGCGGCACCGCTGCCGTCATCTCCCCGGTCGGCGAGATCGACAACAAGGTTTACGGTGCCGACGAGACCGTAACCTTCCCGGCTGGCTACACCGAGATCGGCCCCGTGATGAAGAAGCTCCGCGAGACCCTGACTGGTATCCAGTCTGGTGCTGTTGAGGATAAGCACAACTGGGTTTACACCGTGGCGTAAGCTGTCCTGTATGTTCGGCCCGAGGGCAACCTTCCTTTCCGGCGCGTCCTCGGACATGAAAGAACCTCCGCTGCGCACTTCGTGCGGCGGAGGTTCTTTCGTCCTGCGGAGTGCGCCGGAAAGGAAGGTTGCCCTCGGGCCTGCGTTACCTCGGCGCTGCCGTTACGGGCAATATAGATCTGAACAAAGATGGTGCGCGGCCTTTTAGGCTGCGCATTTGTTTTGCTTCGCGCCATGTGGGGGTGGTGGCGACGTGCATTTTTGCGAGTATTCTGCAATCGAAGGCCCCTGCATACCGACCTCGGGCAAAAAATCGGGATTTCTCGATGTTTTCTACGAATGATGGGCGGGGTTATGGGCCGACAGCGTTTGATTTGCAAGGATATTTGCGCTCTTTGGCATTTATCGCGGCGCCCGAAGTCCTTGGTTATGTTGAATACTCCTAAAAATGCACGGCGCTTAGAGGGGGACCTTCGCGAAAAAGGAAACCGCCCCGTCGAAGTATGCATTCGACGGGGCGGTTTATGCATTTGGCCGATTAAAGATGCGCTGTCAAACTACTAGAACTTGACGGTCGGGGCCTGGCGGGCTGCTTCGGCGGCCTCGAAGCCCTGGCGCTCCTTAAACTGGAAGATGCCGGCAAAGATGACAGCCGGGAACGTCTGGATGGCGTTGTTGTAGCTGAGCACGCAGTCGTTGTAGCTCTGGCGTGCATAGCTAATCTTGTTCTCGGTATCCTCGAGCGATGCCTGCAGCTGCGTAAAGTTGGTGTTTGCCTTCAGATCGGGGTAGGCCTCGGCCACGGCGAAGAGCTGGCGCAGCGCACCGGTCAGCACGTTGTCGGCTTCCATCTTGGCCTCGGGCGTGGTGGCCTTGACGGCGGTGTTACGCGCGCTGATCACGGCGGAGAGCGTCTCTTGCTCGTGCTTGGCGTAGCCCTTGACGGTCTCGACCAGGTTGGGGATCAGGTCGTTGCGGCGCTGCAGCTGCGTATCGATGTTCTGCCAGGCGTTATCGATGCGGTTACGCTTGGTGACCATGTTGTTGTAGATGCCGGCGATGGCGCAGACAATCACAATGACAACAACGATGCCGATGATGACGGTAATCATGATGTCTCCGTTTCGAAAGGCCGCGGCGGCATGCGCCAGCTGCCGTTGGTATAACGCTACTAGTATACCCGCAACGTTTTGCCGTGCCGAACTTTCCGGTAAGCGTTATGTTTTCGGTGGGGTTGGCACTGGGGCAAAGCGCGCGAGGTACAGGTGTAAGATATGCGACAGATTGACGAGTGTTGTCTTTGCCCTGAGGATGGCGATACCAGTGGACCTTCGCATCAAGAAAACCTACCGTGCCCTGTTCGATGCCTTTACCGAGCTTCTCGAGGAGCATCGTTTTGAGGACCTGACGGTTGCCATGCTGTGCGACCGCGCCATGATTCGCCGCACGACGTTCTACAAGCACTTTCGCGACAAGAACGATTACTTTGCCTTTTATATCGATGAGCTCATGTCGGGCTTGCCGCAAAAACAGCCCGATGAGGCCGGCGCAGTGTCTGCCGAGGACGTGCGCGCGCTTCGGCACGCGATTTTGGACGATGCCATGGATTTGATTCTGGCGCACGAGCAGCTCATGGATAACATTTTGGCAAGCAGCATGTCGGGCATGTTGACCAACGTTATTTGCGACCGTATTGCCCGCTCCATCCGCGAGCGTGTGATGAACGTGCTTGCCGAGGATGCCCTGGCCCCCGTGTCACTCGAGACGACGTCTGAGTTTGTCGCCGGCGGTATTATTCGACTTTTCACGATATGGTGGGAATCGGGCCACGATCTTGAGCGTCGACCCGAGATGGCCGACGTGGTCGATGCGCTGTTTGAGCGGACCATGACGCCGGTGCATCACTAAAAGTGGCGGAGAGAGGGGGATTCGAACCCCCGGAACGCTCTCGCGCTCAACGGTTTTCAAGACCGCCGCATTCAACCGCTCTGCCATCTCTCCGTGAGTCGTAATGATAGCATCGTTTTGAATTTGCAACAGGGAAGGTGAACGATGACGATCACCGAAATCGACGAGAAGTTCATGCGCGAGGCGCTGGCGGAGGCGCGAGCCGCCGCGGCGGTGGGCGAGGTGCCCATCGGAGCCGTAGTGGTGCGCGACGGCGAGATCGTCGCGAGGGCGCATAATCGTCGCGAGCTCGACCAGGATCCTTCGGCTCATGCCGAGTTTGCGGCCGTGTGCGCCGCTGCCCAGGCGCTTGGCCGCTGGCGCCTTTCCGACTGTACGGTCTATGTGACGTTGGAACCCTGCTGTATGTGTGCGGGGCTTATGGTCAATGCGCGCGTGGGGCGCTGCGTGTATGGTGCGAGCGACGCCAAGGCGGGCGCGTTGGGATCCCTATACGATTTGAATGCCGACTCGCGCCTGAATCATCGGTTTAATGTGGCGACTGGGGTCCTGGCGGATGAGTGTCGTGAGGTGTTGAGCGGCTATTTTAGTGGGCTGCGTGGCACCGATGGTACTGGCTGCGGTTGTGGGGCCGATCTTGAGGCACATGCCGCTCATGCCGAGGCGCTCGCGTGTGCCGAAGATATCGCCGTTGAGGCGGTCGATTTTGGTGCCGCGTGCCGCCGGCCCCGCCGTGTGCTGTTGGCGATTGATTCCTTTAAGGGCAGCGTGTCGAGTGCGCAGGCGGAGGCGGCGGTTGCCGAAGGCGTGCGCCGCGTTTGGCCCGATGCCGAGGTGTGCACATTGCCGCTGGCAGATGGCGGCGAGGGAACGCTCGACGCCGTTGCCGCCTGCGGTGGCGAGCTTGTGACCTGCGAGGTTGCAGGTCCCTTGGGCGAGCGTGTGCCTGCCCGGATGCTGGTTGATGTCGAGCGCGAGTCCGCGGTCATCGAGATGGCCGAAGCCGCAGGCATTGGGTATTCGCCTTGCACGGAGTCGTCGGCGCTGGCTGCTACAACCTATGGCGTGGGCGAGCTCATGCTTCGCGCGGTTCGTACGGGCGCAAAGACACTCTATATTGGTCTGGGCGGCAGTGCCGCCAACGACGGTGGAGCCGGCATGCTGCAGGCGCTGGGCGCGCGTGTGGTCGATGATCGGGGCTGCGATATCGCCCCCGGTCTTGCCGGCCTTGAGCGGGTGGCGAGCGTTGATTTGGCGCCAGCGCTGCAGGCTTTGGATGGCGCTCGTATCGTTGTGCTTTCGGATGTCGAGAATCCGCTCGTGGGGCGTCGGGGCGCATTAGCGGTGTTTGGCGGGCAGAAAGGCTTGCCGACGGGTGACGCCGAGGCGCTGAGCAGGTGCGACAGCTGGATGGTCGGCTACGGTCGTCTACTCGATACGGCAATTGTCGAGGCTCGGGCCCAGGGGTTGTTGCGCACACCCGAGGGCGCACGGACATTTGGCTCGGTGCTCGGCGTGCCCGGCGCGGGCGCTGCCGGTGGCTTGGGCGCGGCGTTGCTGGCACTCGGTGCGGAGCTACACTCGGGTGTGGAGACGGTGCTCGATCTCGTGGGGTTTGACGAACATGTGCGCGATGTCGACCTGGTCATAACGGGCGAGGGCAATATGGACGAGCAGTCCGCCGCCGGTAAGGCGCCGGTGGGCGTGGCCCGCCGTGCCAAGCGATATGGCAAGCCGGTGGCCGCTGTCGTGGGCGGTCGCGCCGACAACCTGGATGCGGTGTACGAGCAGGGCATCGACCTTGTCCTGCCGATCTGTCGCAAGCCCATGGACCTGGAGCGGGCGCTCGATCCGCAAGAAGCCACAGCCAACCTTATCTGCGCCGGCGAGTCAGCCGCACAAGCCTATGACCTCGCTCGCCTCTAAGGCCTATCTCCCTATAAGTTGCGGTGGAATACGGAGTGTTTTTGCCTTTAAGGGGCCAATTCAGTCCGTATTCCACCGCAACTTTGAGAATGGCCATTCGAGGTTGGCTGCCTTGGGTCTTGGGTCGGACCGTTTGCCACGAAATGCGACCATCTACTACGTTAAGCCGGCCACCCTCGACCATCCCGGCATTTGCAAAAACAAAACCGCAGGTAGAAAGCTTGCCGATTTTCGAAAAAGTCGGCTATGGTCGACCCCTGCGACCTAAACGTAGTAGATGGGCCCTTTTCGTGGCACAGCACCAGATCAGTCTATTTAGGACGGGGCCTCCTTGACTACTTTCGCCACCCTGATGCCCCACCAGTCAAAAAGTAGTCAAAAAAGCCCCGTCCCAAATTAGCTGTCTTGCCCCATCGGGCGGGAGCGGGTAAGATATACCGAGCGCCTAGCGCGTTCGATGGGTTCGGATGACGACATGTTCCGAATCTGGTCAGGTCCGGAAGGAAGCAGCCATAAGGAGCCTCTGTCGGGCATCCGAATCCATCGAGTGCGCAGGCGCTTTTTGGTGCCGCGGCTACCCGCGAGTGCCGGCAGGGCGCTTGGTGTCTCGCTGGTCCTCGGCTTTGCCTGCGGGATCGCTCGACTACCAAACAGCCCGCCGGCACCGGGACCACTTCGTCCAAAAATCACCCGTAAAGGCGCGTTAGCCTAATTAAGTCTATCCCTTAAGGAATGCTGCTCGTTGGCGTTGTTTGGAGCGCGGTGGCGATGTGCTTCAAGAGACAGTGGCATTACCATCTGTTTTTTCAAGTAAAGGAGCCCGTTTCCCTGGGTTGGGGAAACGGGCCCCTTTTTGTCTCTGGGCTTGTGGATTGGCGAAGGTAGTATGCTCTGTCGGCTATTTTGAGTTCTTGATGCGGCGTGTAGCTGTGGCGGTTATTCCGAACCCTGCGGCGGCGATTCCTGCGAGTACGATTGCACTAGGCGTCGTGTCGCCCGTATTCGCAAGCTTGCCGTCTGCATTTGCTTGCTTGGTGGAGCTCGATGGAGCGTATTTGCCGGTCGCGGGCGAGCTGGCGGGCTGTGCCGTTTCGGCCGGCTGCGCTGAGCTGGAGGTTTTTGTCGTCTCGGCGGGTTTCGTTATCTCGGGCGAGGTGGCCTTGTCTGCCGCGGCCTTTGCCTCTTCGTATGCCTTGCAGGCGTCGTCATAGGCCGTTTGCGCTTTTTTCAAATTGTCGAGGAGCGCATCTCGCCAGGCTATGAACTGGTCGATATGGGCTTTATACTTCTCTGCAGCACGCTCACAGTCATTAACTTGTCTTTCCTGCCTTTTGAGGCGGTCCTGGGCCTCGCGGAGCTCCATTTCGCAAAAGTCAACTCGCGCTTTTGCCGTTACGATCTCTTGGCGCAACGACTTTATTTGCTGTTTAATAGTTTCGGCAAGCTCCTCGTCGCCGAGTGCTTCGACTGCCTTAAGCTCCTCAAGCTTCATGTCTAATTTTTCCTGGAGCTTGCTTACCCGGTTGATGGCCTCGTCGGTTTTGGCTTGGGCTGCATCGATGTCCGCTTGCATGGTGGGGAGGGATTCCCTCAATTCGGCGGCTTGCGCCGCCATCTTGTCGCGGAGCTCTTGAAAACGGGCAATGTCATCATTGAATCTCGCAATTTTCTCGGGACTTGCGGCGTCTTTTGCGGCCTCGAGGGTTTTGAGCGCTTCCTGCATGGCTGCATACGCTTTTTCTTTTGCGGCGGCCGCGTCTTCCGTCTGCAAGGCAACTGCACCGGTGGGGGAGCTGGTTTCCGCCGCGATCGCCGTTGCGGGGGCGATTCCCGCGATAAGTGCCGCGGAAAGGGCGATGCCCAAGGTTGTTCGTCTTGCTCTTCTCGCGAGAATGTCGTTCATCTCGGCACCTCATTTCAAGGGTCGGCGACTAACTTGGTAGCACGAATGTAAGTATACCAAGCGATTGGCCCGCCACTGGCTGGGTGTGCGCGTATGCTCCTCTGAAAACTGAATCCCGTTAGAAATGACGAGTTGTTTACGCTTCTTTTGGGGTGGCGGTACTATCATGATTCGAATTGAGTGTGAATGATGATAGGGAGCGCCTATACATGATTGAGCTGCTCAGGCGTTTTGGTGGTAAGTTTCGCCGGTATATGGTGATCGGCCCAGCGTGCAAGCTGATCGAAGTGATTTTTGACCTGCTGACGCCGCTGGTGATTGCCCAGATGATCGATAAGGGTATTGGCGCATACGATGTCAACGCCGTTATCCACTACGGCATGGTACTTGGCGCCATGGCTGTGATCGGCATCTCGTTTACGCTCGTCTGCCAAAAGATGGCGGCGCTCACCTCGCAGGGCATGGGTACTGACATTCGCGGCGCACTCTACCAGCACATCAACAAGCTGAGCTATGCCGAGCTCGACCGCTTTGGCACGCCCTCGCTCATCACACGCATCACCAACGACGTCAACCAGGTCCAGCTTGCCGTGGCGCTGGGCGTGCGCATGCTCATCCGCTGGCCTTTCCTGGCGGTGGGCTCCATGGTCGCGGCCCTTGCCATCGACCTTAAGCTCGGCATCATCTTTTTGATCTGCACGCCCGCTATCGGCCTGGTGTTTTGGTTTGTCATGGCGCGCTGCATTCCCTACTACAAGCAGCTGCAGGCAAAGCTCGATTGCATCGCGCTTATCTGCCGCGAAGGTCTTTCGGGCGCCCGCGTGGTTCGTGCGTTTGTGCGCGAAGACCACGAGCGCGAGCGCTTTGCCCAGGCCGCCGACGACCAGGCCAATACCGCCATCGTGGTGGGCAAGCTTTCGTCGATTCTCAACCCTGTCACGTTTCTCGTGATGAACCTGGGCGTGTGCGCCATCCTGTGGGTGGGCGGCATCCAGGTCAACGTGGGCGAGCTCACGCAGGGCCAGGTCATGGCGTTTGTGAACTACATGACGCAGACCCTCACCTCCATCGTGTACGTCGCCAACCTGGTCGTGGTCTTTACCAAGGCGAGTGCCAGCGCGTCACGTATCAACGAGGTGCTCAATTGCGAGCCGAGCATTACGGACGAGGGCAACCAGCTGGTCGCGCTGCCCGAGTCGAGTGACCTGGCAAGTGGCGCCACTCCGGTTTCCGCGCTGAGCTTTGAGCATGCGAGCTTTTCGTTTGGCGCGGGCGCGGCAAATGCTGTTGACGATGTGACCCTGGAGCTGCCGCTGGGCAAAACGCTCGGCATTATAGGCGGAACGGGCAGCGGTAAGTCCACGCTCGTCTCGCTTATCCCGCGTCTGTACGATGCGGGCGCCGGCAGTGTGAGCGTGATGGGCGCCGACGTGCGCACCTGGCCGCTCGATCAGCTGCGCCACGTGGTCGCGACCGTTCCGCAGCGCGCGTCGCTGGTGAGCGGCACCATCCGCAGCAACCTGACCTGGCGCAACGAGGCGGCGACCGACGAGGAGCTCTGGGCGGCGCTCGACATGGCGCAGGCCAGCGAGTTCGTGCGCAACAAGCCCCAAGGCCTGGATGCCCCGGTCGAGGCGGGCGGCAAGAACTTTAGCGGCGGTCAGCGCCAGCGCCTGACTATCGCGCGCGCCCTGGTGGGTTCGCCACAGCTCCTGATCATGGACGACTCCGCCTCGGCGCTCGACTTTAAGACTGATGCGGCGCTTCGCCATGCCATTCGCGAGCGCAGCGTGCGCGGTGCCGCCGAGGGCGGGCTGCCGCTCACGACGGTGATTGTGAGCCAGCGCGTCTCGACCGTGCGCGACGCCGATATGATCTGCGTACTCGACCACGGCTCGGTTGCGGGCCTGGGCACGCACGATGAGCTGTACACGACCTGCCAGCTCTATCGCGAGATTTGCCAGTCGCAGCTGCGCCGCGAGGAACTCGAGGGCCAGCAGGGGAGCACGACGCCCGCGTCCGCTCCGACCGCCCCCGCATCCGCCTGCGCAAAGAAGGGCTGCTAAATGAATCCGTACACTTCTTCCGGTTCGGTCGCCACGATGACCGCCAACGTGTCCGGCAACGATAGCCTCAACGATCTGGGTGACGGCCCGCGTCAGCCCGGCGACCCCGAGCGCTATCCCGTGGGCGCGGTGACCCGCCGCCTGATGGGTTACGTCCGTCCGCACCGTATTTCGTTTACGGCGTCGTTTGTGAGCGCCGCCATCTCGGTGATTCTGCAGCTCTACACGCCTATCCTTATCGGTGAGGGCATCGACCTGATCGTTGCCGCGGGCCAGGTGAATTTCGATGCACTGCTGCCGCTTGTCACCAAGCTCGCGATTGTCGTCGTAGGTGCCGCGGCCTTCCAGTGGCTACAGGGCTACTGCGTCAACCGCCTGTCCTACGAGACGGTGCGCGACATGCGCGTGGAGGCGAGCGACAAGCTCAGCCGCATGCCGCTCAGCTTTATCGACGGCCATGCCCACGGCGACCTCATGAGCCGCGTGGTCAACGACGTCGATCAGGTGGGTGACGGCCTGCTGCAGGGCTTTACGCAGCTCTTTACCGGCGTCATCACCATCGTGGGCACGCTCGCGTTTATGCTCTCCATCAACCTGATCATGACGCTCGTGGTGGTGCTCGTCACGCCGCTTTCCATCTTTGCCGCCGGCGCCATCGCCAAGCTCTCCAACAAGAGCTTTACGGCTCAACAGCGCATTCAGGGTCAGCTTGGCGGCCATATCGAGGAATACGTGGGCGAGCAGAAGCTTGTCGACGCCTTTGCCTATGGTCCCAACGCCCAGCAGCGCTTCGATGCCCTCAATGCCGAGCTTTACACCGCGGGCGAGCGCGCGCAGTTTATGGGTTCGCTCTCCAACCCCGGCACGCGCTTTATCAACAACATCATCTATGCCGTGGTCGCTGTGATCGGCTGCGTGGGCGTGATCACGGGCGTGCCCGCGGCGCTCACGGTGGGCGGCGTGCAGATCTTCTTGTCCTATGCCAACCAGTACACCAAGCCGTTCAATGAGGTCACCAACGTCATTACGCAGATCCAGACGGCGTATGCCTCGGCGCGCCGCATGTTCGCGCTGCTCGATGCGCGCGAGCAGGAGCCCGATGCGGCGGATGCCGTGGAACTTGCTGCCCCGCAGGGTGAGGTGACTTTTGAGCATGTGGACTTTAGCTACGTGCCCGACCGCAAGCTGCTGCAGGACATTTGCATCGAGGCCAAACCCGGCATGCGCTTTGCCCTGGTCGGCCCCACAGGCTGCGGCAAGACGACGCTCATCAACCTGCTGCTGCGGTTTTACGATATCGATGCCGGACGCATCATGGTCGATGGCCGGTCTTCGCGTGACTACACGCGCGCAAGCCTGCGTCGCGCCTTTGGTATGGTGCTGCAGGACACCTGGCTGTTCGAGGGCACGGTGGCGGATAACATCGCGTACGGTTGTCCCGACGCCACGCGCGAGCAGATCATCGAGGCCGCCAAGCGCGCGCATGCGCACAAGTTTATCGTGCAGCTGCCAGGTGGCTACGATACGGTCATCGGCGAGGACGGCGGCACGTTTAGCCAGGGTCAAAAGCAGCTGCTGTGCATCGCGCGCGTCATGCTCACCGACCCGGCGATCTTGCTGCTGGACGAGGCGACCTCGAGCATCGATACGCGCACCGAGCTGCAGGTGCAGGCGGCATTCGACGAGCTCATGGCTGGCCGTACAAGCTTTGTCGTGGCGCACCGCCTGAGCACCATCCGCAACGCCGACTGCATTCTGGTGATGCGCGACGGCGAGATTATCGAGCGCGGCACGCACGACGAGCTGATAGCGGCAGGCGGCTTCTATGCCGAGCTCTACCGCAGCCAATTCGCCCAGTAGGGAATACCGATTAGCGGCAGATGGTTTACATCTGTCACGTTAGTACTAAGATATTCATCTTATAAATTGCATTAATGGCTCGAGTTTCGGGGGAAACGAGGCAACGTGACTACGACGTGCTCTTTGGTGGTTAACAGCAAGAGCGGTAATACCAGGATGGTTTCGGGTGCGATCAAGCGCACTCTGCAGGCTGCGGGCGTTGAGTTTGTCCACGCCGCGGCGTTGAGCGACGATGCGGACGTAGATCAGGTTGAGTTCGAGGCGCAGGGCGCCTGCGCGGCCGACACGGTGCTCGTCGGTTTTTGGTGCGACAAGGGCGCGTGCACGCCTTCGGTCGCGGCGTTGCTCTCCGCCTTGCACGGTAAGCGCGTCTTCCTGTTTGGCACCTGCGGCTTTGGGGCCGACCAGAGCTATTACCAGCAGATTATTGATCGCGTAACTTCCAATTTGGCTGGGGATGCCGAGCTTGCGGGCTGGGCGATGTGCCAGGGCAAGATGGGCCCCGCGGTCAAGCAGCGCTACGAGGCCATGCTCGAGCAAGATCCCGATAACGCCCGATTTAAGATGCTGCTCGACAACTGGGTTGCCGCGAAGGACCATCCCACCAAGGAGGATCTGGACCATATGGCGGCGGCGGCCAAGAAGGCCGTGCTGGGCGAGTAACTTCGCTGTTCGCGGAGCCGTGCGTTCAATCGTACAAACGTGAAAGCCTCGAGATTCTCGAGGCTTTTTTCTTGACACTTGTGGACGCAACCACTGCAAGCGTTTGGGGCGACATTTTCCATCACCCCGATGACAAGCCGCGTTCCAGCAACAGGGCGTCTGTCCGGGCGGAGGCATATAAGGTTCATCGCGAGTTCCGCACGCAAAGGAGGCCACTTAATGTGGCCTCCGTCTTGCGCAGGACTGTCCGAGCAGGGAACCTTATATGCCTCCGCCCGGACAGACGTTTCAGTTATGAGCGACCCGCTACTTAATCTTGGTCGTACCCGGTGCCAGGTTGGGGTCGGTCTCGTTGGCCTCGGTCTGGAAGTGCTCGGTATACACGTTCTTGCCGTCGCGGAACATCTCGTAGTACTGCATCTTGGCGTAATCCTCGCGCGCCTTGGTGGCGGCTGCGGCAGCGGCGTCGTCACCGGTGACGTTGGAGGAAAGCGCCCAACGCAGGCTGGCGTCCTCGTAGCCCACGGAGTTGATAGCGGGCAGCGACTCGCGCAGCGTCATGTGCGCCTTCTGGTAGTCGGTCAGCGGGGCGCCGATCAGCTGCATCAGCTGGGTAGACAGGTAGTTGGTGGACAGGTCGTCGACCTCGCTCGTCTGGTCGCAGCCGGCAACGTCGTAGTTGGCCCAAATGATGTAATCGGTCTGCCACAAGCGCTCCTGGTGCGTGGCGTCGTCCTCGTCGGTAAACCACTTATCGTTGAACTTGGACGGGAAGAACGGCTGATGGTCGCCCCAGAACACCACGACCACCTTGCGGTCGAGCTTGCTCAGGGCGTTGAGGAAGTAGCGCAGCGCCTGGTCGGACTGCTCGATGCACGAGACGTACTCGTCGACATCGGACAGCGTGCCATCCTCGACGGTCTTGGCGTCCAGGTCGGTCGTGTCGATGTTCAGGTGCATCTGCTTGTCGACCGGCAGCAGGCCCGTGTCGTAGCCCGAGTGGTTCTGCATGGTCACGTCGAAGATGAACTGCGGGTTGGCGTTCTGGTCGAGCAACTCAAGAATCTTGTCGTAGGTTGCCTGGTCGGTCACCATGCCGCGCAGGGTATCGGCGCCCTGGAAATCGTTGATGGACAGGAACTGGTCAAAGCCAAAGTCCTTATAGACGTTCTCGCGGTTCCAGTTGGTCGCGTGGTTGGGGTGCATGGCCGTGGTGGAATAGCCGAGCGATTTGAACTGCTCTGCCAGGTTCCCGGTCGTTTCCATGTTGTAGATGGTGTAGGGGTACACGCCCGAGCCCAGGTTGGCCATGGAGTTGCCGGTCATAAACTCAAACTCGGTATTGGCCGTGCCGCCGCCGTAGGCGCTCACGTAGAGCTTTCCGCGGCTGAGGCAGTTGGACAGGTTCTTAAAGTACTGCGGACCTTCGTAGCCGGCGCGCATGTTCTGGTAGATCGACAGATCCGAGAACGTCTCGTTCATGATGGCGATGACCGTGGGCTTCTCGCTGTCGAACTGCTCCTTTGCGGCGGCGCGCTCGTCGCTCTTGGCCGCGTCGGACTTGTCGTAGGCCTTGGCGTACTTTTTGAGCGTGGCCTTGGCATCGTCGACGGAGTAGTCGGCGGGTTTGGGCGGCTTGATGGACTGTGCCGCACTAATAAAGGCAGGCAGGTAGCCCTCGCGCCAGTAGCTCTCGAGCGGGCGCCAGGTGTAGACGGTGATGCCGAGGGTGTTGTAGTAGTCGATGAGCGTGACATGCGCGGTCACGCCGCCCAGGCACAGCACCGCCACGAGCAGGTTGGTGAGCAGCATGCGCTTGGCGTTAGCGGCGCCCTTCTGACGGTGCGGTGCCACCAGGCCGGCGTACTCGCACAGCAGCATGGCGATGGCGGTAAAGCCCATGGACAGCACGCAGAACAGCGAGATCGAGAAGGTGTAGCCGTTGCCGGCGACTGCGGCGGCGGTGGAGATGGCCGAAAGGTCGCCCGGCTGGATGGGCATGGATTTAAACGTGATGACGAAGAACTCGGCAATGCCCAGGACAAAGAGGGCAAAGGCCAGGACCGCGGGAGCTGCGCCGTGGCGCTGGAATAGGAAGAACAAGCCGACCATGAGCACGGTGATGATGGCCCATTCGAGCAGAATGCACAGGGGGTAGACCCAGGTAAAGTCGTGGTTGGACGAGACCTCCATGCCCAGCAGCGCAAAGACGCCGGCGAGCAGCAGGCACAAGACGGCGGCGACGAGCGGTTTGCCCACAAAGGCTCCGCGCAGGCGGGCGAGCTTGCCGGTGGGGACGGGGGCATCGGACCCGGCGAACGCAAAGACGCGCGGGGCGATGCGGTCGCGGGCAATGCTGGCCCAGGCGCATCCGGTAAGGATGGCGTTGGTCAGGATGAGCATCACAAAGGCGAGCGGCTCGTTTTGGGCGACGAGGCCAATAGCGCCCCAAATAGTCAAAAAGAGCTGGAACAGGCCGAAGGCGACGCTCCAGGCGATGGCGCCCTTGGCAACGGTGCCCGACTGTGCGCGAATGGCCTTGGCCTCGCGCAAGACAAGGTAGACGGTCGCCGCAAGACCGACGAGCGAGATGGCGGCAGCGAACATGCTGAGACTCCTCACAAACTTAAAACCTACGAAAGCGGGGGTTTACCCGATTGTTACCAAGATATGCGCTGCAATTGGTGGCTGCGCACAACAACCAGCCATATTAACGCGCACGTGTGGCGGTGTGGCGCAATGTAGTGGCGACCTGCGCGATAATGGACGGGAATTACACGGAAACGTAAAGGCTTCTTAAAGAAATGGCGAGGGTAGGGCGATGAGCGAGCAGGTTTGCAAGGCGGACATGGGCGGCGATGGAGCGGCGGTCGATACGTACGGCTATCCGGTCGAGACCACGGGCAACGCGGTGCTGGACACGTTGGAGCACCGTTCCTCCACGCGTGCCTTCGCGCGTGATGACGACGACCGCCCTGTGGCGGTGACCGACGAGCAGCGGGCGGCGATTTTGCATGCGGCGAGTCGTGCGCCGTCGGCGGGCGCCATGATGATGTATTCCATCGTGAGCGTTCGCGAGCAGGCTACGCTGGATCGTCTGGCCGACCTGTGCGATCACCAGCCCATGATCGCCAAGGCGCCCTGGGCACTTATATTTGTGGTCGATTATGCCAAGTGGATCGATCTGTTTGAGCACGTGGGCTGCTTTGAGCCCGAGTTTGTCGAGCGCACGGGCAAGGCGCCCCGCCGCGCGCCGGGTTTGGGCGACTTTGCCATCGCGGCCCAGGACGCCGTGATCGCTGCACAAAACGCCGTGGTTGCCGCCGAGGCCCTGGGGCTGGGGAGCTGCTACATCGGTGATATCGTCGAGAATGCCGAGGAAGTTGCCGAGCTGCTCGATCTGCCGCCCTATACCATGCCGCTGTCGATGCTCATCATCGGCACGCCCCGTAAGGAGCGCCCGGCAATCGCGCACCCCGTGGTGAACCTGGTGCACGAGGAGCGCTACTGCCGCGCGGATGCCGCGACCATGGACGCGCAGGTGGCCGAGATGGACGCGATGTTTCGCCCGCATGCCCGCGAGGTGGGGGAGCGCGTGGTGGATATCTACACCCGCAAACACACCAGCCCCTTTATGGCCGAGATGAGTCGCTCCATGGAGCGGTGGTTCAAAAACTGGCTCGGAAAATGACGAATGTGGCAAAGGGACAGTCCCTTTGCCACATTCCATATCGCGCGATGGCATAAAGGCCGTATAAATGTTTATCTAGCTGGGAAAACAGTGCATTAAAACATGGGCCGATTGCCTATAATCCCTTCGAACATTAAAGTTGGGAGGAAACCGGCTTATGGAACAAAAGGCCAAGGAGGCAGCCTCGCACGCTGCGATTCCTGTGAGCATCTCGGCGATGCTCGTCACGCTGGGCGTGGTGTACGGCGACATCGGCACCAGCCCTATGTATGTAACCAAGGCGCTCGTTGCCGGCAACGGCGGCATCGGAAGCGTGACGGAGGAGTTCGTGCTCGGCGCGCTCTCTCTTGTCGTGTGGACGGTCACGCTGCTGACGACCGTCAAGTACGTGCTGATCTCGCTGCGCGCCGACAACCACGGCGAGGGCGGTATCTTTGCCCTGTACAGCCTGGTCAAGCGTTGCGGCAAGTGGCTTATCATCCCCGCCATGCTGGGTGGCGCCGCGCTGCTCGCCGACGGCATCCTGACGCCGGCTGTTACCGTTACCACGGCCATCGAGGGCCTGCGCACCATCCCTGCGGTCCATGCCGTGCTGGGCGATGATCAGGGCCGCGTCGTCGCCATTACGCTCGCCATCATCATCGCGCTCTTCTTGGTACAGCGCATTGGTACGGCCAAGATCGGTCACGCCTTTGGCCCCATCATGACGCTGTGGTTCCTGTTCCTGGGCGGCACGGGTCTGTTCTTTGTCTTCCAGCACCCCGCCGTGCTGCTGTGCCTCAACCCGGTGCGCGGCATCGCCTTTTTGCTGAGCCCCAACAACCACGCGGGCATCATGATTCTGGGCAGCTGCTTCCTCGCCACCACCGGTGCCGAGGCGCTCTACTCCGACATGGGCCATGTGGGTCGCGGCAACATTTACGCCACCTGGCCGTTCGTTAAGTGCTGCTTGCTGCTGTCCTATATGGGCCAGGGCGCTTGGCTTATGAACAACGCTGCCAACCCCGAGCTCATGGGCATTGCCGACCTTAACCCGTTCTACCAGATGCTCGCCCCGGGCCTGCGTCCGTTTGCCGTCGGCCTTTCAACCATCGCGGCCATCATTGCCTCGCAGGCGCTCATTACCGGCGCGTTCTCGCTGGTGTCCGAGGCCAGTCGCCTGGACCTCATGCCGCACATGCAGGTCTTCTATCCGGCCGAGACCAAAGGCCAGCTCTACATCCCCATGGTCAACAACGTCATGCTTGTCGGCTGCGTCATCGTGGTGCTGCTGTTCCAGAACTCGGCGCATATGGAAGCCGCCTACGGCCTTGCCATTACGCTGACTATGATGTGCACCACGCTGCTGCTCTTCTTCTACCTGCACGAGGAGCGCAAGCTCAAGGTTGCTCCGTGGATCTTCGCGGCCTTCTTCCTTTTGCTCGAAGGCTTCTTCTTCGTGAGCTCACTCACCAAGTTCTTCCACGGCGGCTACTTCACCATCCTCATGGCTGCACTCATCATGGGCATTATGGTGTGCTGGTACAACGGTACGGCTGTTGAGCAGCGCCAGTTTACGCTGCTGCCGCTGCGCAGCTATCTGCCGCAGCTCAAGCGCCTGCGCGACGACGACCGTTACGAGCGCATGAGCGACAACATCGTGTACCTGACCAAGGACACCCATACCGACTACATCGACCGTGATATCGTCTACTCGATCTTGGACAAGCATCCCAAGCGCGCTCGCGCCTGGTGGTTCGTGAACGTCGAGACCATGGACGAGCCGCATACCTTTGCCTATTCGGTCGAGACGTTCGGCACCGACTACGTGTTCCGCGTGCATCTGTACCTGGGCTACAAGATTAACCAACGCGTCAATGCCTACCTGCGCCAAGTTGTTCAGGACCTGGCTGCCAGCGGCGAGCTGCCGTCGCAGACGCACGACTACTCGGTCTATAAGGATCCGGGCAACATCGGCACGTTCAAATTCGTCATGATCCGCAAGCTGCTGGCGCCCGAAAGCGACGTGGAGCCGAGCGAGCGCACGGCCATCACGCTCAAGTACATCATCCGCCGCGCCGCCGGCACGCCCGCGCGCTGGTACGGCCTGGAGAACTCCAACGTGAGCTTTGAGTACGTGCCGCTGTTCACCAAGTTTAAGGCCGTGAGCAAGATGCAGCGCCTGGCTCCCGACGAGCGTCCGTAGTCGACGTCTGCTGTTTGTCTAGCGACCGCAGGCTGCAAAGGCTATACACTTGAAACCACCACAAGGAGGCCACCACCGCAAAGGTGCCAGTCCCCTTTGTGGTGGTTTTTGTTTTTGAGAGAGGGGCGGGGCGCTGATGGACGTCCGTGCGGACGGCGATATTGCCGAGAACTTTTGGTGGCGGCGTACAACGCTGACGCGCCGCAGCCCTCTGTATGACGCCTGCGTATCGGCGGGGCTGCTAGCCGCGGCGACGATTGTGGGCGCGCTGCTCGACCATCCGGGGCTCGCGCCGAGCATCATGATCGTCTATGTGTTCGCCGTGCAGCTGTGCGCTTTTTTTACCTGGAGCCGCCTGTACTGCCTGCTGAGCTCGGCTGCCGCCGTGGCGCTCTACAACTTCTTGTTTGTCGACCCGCGCTACGCGCTGTCGTTTATCGACCGCGCCTATCCCGGCATGTTCTTTATCATGTTTGCGGTCTCGCTCGTATCGAGCTCGATCGCGCTGGCCCTGCGCCGCGCCTTGGCGCAGGCTGCCGCCAGCGACCGTCGCACGCAGATGGTGCTCGAGACCAACCGCATGCTGCAGCGGTGTGGCGATCAGCAACAGATTGTGCACGCTATGGCAACGCAGCTGGCGCGTCTTTCGGACTGTCCGGTCGTGTGGTATAGCGCCGATGCCGATAACGATGACCTGCTGCCGCGCACGACGTACACGGCCGTGGGCGATGCCGCGCCGGTACACCAGCTGGCGCCGCAGATGCCGCCGCGGCTCTCGGCGTCCGCCTATGTGGGAACGCCGCTCGATGCCACCTATGGCGCCTCGGCGTTCTACGGCATATACCTGACCGTGCGCTCGGGCGACACCATGGTGCGCGCGGGCGATCCCGCCTCGGTGGTGGGGGTGTTCGCCATTGTCGCCGAGCCCGATGCGCTGACGCCCGAGGAGCGGACGCTTGCCGATGCCATCGTGAGCGAAGGCGAGCTGGCGCTCGATCGCGCCCGCGCCATGGAGGCTCGCGAGGAGGCGGCGGTGCTCGCTAAAAACGAGCAGCTGCGCGCCAACTTACTGCGCTCCATCTCGCACGACCTGCGCACGCCGCTTACCAGTATTTCGGGTAATGCCGATGTGCTGCTCGACCAGGGCTCGACCGGCACGGCCGTGCTCGACGACCAGACACGCCGCGGCATGCTCCTATCCATTCGCTCGGACGCGCAATGGCTCAACGCCACTGTCGAGAATCTGCTCGCCATCACCAAGCTCGAGGGTGGCGGTATGCGCCTGTCGACCACGCTCGAGCTCATGGACGATATCGTCGAGGAGGCGCTGCGCCACGTGAACCCGGCCGTGCGCGAGCACGACCTTAAGGTGGTGGCGTGCGATGAGCCGGCGCTCGTCAACGTCGACGCGCGCCTGATGGTGCAGCTGGTGGTCAATCTGGTGAACAACGCCATCGCCTATACGCCTGCGGGCTCGCATATCGTAATCTCGATTGGCGTCCATGATGGATGCGTGGCGTGCTCGGTTGCTGATGATGGCCCGGGCATTGCGCCCGAGGACCGCGAGCGAATCTTTGAGTCGTTCTACACCGCCAACCATGGCCTGGCCGACAGCTGCCGCAGTGTGGGCTTGGGGCTTTCGCTCTGCCGCTCCATTGCGCTGGCACATGGCGGTAGCATAGAGGTTACCGCGGCGGACCCGCACGGTTCGGTCTTTACGATTGAGCTTCCCGCCGCCGATGTTTCGTTTGATAAGGAGTAGCGCCGTGCCGAACTCTGCCGTGAAACCGCTCATCTTGGTCGTTGAGGACGATCCCGCCGTCCGCAACCTTATCGTCGCCGCGCTCGAGGCGCACGGTTTGCGCCATATGGCTGTGGAGACCGCCCACGCCGCCATCGCCGCCGCTTCGTCGCAGGCGCCGAGCATTGTGCTGCTCGATCTGGGCCTGCCCGATATGGACGGCGTCAAGGTGGTGGAGTCGGTGCGCGCGTGGTCGGGCATGCCGATCATCGTGGTTTCGGCGCGCAGCGAGGACGCGGACAAGATCCGAGCGCTCGATGCCGGCGCCGATGACTACCTGACTAAGCCGTTTTCGGTCGAGGAGCTGCTCGCGCGCATTCGCACCACGCTCAGGCGCCTTTCGTATGCGCAGGCGGGCGGTGTTGTCTCCGAGGGCTCGTTCGATACCGGCGAGTTGCATATCGATTTTGATGCCGGCATCGCCACGATGGATGGCGAGGAACTGCATCTGACGCCGATCGAGTACAAGCTCTTGTGCCTGCTGGCACACAACGCCGACAAGGTGCTGACGCACCAATTTATCCTGCACGAGATTTGGGGTACGGCGACCAAGAGCGACCTGGCGAGCCTGCGTGTCTTTATGGGCACGTTGCGCAAGAAGATCGAGTCCGACCCCGCGCACCCGCGCTATATCCAGACGCACGTGGGTATCGGCTATCGCCTGGTCACCCAAGGCTAGATCGCCAACCACCATCCCAATATGAGTTGCGGTGAAATACGGTCTAAATTTGCCTAATTGGGGATGCGGACGATTTCTTGGACCGCGCCTAGGCGTATCCAAGCTTCCTGCGG
>CATYIU010000013.1:0-51100 GCA_958407445.1 uncultured Collinsella sp.
CCCCCAGCCCCGGAGACCCTCCCTGCCGTCACTTTCTTCAACCAGTTCTTGTTGCTCGCCGCTTCGCGGCTCGGCGGCCCCGTTCTCCGTGGCGGGGTTGTCTTAGATTCTTGTTGGGACTCTGCCTTTGGCTCAAAGAAAACGGGAGATGCGTTGTGCATCCCCCGTTTTTGTTGCGGTTAGTCCAAGTCAATAAACTTAGTGGTCAGTATCTTGCCGTCTTTGACGAGCATTCTGGCCATGGTGGGGCCTCGGGTGCCTCTGGGGTAGCTGGCGCTGCCCGGGTTGAGGACTAAGCAGCGGCCCACTTGGGCTTCTTTGGTTACGTGGGTGTGGCCGTTGATGGCTACGTCTACGGATCCCACCGGAAGGTCTTCGCGGTAGTGGGCTACGGCGAATTTGAGACCTTCGTAGGTAAAGAGCGCAAGACGGTCTACATCGGGGCCGTAGTCGCGGTAGTAATCGTTGTTGCCCAGTACGGCCCGCACGGGGGCGATGGTGCATAGGTGCTCGTAGTCCATCTCTGACGTGAGGTCGCCGGCGTGGATGATCAGGTCTGCGCCCTCAAGCTCATCCAAGAGCGCAGGCGATAAATAGCCGTGGGTGTCCGAGATGATGTCGATGCGCTTGGCGCTTGCACTGTTCATGGGATCCCTTCCGCAAAAAACGATTCGGCAAATACATACAAAAAAGGCCCCACGGCTCCGCAGACGATGGGTCTACAGGGCTGCGGGGCCAGCGTGCTAGAGACTCAGAGCCTTCTTGAGCGGCACGACGCGGCGGCGAGAAACCGGCACGCGTTCGTCGACGCCCGTAATGCCCAGCTGGATGGCGCCCGAGGGCACCGTCTCGACGTCCGTAACGCACGCCAAGTTGACGATATAGCGGCGGTGAACACGGAAGAAGCCAAAGTCGCAGAGCTTGGCCTCAAACTGCGCCAGCGAGGTCGTCGACAAAAAGCGATCATCGACGGTATAGATGCAGGAGTAATCGTCCTTGGCCATGATAAAGCGAATGTCATCCACGGGAATGAGCACCTTGCGGCCGCCCTTTTCCACCGGGATACGCTCGATGGTCACTTTGCTGTCCGTAACCGGCTTGGCGCGTTGCATGACCTTCTCGATCGCGCGATCCAAGCGAGCTTCCTCGACAGGCTTCATCAAATAATCGACGGCATCGACGTCGAATGCCTCGACCGCATGGTCGCTATACGCAGTCACAAACACGATCGCCGGCGGATTTTTGAGCTTATGCAGCGCCTCGGCAAGTTGCAGGCCCGAGGCACCGGGCATCGAGATATCGAGAAACACGACATCCACGCGACTTTCCATAAGCATCTCGATGGCGGAGCGGACGCTCGACGCCTCCGTGATCGTGCCGATCTTGCCCGTTTGCTCGAGCAGGAAGCGAAGCTCCGAGCGAGCCGGCGCTTCATCATCCACAATCATCGCACGCAGCATAGGGATAAAACCTTTCGTCAACTAACTACGCCGGGCATCCGTCGCATGACGTTGAGCCCGTAGCCTTTTATTTTACTCTTGAATGTCAAAGATGCTCTCTGACAAATCAAGATGAAGAAGCACTTTGGTGCCCTTGCCCGGCGCCGATTCGACACGCGTATAGGAGTGCGGCCCAAAAAAGCGATGGATGCGCTCCGAAATATTGTGCATGGCCACACCGGCGCCGCCACCCTGGGGAGAGCTGGCGTCGGGACGGGCAGAGCGCTCGTCAAACAGTCTGGCGGCGGTACCCTCATCCATGCCCACGCCATTATCGGCCACGGCAATCAAGATTGCATCCTCGCCGTCTTGGTGAACGGTCACGTCGATCCTCAGGGCGTCGTCATCGCCCATACCATGACGCACGGCGTTCTCGACAATCGGCTGGATCACGAACGCCGGCACCAGCGTATCTTCCACGTCCTCGGACACATCGAACGTCGCAAGCACGCGGTCCTCGCCAAAGCGGGCCTTCTCAAAGGTAAGGTAGCGCTTGGTCTGTGCGACCTCGCGCGAGACCGGAATAAGCGATCCCGAGTTGTCGAGCGTGGCGCGATAGAACGATGAGAACTCACGAAGCAGTTCGCGGGCCCTCAGCGGGTCGGTGCGCGTAAACGATGCAATGGTGTTCAGCGTGTTGAACAGGAAGTGCGGGTTAATCTGCGCCTGCAGCGCACGCACCTCGGCGCGCGCTGTGAGTTCCTTTTGCACCTCGAGCTCGTGGATGGCGAGCTGCGTGGACAAGATCTCGGCAAAGCCCGAGGCAAGCGCATACTGGGTACGGTCGACGGCGCGCGGGGTCTTGTAGTAGAACTTGAGCGTGCCGACGGTACGATCGCCCACCTTGATGGGGGCGATAATGCCGGCGGGAACTTGGTTGTGCGAGCCGTCCGAGCCCACGACATCCACCATACGGTTGAACGACTGCACGATGCCATGTTCGATAACGTAGCGTGTGGCAAGCGTGTGGATGGGAGTATCGGGCAGCAGTTTTTCCTCAAACTCGCCCGCGCAGGCAAGCACGTTGTCCTCGTCGGTGATGGCCACCGTCATGGCGCGCGTCTCGGGCAAAATGCGCCGGCACACCAAACGCGCCGACTCCTGCGTCAGACCGCCCTTAATGTCCTCGAGCATGGCCGAGGCCACCGAGAGCGTCTCCTCGGTGTACTGGGACCGCACCGAATCGGGATTGAGCGTCAAAAAGATAAAGATGCACAGAAAGATGCACAGCAGCGCGCAGGCAATCACCGTGGCAATCGGCTCGATACCGGTCACCAGGGCAAAAATAAAGTACATCAGCACGCAAATGGCGCAGGCAACGGCAATGATGCGAAAGATTGATAATGAACTATCGCGCTGGGCGCGGCGGTCGATCATTCGGCCCCCTCCAGGATACTGATCAGTTGTGCGTCACGCCAAAGCCCGTCCATGATCTTGGGCCAAAAGCTCTGGAAACGCAGGTAGCTTGCAGCGTTTTGGCGCGCATAGGCCTTTGCCTCGTCGATACCGTGGCGCCAGATGCGCAGGTAGCCCTCATGCTCGCGGGTAAACACGCTGCGGACCATAGCGGTCTTGCGCACGCGGTCGTCGAGCTCGCGCGAAATCCACGGGCCCGGGTAGGGCATGAGCGATGTCGCCGTAACGGGAATGAGCTCCTTTTGATGCGCGGCGAACGTCAACTTGGCCCGCTCGTAGTACCAGCGGTACACGTCCTGCATAAAGCGCGGCGAGCGTTTCTCGGACTCGGGCGGCAGATGACGTACGGTCCACTCGTTGTCGAACCACACGTCGTAGCCAAACATGCGCATGTTAAAGAGATAGTCCAGGTCCTCGCCGCGGGTAATAAACGGGTCGAATGCCACACGGGTAAACGCGCGGGCATGCAGGGCCATAAGGCCGCCGCACACGTAATTGGAGCGTGAGATGCGGGTACCCGAGAGCGCCTTTTTCATCCAACGGTTGAACTCGATGCGCTTGGTCCACCACCGATGGCAAATGCCCACTTTGTCGGTGGGGGCAAGCGGCGATCCATCGCGGTCGTAGAAATAACCACTCTTGACCAGAATCGGCAGGCCCTGACGCGTCTGCTGCCCCAGCGCATACGTCGCTCGCTTCATAAAGTCGGCATCGATGACGGTCTCGTCGTCGTCGACGAAGATGACGGCATCGTGGCCCAGCACGGCGGCGCAGGCCAGCCCCATGTTACGGATGGCACCATAGCCACGAAGGCTCACACACTCGCCTGAGCCCTTGGGTGCAATCTGCGCCACGCGGTCCGCGATGCGCGACGCCTCGATATTGGTAACGACGGTCACGTTGAGCGTAGGGTGCGCGTCAACGATCTCGCGCACGCGCTCTGATACGTCGGCCGTAACGGACGCCGGACAAACCACCAGCAAGATAATGCGCGGGATGTCGCGCACCTGCTCCAGCGAACCCAAGCAGCGGTCGAGCTCGGGGTTGGCGGCGTTGAGCTTTGTCGAATGGTCATAGGTCCCGGGGGCATTTGCACAGGCATCATCGCCCGCCCAATACGTTGGAATCACCACCGTGGCATTCATGCCTTGCCCTCCTTACAACACAAAAACGGGGCGCCGCCAAACACAGGCGGCGCCCCGCGAACTAGCTGATTCCATCATACCCACTTGGGCTCGGCATTGTTGGATAGACGGAAATGTTTTATGTCCGGAACCCTAAAAGAGCACCGCGGGCAAGCACTATCCGGGCCGCGTTTACCGTGCCGCCTGAGCCATGCGGGACAGGCGGACCAGTAGAACAAAGCCAACAACCAGCAGAACACCAATGGAAAGGACGCCCAGCGACGGGTTGCCGGTCAGCGAGGTGACGACCGACACTAGGAAGGTGCCCATGACGCTTGCATAACGACCAAAGATGTCAAAGAAGCCGTAGTACTCGTTGGATTTTTCTTTAGGGATAATGCGGCCAAAGTAGCTACGGCTGAGCGCTTGCACGCCGCCCTGGAACAGGCCGACCATAATGGCAAGCACCCAGAACTCAAAGGCGGTCTTTAGGAAGAACGCGGCGAACAGCACAATGCCCATGTAGGCGGCGACCGCCACCAGAATCATGCTGAGCGTGCCCACGCGTCCGGCGAGCTTGCCGTAGATGATGGCGGACGGAAAGGCCACAAACTGCGTGACGAGCAGCGCCAGCACCAGCTGGGTCGAATCGATACCCAGAGCCGAGCCGTAGCTGGTTGCCATGGAAATGACCGTGTGCACACCGTCGATGTAGAAGAAGAACGCGATCATGTAGACCAGCACGGTCTTGTTGTGGGCGATCTCGCGCATGGTGTGTCCGACCTCGGAGAACACGCCGCCCACGATGTGGCCGATGGTGTCCTCGGGACCGCGCTCGCGACCGTACTTTTGCTTATAGGTGCGAATGAGCGGCAGGGTAAAGATGAGCCACCAGGCACCAGTGATGACAAACGACAGACGCGTTGCCAGCATGGTGGGGACGCCAAGAGCGGGGCCACCCATGATAAGCGCCAAGCAGATGATGAACGGCACGGTGGAACCAATGTAGCCCCAGGCATAACCCGAGCTGGACACGGCGTCCATGCGCTCGTCGGTGGTAATGTCGGGCAGCATGGCGTCGTAGAACGTCATAGAAGAGTTAAGGCCGATGGTGCACAGCACGTACACGGTCAAAAATGCCATGGCGGACATTGGGATAGCCTGCGCCAGGCAAAGGACCAGGCCCGTGAGGAAAAAGCCCAAGAAGAACTTGATCTTGTTGCCGGCGTAATCGGCAAGCGCGCCCAGAATGGGCATGAGCATGGCAATGACCAGCGAGGCAATCGTCTGCGCGTTGCCCCAAGCGACCACCAGGTCTGCCGAGGAAGCACCGGTATTGATGGCGTTAAAGTAGATGGGCACCACCGAGGTATTGAGCAGCACGAGGGCCGAGTTTCCCACATCGTACATGACCCAGTTACGCTCGAGCTTGGTGTATTTCATGGACAGGGACCCTTCGTATTCGCCCGATATGCAGTTAGTTCATCGTACCCCAATTGCACAGAGGCACCGGTAAGGATTCGGCAAAGGGACAGGCACGGACCCTATTCCTCGCGGTCGAACTCCTCGTCGGCGCCGAGCACACGGCCGCTGTAGTTGACGTGACCGGTCACGGCCTCCATGTCGCCTGTTTCGATGAATCGGGCGACCGTGCACTCGTAATCGACCAGCGCGCGATCAAAGACCTCGGGGAAGCTCTCGTTCGAGACCTCATCGGTAAAGGGATTCTTCCACGCCAGATGGTCCAGATTGCCGGTGCGCTCGGGCGGCTCGGTCGTCACGCGGTGAGCAAGGCCATCGAGCAGGGAGTAGTCGTGTACTAGCCCCTCGACCAGGGCAATTGCACGCGTCTTGGCCGAGCCCGCCGGCTCAATGGCGCGATAGAGCAGCTGCATGTCGGCAACGGCGGCTCCGTACTCCCCCGCCGGGATATCGATACCGTACACACGCCCGGCAACATAGCTCATCAGCACGCCGGCCACGCGATTGATGCGGTCGGTGGTAACGATCTCGCCCGCTGGCGGATAGTCGTCGACCGTGGCGCCGTCGCGCTTGACCTGCAGCATCAGTACGTCCAGGTCGCTCTCGAGCACCGCATGGACCTGACTGCCCGAATCCTCCAGCTCGGGATCGGACTCGACAATGCCAAACTGTTGCTCGTAGACAAAGGGGTGGGCATTACGGTCGAGCACGTAGTGCGACAGCAAGCCCAGCGCAAAGGCGCGGCCCAAGTTGGCATCGCGCGGGAGCAGATGGGACACGCCGTCGCGCAGGCACGAGAACTGGCGCGACATGCGCGAGCGATGCATGACCTGCGCCAGCAGCGTGCAGTCGGAAACGCGCGGCGTCAGGATGTGGAAGAAAAACGGGTCGGGACCCTGGTTGCCCAGAATAAAAGCGATGCGTTCCTCGTCGGACGTAATGACGCCCTGCGGCAGACGGTCGATGCTTTCCTCGCCAAACAGATGATGGGTGATGAGCGCAGGCATAATAATCCTTTCGATTTCATTCGATGTCACCCATTATGCCCACCGCGCGGCCATACCAAACCTACGGTGGTAAACGATGGCATGCAGACCGTCTACGCAAGCCCCAGATGCGCCTTAACCTCGGCAGCGCGACGACGAGACACGGGCACGGTCGAGGTTACGCGATCGAGCCTGAGCTCCATAAGACCCGTGGAACCGATCTCGACATTGTGTACGTCTTCCAAATTGACCAGATAGCTGCGGTGGACACGGATAAAGCCCTCGGAGGCCAAACGTCGCTCAAGCGAGGAAATCGACTCATTGATCAGATATGTTCCCTCGGCGCAGACGGCGTTGCAAAAATCGGCGCGCGCCTCAAAGTAGCAGACATCCGCCACGGGAATGAACACCTTTTTGCCCCCACGATCCACCGTCAGGCGCAAAGGCTGGCGCGGAGCATGGACGACACGGCGAGCGCCCAGGGCAGCCTCGATCTTGTCGAGCGCCTTTGACAGGCGGGCATCCTCGACCGGCTTGACGATGTAATCGACGGCATCGAGGTTATAGGCATCGGCCGCATACTCGGCAAATGCCGTCACAAACACCACGACCGGCGGCGTCTTTAGGTTCTGCAGCGTCTCGGCAAGCTCAATTCCCGAGCGACCGGGCATGGTGATGTCTAAAAACAGCACGTCGGGCTTGTTCGACAGAATCGACTCCACGGCTTCGGTGACATTGCCCGCCTCGGCAATCTGACCCACACGCGTATCCTTTTCCAACAGATAGCGTAGCTCAGCCCTAATTGGGGGCTCGTCATCAACCACCAGGATGTTCCAGCCTTCGGACATATGCGCTTCCCCTCTTTTTCTCTCAATCCAACCGCGTGCTATACCGTCAGCGGCGCCGGTTCATGCGGCTCGCCGTTCAACTCGACGATGACCTGTGTTCCCACGCCCTCCTGGGACTTCACGCGCATGCCAGAATCTTCTCCGTAAAAGAAATGGATGCGCTGAAGCACGTTGAAGAGCGCCAGGCCGCAGCCTCGTTTGATGGATCCGTCGGCGGTAATGCTCTCGGGCTCCTCTCGGCGATGCTGCTCAAACAGATGCGCGCAGACTTCTTCGCTCATACCGATACCGTCATCTTCGACGATGATCTCCAAGCCGTCATCGGTCTCAAAAGCCCTAACACGAATAGAAAGAGGCTCGGTCTCGCGCTGCGCATGCTTGATGCAGTTTTCGAGCAGCGGCTGCAAGATAAACGGCGGCACCAGGCTGTCGCGCACCTCAAAGTCGATGTCGACCGAAACGCGCAGACGGCCATCACCATACCGGGCCTGCATAAGATTGATATAACGAGTGCCCTGTTCCACCTCGTGCTCGAGCGTGGTGAGCGTATCGGAGTCAGAAAGCGTCTGACGATAGTAGTTGGAAAAGTCGATTAGCAGCGATCGCGCGTTGTCGGGCTCGGTTCGAACGAGCGACACGATCGTGCTGATGGTATTGAATAGAAAATGCGGGTCGACCTGCGACTGCAGAGCGCGGAGTTCAACGCGGGCCGTGAGTTCATCCTGGCGCTCGAGCTCAAAGCTGGCGAGCTGCGTGGAAATAAGGTCGGCGAAACCCGAGGCAAGCGCCGTCTGGCGCATATCGATGCTGCTCAGGCGCGGGTAATACAGCTCGAGTGTGCCCACGCAATGCCCACGCACGGTAAGCGGCGCGACAATGCCGGCGCGCAGGCGGGGAAAATAGCCGCCCGTCTCATTGGAAGCGTCACGCGAAAACACGCTCTGCTCACCCGTCTCAATCACGTTGAGCGTAGTCTTGAGCACCACCGGGGTGCCGGCAGGGCATTTTGCCGAGTCCTCGCCCCAGCTTGCCAGTACCTGCTTGCCGTCGGTAAAGCAGATGGCAGAGGCGATGGTCTCGGACAGGATGATTTTAGAGGCGCCCAGGGCAGCTTCGGGCGTAAGGCCGCGCGACGTATAGGCGAATATTTTTGATGCGATGGCGAGTGTACGGTCGGTTGCGCTCGATGTGAGGTCATCGGGGACCACAAAGACATACGAGAAGAAGAAGCACAGCATGACCAGGCCGGCAATGACGACAACGCCTGGAACGGGATTGGGGTTATCGGTTAAATCCCAGATAAGCAGCAAGATAAGCGCCGGAACGACGACACCAAGCAGGATGGCCTGAACCACATGCTGGGCCGTACGAAAGACCTTGGTAGAGTTGTAGCTCTTGCCCAGAATCAGCCTATTGAGATCCACCGTCATCCCCTTCTTACTGACGCACCCCATAGCAATAAAGAGGGCCGCAAGCGACCCTCTCCATTGCATTATGCAATCAAAAACTGTGTTTTACATCCAGCCATCGACAAACGGTATCTTAGGCGCTGTATTTGTTGGCCTCGCCAAAGGTGCCGGCCTCGACAATCCAGCCGTCCTTCATGATGACGTCCATGTTGTCGGTGTTGAGCACGTGGATGTCGGCGGCGACGTCTCCGTTGACGACCAGCAGGTCGGCGCACTTGCCGGCCTCGATGGAACCGGTCTCGTCCTCGATGTGGCACATCTTGGCACCGTTGAGGGTGGCGCAGGTGATGGTCTCGACCGGGGTGAAGCCGATCTTGTCGACGAACTCGTACATCTCCTCGATGGAGCAGGTGCCGTACGGGGTGACGAAGGAGAAGGAGTCGGAGCCGATCGTCATGACGACGCCGCGCTTCTTAGCCTCGCGCAGGCAGTCGTAGTTGCGCTGCAGCTCCTTCTCGACCAGGGTGCCCTCGTACTTGTCGTGCAGCTCGGGGACGTAGACGGGCGGATAGGTGGCGTACCAGGTGGGCAGGAAGGCGATCGTCGGGGTGAAGAAGGTGCCCTGCTCGGCCATGAGGTCCATGGTGCGCTCATCGATATCGAAGCCGTGGATCAGCTGCTCGCAGCCAAAGCGGACGGAATCGTAGGCAGCGGCGTGGTTGTTGTAGCAGTGGCTCCACACGGGGATACCGACCATCTTGGCCTCTTCGACCACGGCCTGGATCTCCTCGGAGCAGTAGTGCTGGTCGCGGCCGGAGTCCCAGCGCCAGATGCCGCCACCGGTAGCCCAGATCTTGATGGCATCGGGGTTCTCGCGCAGGCGACGACGGACGGCCTTACGCAGATCCCAAGGACCGTCGACCTGGTCGCCCCAGGGATGGGATTCCTTGTTGAGCTCCTGGGTGCAGTGGTGGGAGTCACCGTGGCCGGCAACACGGCAGAAGCCAAGGCCGGTGGCCAGGACGCGCGGGCCCTTGAAGACGCCCTTGTCGATGCAGTCGCGAATCTGGATGCCAAAGCGGCCGATCTCGCAGACGGTGGTGAGGCCGTGGGTGAGGCAGTCGTAGGCCTGCTTGACGGCGACGGCCTGCTTCTCGAGGAGCGGCTGCATGACCCAGTCGGTGTCATCGTCGGTCAGGTTGCCCGAGAAGTGCAGGTGGGTGTCGATCAGGCCGGGAAGGACGGTCTTGCCGGCGGCGTCGATAACCTCAACGCCCTCGGGAAGGTCCTGCATGACACCGGCATACTCGATCTTGCCGTTATCGTCGACGAGAACGAGGGAGTTCTCGACCGGCTCGGCACCGGTGCCGTCGATGAGCTTGCCGCCAACGATTGCGTACTTAGTGGACATGGTTCCTCCTTATGGATCCATATAGTGGGCGAGGCCATGTTGGGTTAAGGCCTCACAAAGCTACCCAAGTGGTGCCGGGTTCGGTGCGCGGAAGAGAGGGGTCCGCGCACCCGATCCGCCCCGGCTAGGCGTTACTTTTTGCGGGAATTGGTGAAGGCCATGAGGGCCAGGCCAACGGCCAGCCAGCCGATCACGATGCTCCACTCCACCATGTTGAGGGAGGCGGGAGAGAACGGGACCACGAGCAGGCCGATGATGACGGCGCAGGCAGCGACAGCGAGGCTGATGCCAAACTTGCCGCCGGGCACCTCGTAGGGACGAGGCAGGTCGGGCTCGGTGAAGCGCATGCGCAGGCAAGCGAGGGCGACCATGCCGCAGGAGAAGATGAAGGCGAGAGCCGACACGTTGGTCAGAGGGATGAGCATGTTCTTGCCCAGGAACGGACCGATGACGGTGATGACGCCCAGAACGGCGCAGGCGAGCTTGGGAGCGCCGGACTTGGGATCGACCTCGGCGAACTTCTCGGGCAGCTGGCCCTTGCGGCCCATGGCGAGCATGATGCGGCTCGTGGCGCCGTAGAAGGAGTTCATCGGGCCCATGGGTCCAAGCGTGGCGATGACGAGCATGGCCAGGTACAGGAGCATGTTGATGCCCTTGAGGCAGGCAAGCGCGGGAACCGGGCTCTTAACAAACTCATGCCAGTCGAGGATGGTGCCGAACGAGTAGATGCAGACCATGTAGAAGCCGCCGGCGGCCAGCAGGGCCAGGGAGATGATCTTGCCGAACTTGTTCCAGTTGAGGCCCTCGGCTGCTTCCTCAGCCTGCTGAGGAATGGTATCGAAGCCGGCGTAGAAGAACGGGGTCAAAACCAGGACCGACACGATGCCGGCGAACAGGCTGGTGCCCTCGGTAGCGGGCTTGCCGCCGCCAGCACCGGTGACCTGGGAGAACACGGGCATGGCGTGTTCCGGCGAACCGGTGAACAGCGAGACGCCCATGGCGAGCAGCATGCCGCAGAGCAGGGCCTTGGTCAGGAAGGCCTGGAGCTTGGCGGCCGAGCTGGCACCGCGGAAGTTGAGGAAGATGACGTAGACTGCAAAGCCGAGCGCGATCAGCGTCGGGAACAGGTAAACGTCGGCGCCCAGGATGGTATAAAGCTTGACGGCACGCAGCCACTCAAGACCGGGCAGGCTGCCGAACATCTCGGACACGAGGGTCGAGATGGCGATTGCCTCCCACGGGCACAGGATACCGTTGCCCAGGGCCAGGAGCCAACCGGTGATGTAGCTCAGCGTACGGCCAAAGCTACGATCGACATACTCGACGATGCCGCCCGAGATGGGGATAGCAGCCGTGAGCTCACCGAAAACAGCTCCGACGGGCACGAGGAAGATTGCACCCAAGAGGAATGCGATCATAGCGGGAACGGGACCGCCGCCCACGACCATCCAGTCGCCGACCTGCAGAACCCAACCGGTACCGATGATGGCACCGAAACCGATGGTGAAGAAGTTCCAGAGCGAAAGCGTTTTCTTCATGCCACCGTTACCTTCGACTGCAACTTCTGCGTTCTTGTCCGCCATTGTTCCCCTCCTTTCCTTATTGACGCCTCTTTGGCGTCACCCCTTGCGCGGTCTGTTTTGCCGCGCGCTTTTATTTCGTGGCTTTAAGATACGGCCTTGGCACAGCAGCGCCGCTTGTGGCTCGACCGAAGGCAGAACTCGCATATGAGTGGCGCCGTTTTTGGGACGAACGGCACGGTTTGCCGCTCATTGTTGTCGCCCGTCCGACGGGCGTACGCTCATTGGACGCATATAGAAATGTTTTTGAGGCCGTGTGTTTTGCGCCTTTCGTACCGTTTACCGAGCTTTTGACGCTCGGACCCATTTGTTGCACATCCTTTTTGTAGGATAGACAGGTTATACATGAGACAAGGCGGTACGAATGGCATACGGATACAACGACGGTGATCAACGGCGACAAAGCGTTCGCCTTGCTGGCCGCACCACGCCGATGCCCAGAAGTGCCACGAGCAGCAATCCGCAACGCCCTCAAGAGCAACCCGGGCCTTCGTCTCGGCAGCAGACAAACAGAACACGGCAGAGCGGCCGTCCGAGCACGGGCACAAGCGCACAGCAAGATAGCCGCTTGGGCGCGCGCACTCGACAGCGCCAAGCCGAGGTTCCGCAACTGCGCCGCAACGGCGCACGTCAGCCCGGCATCCATATCAACCGCTTCTTTTCGCATCCCCAAGGCGGACGCGACGGCAAGCCCTACCGCTCGACATCGTACGTGAATGCCCCCGCCCTGCCGGCTCGTCGGCTTTGCCTCGCACTGTGCTCTATCCTCATCTGTCTGGTCTTTGTGCTTATGAGCTCCTGTATGTCCCACGGCTCGGCCGGTCTCGAGCCCACCGCCGAGGACAAGCTGCTCAAGGCCCCCGTCGCGCCCGGTTATTCTTTCGCCTTTTCGACTCCGCGCTCGCAATGGCAAGCCGGCACGATGCCCCATATCTATCAGATCGACCCTGCGTGGTCGGAGCTGCCCTATGCCGGTGGCACTATTCGCGAAAACGCTTGCGGTCCCACTTGCCTCACCATGGTCTATATCTTTAAGACCGGCCGCACCGATATGACACCGGTCGACATGTGCGCCCTTTCCGAGGCGGGCAACTATGCCCCCACCGGCGCCACCGAATGGTCATTTATGACGCGCGGCGCATGGCAGCTGGGCCTTAACGGAACGGAGCTTCATAACGATCGCGACTCGATGACTCAGGTGCTGCGTTCGGGAGCGCCCGTCATCGCCGCCGTTCGGCCGGGCACCTTTACCAACGTGGGCCACTACATTGTGCTTTACGGTATTGACGACGCCGACCAGATTGAAGTCTTCGATCCCAACTCGGCCAGCCGCAGCGCCCGACGCTGGGGCGTCGTAGAGGTCCTCAACGAAGTCGAAGCCATGTGGGCCTACTACTAGTCACTGGGGACAGACTTAAATGAGTGGTCTCTGGATGCCCGGAACTGCTGGCACGGAAAGCGCACCCCGCTTTGAAGTTCGATAGCGGGATGCGCTTTCCGTTAGCGGCCTGTTTGGGAAACTGGGGGCCATTTTTCGGGCAAATTCCGGGATGTATTTTCCGGTTGAGGGCCCCGGGGAAACTGTGCCCCATTTTGGACGCTCATTGTGGGATGCACTTTCCGCAGTTGATTGGTGCTACTCATTTAAGTCTGTCCCCAATGACTAGGTGAATAGCAAAAGCCCCGCAGTCGGAGCGGACTGCGGGGCTCATGAAGAGAGGTAGTTTGTGGGCGCTTTGCCTGGCGCCCACGAGAGAGGCAACAGAGTAGAGACTACTCGTGGATGCGGGTACCAGAGAGGCCGGCCATGGTCTCGGCGGCCTTGTCCAGGGCGCCGATGATGCAGGTGCGGCCCTTGCGGGAACGGGCGAACTTGATGGCGGCGCGAACCTTGGGCTCCATGGAACCCTTGCCAAACTGGCCCTCGTCGGCCAGGCGCTCGGCCTCGTCGGCGGTGAGGTCCTCGAGCTCCTCCTGGTCGGGCTTGCCAAAGTTGATGGCGACATGCTCGACGGCGGTCAGCAGGAACAGGACGTCGGCGTCGCAGTCCTCGGCCAGCAGCTCGCCGCCCAGGTCCTTGTCGATGACGGCGGGAACGCCCTTGTAGCAACCCTTGTTCTCGTAGTCGCGGACGACGGGGATGCCGCCGCCACCGCAGGCGATGACGATGAACTCGTTGTCGAGCAGGTTGAGGATGGAGTCAGCCTCGACGATCTTCTTGGGATCGGGAGAAGCGACGACGCGACGCCAGCCGCGGCCGGAATCCTCAACGAAGACCTTGGAGGGATCCTCGGCCATGAACTCCTTGGCCTGCTCCTCGGTGTAGAAGGGGCCGATCGGCTTGGTCGGGTTCTTGAACGCGGGATCATCCGGGTCGCACTCGATCTGGGTGACGACGGTAGCGGCGTGCCAACGCTTGTAGCGCTTGTGCATCTCGCGGCCGATGCCCTGCTGCAGGTGGTAGCCGATGTAGCCCTGGGACATGGCGCCGCACTCGGGCAGCGGCATCTCGGGGGTGCCGATGGCGTCGTGGGCAGCGGCGAAGGCGTTCTGGATCATGCCGACCTGCGGGCCGTTGCCGTGGGTGATGATGATCTCGTTGCCCTGCTCGATGAGACCGAGGAGAGCGTGGGCGGTGTTGCTCACGGCCTCGATCTGCTCGACGGGGTTGTTGCCGAGGGCGTTGCCGCCGAGGGCGACGACAATACGATCGGGCTTTCCGTACGGTTTACTCATAGTGTTCGTTCACTTCCCAGCTACTAGCGAAGCGTCGCGTACATCATGGCCTTAATGGTATGCATGCGGTTCTCGGCCTCCTGGAACACGCGAGACTGCGCGCTCTCAAAGACCTCGTCGGAAACCTCCATCTCGGTCACGCCGAACTTCTCGGCAATCTCGGCGCCGATGGTGGTCTGCGTATCGTGGAAGCTCGGCAGGCAGTGCATAAAGATGGCGCCGGGGTTTGCCTTGGCCATGACCTCGGGCGTTACTCGATAGGGAGAGAGAAGATCGATTCGGCTCTTCCACAGCTCCTCAGCCTGGCCCATACCGACCCAAACGTCCGTATAGATCACGTCTGCATCCTTGACGCCCTCGTCGATATCCTCAGTGAGCTGGATCGTGCAGCCATTCTGAGCGGCGATCTCCTGGCAGCGCTCAAGAAGCTCGGGATCGAAGTGCGTGGCGCCCTCGACATCGCCCTTGGGTCCGCAGGAGCAGAAGTTAATGCCGAGCTTGGCGCAGATAACCATCAGGGAGTCGCTGACGTTGCCCTGCTCCTTGCCCATATAGGTGAGCTTCATGCCGCGCGTGTCGCCAAACTCCTCACGCATGGTGAGAATGTCGGCAAGGGCCTGGGTGGGATGGTACTCGTTGGTCAGACCGTTCCAGACGGGAACGCCAGCCTTGGCGGCAAGCTCCTCGACGATCGACTGGTCGGAGCCGCGATACTCAATACCGTCATACATGCGACCGAGCACGCGGGCGGTATCCTCGATGGACTCTTTCTTGCCCATCTGCGACGAGCCGGGGTCGAGGTAGGTCACGCCCATACCCAGGTCCATACCGCCGACCTCGAAGGCACAGCGCGTGCGCGTGGAGGTCTTCTCAAACAGCAGGACAATGTTCTTGCCCTCGAGAAAGCGGTGCGGATAACCGGCGCGCTTCATATCCTTGAAGTTCTTTGAGAGGTCGAGCATGTACTCGATTTCCTCGGGCGTAAAGTCAAGCAGGGTAAGAACGCTTCGACCAGAAAGATTAAGAGCCATGATTTGAGTCCTTTCGATTGTTGGAACACACAAGGAGGGATGGGCGGCGCAGACGCACACGCGCCGCCCAGATACGCTAACGCTGACTAGATTTCCTCACGCCAGAACGGCATGGTCATGCAGCGCGGGCCGCCGCGACCGCGAGAAAGCTCCTCGGAGGGAGCGACGAGCAGCTCGACGCCAGCCTTGTAAAGAGCATCGTTGGTGACAACGTTGCGCTCATACACGCAGACCTTGCCCGGTGCGACCGCAAGAGTGTTGGAACCATCGTTCCACTGCTCACGGGAGGCCTCGATCGGATCGCCGCCACCGCACTCAATCATGGTGATATGGTCCATACCCGTCGCAAGCTCGAGGATATGCTGCAGGGTGCCCTCGAGTTCCTCGATATGCACCTCCCCCTCTGCATCGCCCTTGGTCAGGCGGTAGGCACGAAGCGTCTGGTAGATGCCGGGATAGACCGTGAACTTATCGCGATCGACCTGCGTGCAGACGGTGTCGAGGTGCATGTAGGCGTAGCCGTGCGGGATCTTGATGGCATAGATGTTCTCGATCTCGGCCTCATCGGAACCCCAGAACATATTCTTGGCGAGCTCATCGATGGCCGCAGTCTGGGTGCGCTCGGAAATACCGATGGCGAGCGTCTTGGCGTTGATGTTGAGGATATCGCCGCCCTCGATATGCCACTCGCTGTTGTGGTCGTACCAGATGGGGCTACCGGCGTAATCGGGATGGTTGCGCAGCACCGTTTCGTAGAAGATTACCTCGCGGTTGCGCTGATTCCAGTACATGCGGTTCATGGTAGCGCCCTTGCCCACGACAGCCAGAGGGTCACGGGAGAAATACGAGGCCGGCATGGGGAACAGCACCATATCGTCAGCCTTCAACTCCTCGCCGTCCATACTGGCAAGAGAACCGCCAACCTTGGGGATCTCGAGGTCGCGAACGTAGAGGCCGCCCATGGCAGCAAGGACAAACTCCTTGTTGTCCTTAATCGAATCAAGCTTCTCGACAACGGCCTGGCGAAGGGCCGCGTTGGAGATGCCGGACTCACCCATGAACTTCGTCATGAACTCTGCGCGAGTGCCCTCGACTTTGTCAAACGTCTCAGCGAGCAGCTCTTCCATATAGACGACCTCGGCGCCAGCGCCGCGAAGAAGGTCGGTAAACTGATCGTGCTCTTTCTGGGCATAGTCCAGATAGAACGCATCGTGAATCCAAACGCGGTCGAAATCCTCCGCCTTCATGTTTACAAGATCCATACCGGGGCGATGGACGCACACCTTCTTGAGGGCGCCAATCTCGCTATGAACGTTCAGTCCTTTGTTCATCTCTATCCTTCTTTCTCACAACTTGTATGTGGGGTTTTGCTTTTACGGCAGGGGGATAAGGCCCGAAACCGCAGTGAATGCCATGCAGATAACGCTCACGACCAGGAAGAATTTCCAAGCAACCTTCCACCACTGGCCAAGCGGAATCTTGCAGACGCCAAGACCGGCAACGAGCATCGCGCTTGTTGGCGAAATGAGAGACATGGCCGCGCTGCCCATGGAAAGACCCGTAACTGCAGCCTCGGGGTTTAAGCCCATCAGCTCAACAAGCGGGCCGAAAATGGGAATCGTAAGAGCAGCGATGCCCGAGGAGCTCGGAACGAGGATCGACAGAAGGTTATCCACGACATAGAGAATGCTCGTAAAGATAACTGCCGGAACTCCAGAGAGAGCCGTGGCGAGCGTGTTGAGAATCGTATCGATGATGAGGCCGTCATTGGCGATTACGAGGATTCCGCGGGCGAGGCCAACAACGATGGCAGAGAACGCGAAGTCTGCAATTCCCTTAACGAACTCGCCAGCGATCTCCTTCTCATTCATCCCGGAAACAACACCCGAAAGAAGAGCCATGGCCAAGAAAATCGCAGAGATCTCGTTCATGTACCAGCCCTGGGTTACCAGACCCCAAATGATAGCGCCAAGTCCAAGCACGAAAATAACCATGACGGCTTTTTGCCTAGCGGTGAACTCGCTATCGAGGAGATTCTCGTCCGCGCCAAACTCTTTGCGCTTCTCGATATCATCGTGGAAAGCTGGGGATACCTCGGGATTCTTCTTAACCTTGAGGGCATACATCACAACCCATGCGATGGCAACTGCAGTGAGCACGACAAGGGCGATAGTACGCAACCAAAGCTGGGGGTTGCCCTGGATGCCGAGGATGCCCTGGGAAATCAGGACGTTGAACGGGTTAACGGTAGATGCGATGTATCCGATACGGGCACCCACAAACACCGTCATGAACGCTGTAATTGAGTCGAAGCCCATGGCCATCATGATCGGCATAAGAATCGCAAAGAACGGAAGCGTCTCCTCTGCCATACCAAAGGTGCTGCCGCCCAAGGCAAAAAGCACCATTAGGATCGGAATGATGAGGACGTCCTTGCTCTTGAACTTCTTCACCACTCGGGCGACGCCGCTCGTGATGGCTCCGGTCGCCGTGATGACCTGGAAGGAACCTCCCACGATCATAATGAATGCAACGACCTCGACCGCTTGCTGGATGCCGATCGCAGGGGCCTCAAGTACTTCGAAGATGCCTTGGCGAAGATCGACCTCGTTGCCGTCCTCGTCCGTATAGACCTTATCGACAGGCTCATAGGTGCCCGAGACTGTTACCTCGCGACCGTTAACCTCCTGGCGCTCAAACGAGCCCGAAGGCACGACCCAGGTCAGAACGGCAAATACGGCCATCAAGACGAGAATGATGGTGTACACGTGCGGGACTCGAAGAGTGCGCTTCTTTTCTGTCTCTGCCATCTCTCCTCCTTAATTCAGGGGTTTTTCGTTGCCGGCAAAGCCATTGTGTCATCGCGCAAAACATCCTTCCGTCTCTTCGCCCGTCAACGAAGCGCATCGACCCGTAAACGGATTCCAGATTGATGTAATTCGTCAATTGTCTCTTTAAATAGATGTTTAACATCAATTACTAGCCTTGTTCATGCCATTCTCCTGTGACAAATATGATGTAAATTGAATCAATCTCGTAATGTGCCACTATGGAAGCAATCAATACTCATCGCCAAAGCGAGGTCTTATGTCCGCACTACATGTTCAAAACGAAATAGGAAAGCTAAAAAAGGCCCTCCTGCACTGCCCCGGCTCCGAAACGCGCAATTACCCCGACGGGCAGTTCAATCAAGTCTTTACGCTACGCCCGTCTAGCAGCTCATTCGATCTTGAAAAGGCTCTCAAGGAGCATCATGCTTACTCGACGATGCTCGAGCGCGAAGGAGTAGAGATTCTCTATCTTGAAAACCTTCTTACCGAAGCCCTTGATGCGACAGACCAAGCGCGTCGCTCCTTTATCGATAGCTTCATTAGAGAATGCGGCGCGTGCGGCATTGAGCTCGAGTCCGCTATTCGCGATTACCTCGAGCACATCGAGGGCTCCCGCGCTCTGGCCCAAGCGGCCGTCAACGGCATCCGTTATTCCCAGGTCTTCGATACGGATAAGGAGATATTCAGCCTCGCAAAACTGACGGGAGATGCATACTCGCCCGACGACCTTCTCGTAAGCCCCCTTAACACCATGTGGTTCACACGCGACCCGGCGAGCGTCATCGGCGAAGGCGTCACACTCAACCATATGTACTGGCCGGAGCGCAACCGTGAGGTTATCGCCTACAAAACGATTTTTACATATCACCCAGATTTCCGCGAGGCTCCTCAGTTCTTCAAGCATGAATCGACTTACCACTTTGAAGGCGGCGACCTGCACAACCTCAACTGCGAAAACGTAGCCGTTGGAATCTCCCAACGAACCGAGCCAGCGGCGATAGACACCCTAGCAAATAACTTGCTCTGGGATGAGAACTCTGCTATTGAGTCCGTATGGGCCATACAGGTCCCCTACGATGACCTCTGTATCCATCTCGACACATATTTCGCTCGCGTTGACTACGAGACATTCCTCGTTGACCGTGAGCTTCTCGATCAAGCACGGGTCTACCGCATTACGCGGGGCAGATCGGAAAGGACAACCCGGGCGCGTCATGTCGAAGGCGGTCTGAAAGAAGCGCTGAGATTAGCTCTGGGCTCAAATTCGTTGCAATTTATCTTTTGCGGTGGCTCAAATCCCGGAGCAGCAGAGGTCGAAAGGTCCAACAATGCCACAAGCACCCTTTGTTTGGAGCCCGGCAAGGTCTGCGTATACGAAGAAAACGTCAAAACCAACAAAGCGCTGGAGCAGGCAGGTATTGAACTTGTTCCCATCTCTATCTTCGAGCTGACAAACGGCTTTGGCGGTCCCAACTGCCTCTGCCTTCCCCTCGTCCGCACTTCATAAAATGGGAACGGGTCAAAACATAAAGGCGCTTCGCAAGCGCGATCAGCTAACACAGGAGGAGCTCGCGACACTCGTCGGCGTCTCCAAAGAAACGGTATGCCGCTGGGAAAAGGATCGTTATGCAATCCGCCGCTCAACGTTGCTCAAGATAGTATCGACATTTAACCTGCAGCTCGACGACCTCACATCTGAAACCGCAGGGCTTGCCGCAAAGCTCGACCACGAGGGGCGGAAGGGGGAATCCAAAGAAGTTACTACTGATTCCCTTTGCGATGTATTTAAAATCCAGATGACAGGAGGCAGAACGGGACTTAAACAAACCGGAACAACCGCGCTTCCCTCATCCGTATTCAAGAAACATCGCGAGTGCTTCTTTGTTCAAATGAACACATCCGCCATGTCCAAATGCTACCCGATTGGATCCCTTCTCCTCGTGGATCCCAGCCCAAAACCCTGGAACGGATGCTCCGTCCTCGCCTTGGCCGATAATTCGAGAATCGTCATACGGCGTTATAGCACCGGCACGAATACCGTGATGCTCTCATCCCACTCATATCGCACAGCGGAACCGGATATCGTGCTGGACAAACGCCGAATTAGGATTCTGGGAGTCATCGTTTGGTTTCAGGCGTCTCATGATCTGAGCGTCTAATCAAATTTGATCTTGTTTACCTCCCCCATATGCTCACAACTCAATAGCAAAAGCCCCGCAGTCGGAGCGGACTGCGGGGCTCATGAAGAGAGGTAGTTTGTGGGCGCTTTGCCTGGCGCCCACGAGAGAGGCAACAGAGTAGAGACTACTCGTGGATGCGGGTACCAGAGAGGCCGGCCATGGTCTCGGCGGCCTTGTCCAGGGCGCCGATGATGCAGGTGCGGCCCTTGCGGGAACGGGCGAACTTGATGGCGGCGCGAACCTTGGGCTCCATGGAACCCTTGCCAAACTGGCCCTCGTCGGCCAGGCGCTCGGCCTCGTCGGCGGTGAGGTCCTCGAGCTCCTCCTGGTCGGGCTTGCCAAAGTTGATGGCGACATGCTCGACGGCGGTCAGCAGGAACAGGACGTCGGCGTCGCAGTCCTCGGCCAGCAGCTCGCCGCCCAGGTCCTTGTCGATGACGGCGGGAACGCCCTTGTAGCAACCCTTGTTCTCGTAGTCGCGGACGACGGGGATGCCGCCGCCACCGCAGGCGATGACGATGAACTCGTTGTCGAGCAGGTTGAGGATGGAGTCAGCCTCGACGATCTTCTTGGGATCGGGAGAAGCGACGACGCGACGCCAGCCGCGGCCGGAATCCTCAACGAAGACCTTGGAGGGATCCTCGGCCATGAACTCCTTGGCCTGCTCCTCGGTGTAGAAGGGGCCGATCGGCTTGGTCGGGTTCTTGAACGCGGGATCATCCGGGTCGCACTCGATCTGGGTGACGACGGTAGCGGCGTGCCAACGCTTGTAGCGCTTGTGCATCTCGCGGCCGATGCCCTGCTGCAGGTGGTAGCCGATGTAGCCCTGGGACATGGCGCCGCACTCGGGCAGCGGCATCTCGGGGGTGCCGATGGCGTCGTGGGCAGCGGCGAAGGCGTTCTGGATCATGCCGACCTGCGGGCCGTTGCCGTGGGTGATGATGATCTCGTTGCCCTGCTCGATGAGACCGAGGAGAGCGTGGGCGGTGTTGCTCACGGCCTCGATCTGCTCGACGGGGTTGTTGCCGAGGGCGTTGCCGCCGAGGGCGACGACAATACGATCGGGCTTGCCAAGAGGCTTAGACATTGCTGGAATCCTTTCTGTAAAAGGCCTACAACCCATTAATAACCCGCGTCCGTGCGATACGCGAGTTTATTAAGGTTTATATTCTCTTTATCGCTCATTTTATTCATTTTGAAAACAGTTGAACGGTGAACGGTCGTTTTTACCCGCTCAGCGTAAGGAATCCCAGCTCACGCATGTTTACGTCATCTACGTGCGACTTTATTTAATTAGAGCAGAGATTAGGCTGGATTATGCAAACTATATCTTTGCTAAACACATAACGGACACTGCAATTATTTACTCGCACTATACGAGATTCTATGCACTTGCAAGACAAGTATGCACCCCTGCAATAACACGGGGCTTTTCATCCAACAAAAGGGATAGCCAATCGCGCTTCACTTTGCGGCAAGCGACTGTGAGTTTGCAGTATAGAACTTTACCGTCGGGTATTGCATGAACGCCGTCGACGCCCTCTCGCTCCTGCGCGCCCAAGCAGCCGAGAACATCAGCGGCGTCCCCAGTCTTTTTGCATGGCACCGCGCCGGCTCGATGGCTCTGGGGCCTAAGCGAATCTTTGCTATCTGCCAATTTTTGTACGATTTGGGTCAAATCTATTTGCCAATTTTTGTATGATTAGGGGCAAATCTATTTGCCAATTTTTGTCATTGAGGGGTTTTATGCTACGCCGTAAGGTCACTGACAGGCTTTTGAGCTGGAAGAACAACTCCAATAAAGCGTTGCTTGTTACCGGTGCGCGTCAAATTGGCAAGAGCTATGCGATTCGCGCGTTTGGTAAAGACAACTACGCGTCGTATTTTGAGGCCAATTTGCTGCTCGATGCCGAGGCAAGAGATGTGCTCATTGGCGCTAAGAACGCCGTTGACTTTATCAACCGCGTTGCCCTTCTTGCGGATGCACCGCTTGTTGAGGGAGATACGCTTATCTTTGTCGATGAAATACAGGAGTATCCGCAGATCGTCACGCTCATGAAGGCGTTGGTCGAGGACGGGCGCTTTAGCTATGTCTTCTCGGGGTCTATGCTTGGGACTGAGTTTAAGGGGATCTCTTCTTTCCCGGTGGGGTATGTCGAGCACATTGTTATGCGGCCAATGGATTTTGAAGAGTTTTGTTGGGCAAACAGCATCAGCGAGAATGTGCTTGCAGACATCCGCAGCTGCCTTGTCGAGAGGCGTCCCGTCGAAAACTATATTCATGAGGCGATGCTCAAAAACTTTAGAGCTTATATCGTTTGCGGCGGCATGCCGGAGGTCGTACAGAACTATATCGATTCGGGTTATTCACTCGTGAGGACGCGTGAGCTTCAAATTCAGCTGGTCGATCAGTACAAAAGTGATATCTCTAAATATGCATCGACTCGAGCGTTTAACGTTCGCGCGATTTTCGAACAAATTCCCGTTCAGCTTGAGGCGGAGTCCCATCGCTTTGTTGTTTCATCCCTGGGCGAGGGGGCTCGCCTTCAAAAATACGAGCAGGATTTCCTATGGCTGGTGAACGCGGGCGTCGGTTTGATGGTCGCCCAGGTGACGGAGGCCCGGAGTCCTCTTAAGAGGACAGAGAAGGCGACCGCCTTTAAGCTATACGAGTCTGATACAGGCATGCTCGCATCACGGTATCCCGGCAGCACGGCACGCGCCGTCTACCTTGATATGAAAACCCCCAACCTCGGCGGTCTCTATGAGAACGTGGTCGCGCAGGAGCTTGTCGCCCTTGGAACTGATGCATGGTACTACCAGACACGCGAGGTCGGCGAAGTTGACTTTGTGATCGAAGGCACCCGCGGGCACGTTGTCCCAATCGAGGTCAAATCGGGCAAGAAGGTTCGAGCCCATGCGGCCCTCGACCGTCTGATGAGCGTGAGCGAGTACAAAATCCCCGAGGCCGTTGTGCTAAGCCACGAGAACCTCAGCAAAGAGGGCAAGGTCCTGTACGTTCCAATCTATATGACATTCTGCCTCGATGAGTTTATGGAAAAGGACGACCCCAACAACGATTTCTCGTTTGCGCCCATATCCCTCTAGGCCATCTGGGTCCGCAACCAAATCCCCCTCTATGCCCAAAGCCGCGAAACAGCGACCGGGACAAGGCACCCCACCAACCACGTCCCTCATCCAGCCCCACAATCCAAGGACGTAGTCGTAGCAGGATCTGAGGGCTGACCTTCGCGGACACTCCGCAGGACGAAAGAACCCCCGCCGCACGTTGAACTGCGCCCCAATTCTTGGACGGGCTAATAAGCGGCCTAAGCCGCACATAGGGACTGATTCCGGAATTCCTCCGGGGTCAGTCCCTTCAGTTTAACCTGCCTCCTTCTCGTGTTCCAATGGATGATGTATTCGTCCAGGTCCCTCTTGAAGTCTTCGAAGCAGGGCCATTTTCTTCCGCGAAAGAACTCGTCCTTCATATGGCCGAACACCTGCTCCGTCGCGCCGTTGTCGATGCAGTTGCCCTTCCGGGACATGCTCTGCACCACGCCGGCCTCCTCCAACCGCTTGCACCACCCGGCCTGCTGGTACTGCCAGCCCATGTCCGAGTGCAGGACCGGCCTGGAGCCCTCGGGCATCTTGGACACGAGCTGGTCGAGCAGCTCGTGCTGCTGGGCCATGTTGGGATGCAGCGACGTGGACCAGGCGACGATCTCCTTGCTGCCGAAATCGTAGACCGGCGCGAAGTAGGCCTTGCCCCAGGGCTGCTTGAACTCGGTGACGTCGGTGCCCATCTTCTCCCACGGCCCGTCGGCGGCGAAGTCCCTGCCGATGACGTTCTCGAAGGTCTTTCCGACCTTGCCCCTGTACGAGTTGTACCTGTGGTAGTCGGTCTCGCGGCGGATGCCGCAGCTGATGCCCATCTCGCGCATCATCTTGAGCACGGTCTTGTCGGCTATGCGCGCGCCCAGCTCGGCGCGCAGGCACATGGCGATCTGCCTGTGGCCGCACCCGTTGGCGGTGCGCGAGAATATCTCGGCGGCGGCCTCCCAGAGCTCGGGCCTGGTGGGAGCCTTGGGGTGCGACAGCGCGTAGTAGTAGCTCGACCTCGCCAGGCCGGCGCACTCGAGCAGGTCGGCGAGGGGATATTGCCCTGAAAGCCCGCTCACGACCGCGGCCTTCTCGCCGTTCGGGAGCGTTTCTCCGCCTTCAGGGCGATCGATTTTTTTAGGTAGGCGTTCTCCGCCTCGAGCCTCTTGATCCTGCGCTCGAGCTCTTGCTCGCGCGTCGTCTCCCCGGACGGGGAGCCGGACCCCCTCGGCCTCCCCCTTGGCTTTGGCCTGAGCGCCTCCGGGCCCTCCTCCCTGTACGCCTTCAGCCATTTCTTGAAAGGGCTTGGCGAGGCTATCCCGAACTTCTCCATGGCCTCGGGCTTCGTCATGCCCTCGTCGACGACCGCCCTGACGGCGGCCAGCTTCGTCTCGAACGAATAGGCGGTGTGCTTCTTTCCCATCATGGCCAGAACCTCGATACCAGCAGACCTGTAGGTGCACAGCCATTCTCTCACGGTTTCCTCCGACATCCCGAGAAGGGCCGCGATCGTCGCGCGGCCGTGCCCCCCGTCGTGCAGCTCTGCCGCTCGCAGTCTCATCCCGACGTCGTACAAAGCGTTTCCAGCCATAAAAAGGCCTCCCATTTCTTGTGTCCAAGAAATGGGAGGCAGTTCACGTAGTGCGCAGCGGGGGTTCTTTCATGTCCGAGGACGTCCGCGAAGGTTAGCCCTCAGATCCTGCGGTGGGAGACCTAGGCCTCGTTGTACACCGTCTTGAGCTTCAGCAGGTGCTGATAGCGGTCCATAGCGGCCTGCTCATTCTCCTTGAAGAGCTCCTCGGCGCGCTCGGGGAAGGAACGCGTCAGCGAAGCGTAACGGGCCTCGTTCATCAGGAACTCCTGATAACCGCCCGCGGGCTCCTTGGAATCGAGCGAGAACTTCTTGCCGGCAGCAGCCTCGGGGTTGAAGCGGAAGAGGTTCCAGTAACCGCACTCGACAGCCTTCTTCATCTCGGCCTGGCAGTTCTGCATGCCACCCTTCTTGATGGAGTGCATCTCGCAGGGGCTGTAGCCGATGATGAGAGACGGGCCGTCGTAGGCCTCGGCCTCGTGGATGGCCTTGAGGGTCTGAGCCGGGTTGGCGCCCATGGCAACCTGTGCCACGTAGACGTAGCCGTAGCTCATGGCAATCTCGGCCAGGGACTTCTTCTTGGTCACCTTACCGGCAGCGGCGAACTGAGCGACCTGGCCCAGGTTCGAGGCCTTGGAGGCCTGACCGCCGGTGTTGGAGTAGACCTCGGTGTCGAAGACGAAGACGTTGACGTTGTGACCGGAAGCCAGGACGTGGTCCAGGCCACCGAAGCCGATGTCGTAGGCCCAGCCGTCGCCGCCGAAGATCCAGAAGGACTTCTTGGTGAGGTAAGCCTTGTCGGCGAGGATCGCCTTGGAGGCGTCGCAGCCGCACTTCTCGAGCTCGGCAACGTAGGCAGCGGCAGCGGTCTTGGAGGCCTCGGCGTCATTGACGGAGTCGATCCAAGCCTGGCCGGCGGCCTTGAGCTCATCGGACGGACCATCGGCAGCGATGATGTCCTGGGTAGCGGCGATCAGCTTGTGCTGAACGGCCTCATAGCCAACGGCCATGCCCAGACCATGCTCGGCGTTGTCCTCGAACAGGGAGTTGTTCCACGCCGGGCCGTGACCGTCCTTGTCCTTGCAGTAAGGAGCGGTGGCAGCGGGGTTACCCCAAATGGAGGAGCAACCGGTGGCGTTGGAAATGAACATGCGGTCGCCGGCGACCTGGGTCACCAGACGTGCATAGGCGGTCTCGGCACAGCCGGCGCAGGAGCCAGAGAACTCCAGGTAGGGCTGCTTAAACTGGCTGCCCTTGACGTTGGCCGCGATGAGCTCCTTCTTCTCGGAGACGTTCTCGACCATGTAGTCCCAAACGGGCTGCTGGTCCATCTCCTGCTCGGTGGGAACCATCTCGAGGGCGCCCTTGGGGCAGACCTTGACGCAGTTGGTGCAGCCCATGCAGTCGAGCGGGGACACGGCCATGGTGAACTTCATGCCCTTGGCCTTGGGGCCCATAGCGTCGAGCGTGCGGGTAGCCTCGGGCGCGGCGGCAGCCTCGTCCTCGGTCATCGCGAACGGACGGATGGTGGCATGCGGGCACACATAGGCGCACTGGTTGCACTGGATGCACTTGGTCTCGTCCCAGTGAGGAACGACCACGGCGACGCCGCGCTTCTCGTATGCGGAGGCGCCCAGCTCAAACTGGCCGTCGGCGCAATCGACAAAGGCGGAAACGGGCAGGCTGTCGCCATCCATGCGATCGATGGGCTCGAGCAGGTTCTTGACCTGCTGGGCGATGGCGGACTTGGTCTCCTCGGAGAGCTCGACGGGAGCGGCATCCTCGGCAGTTGCCCAGTCGGCCGGAACCTCGAACTTACGGAAGGCGGTAGCGCCGGCATCGATGGCCTTGTGGTTGGCGTCGACGATGGCCTGGCCCTTCTTCATGTAGGACTTGGTGGCCGCGTCCTTCATGTACTGCAGGGCGTCCTCGGCGGGCAGGACCTTGGCCAGCGCGAAGAAGGCGGACTGGAGCACCGTGTTGGTGCGCTTGCCCATGCCGACCTTGGCGGCCAGGTCGATAGCGTCGATCAGGTAGACGTTGACGTTGTTGTTCGCGATGTAGCGCTTGGCCACAGCGGGCATGTGCTCGGCGAACTCCTCGTCGCTCCACTGGCAGTTGACCAGGAAGGTACCGCCCGGCTTGACGTCGCGGACCATCTTGAAGCCCTTGACGATATAGCTGGGGTTGTGGCAAGCGACAAAGTCGGCCTTGGTCACGTAGTACGGCGAGCGGATCGGGGAATCACCAAAGCGCAGGTGCGAGACGGTGACGCCGCCGGTCTTCTTGGAGTCGTACTGGAAGTAGGCCTGGACGTACTTGTCGGTGTGGTCGCCGATGATCTTGATCGAGTTCTTGTTGGCGCCGACGGTACCGTCGCCACCCAGACCCCAGAACTTGCACTCGATGGTGCCGGGGGCTGCGGTGTTGGGCGCATCCTCGGCCTCGGGCAGGCTCAGGTTGGTCACGTCATCGACAATGCCGATGGTGAACTCGCGCTTGGGCTCGTCCTTCTTAAGCTCCTCGAAGACAGCGAACGCGGACGCGGGAGGCGTGTCCTTGCTGCCCAGGCCGTAACGGCCGCCGACGACCTTGATGCCCGTCTTGCCGGCCTCGTAGAGAGCGGAGACGACGTCCTGGTAGAGCGGCTCGCCGATGGAACCCGGCTCCTTGGTGCGGTCCATGACGGCGATCTTCTGGACGGTCTCGGGGAGAACGTCGACGAAGTGCTTGATGGAGAACGGACGGAACAGGCGAACCTTGACCAGGCCGACCTTCTCGCCGTGAGCGTTGAGGTAGTCGATGACTTCCTCGAGCACGTCGCAGAAGGAGCCCATGCACACGACGACACGATCGGCGTCGGGAGCGCCGTAGTAGTTGAACAGGCCGTAATCGGTGCCGAGCTTCTCGTTGATCTTCTTCATGTAGCCCTCGACGACGGCAGGGAGCTCGTCGTAGACCTTGTTGCAGGCCTCGCGGTTCTGGAAGAAGATGTCGCCGTTCTCGTGGCTGCCGCGGGTGTGCGGGTGCTCAGGGTTGAGCGCGTGATCGCGGAAAGCCTGGACGGCGTCCATGTCGCACATCTCAGCCAGATCCTTGTAGTCCCACATGGCGACCTTCTGGATCTCGTGGCTGGTGCGGAAGCCGTCGAAGAAGTTAAGGAACGGGGTCTTACCCTCGATGGCGGCAAGGTGAGCCACCGGCGAGAGGTCCATGACCTCCTGGACGTTGCCCTCGGCGAGCATGGCGAAGCCGGTCTGACGACAGGCCATGACGTCGGAGTGATCGCCAAAAATGTTCAGGGCGTGGGAAGCGACGCAACGCGCGGAGACGTGGAAGACGCCCGGGAGCTGCTCGCCCGCGATCTTGTACATGTTCGGGATCATCAGAAGTAGACCCTGAGAAGCCGTGTAGGTGGTGGTCAGAGCACCGGCGCCCAGCGAACCGTGAACGGTACCGGCTGCACCTGCCTCGGACTCCATCTCGACGACCTTGACCGGGGTGCCGAAGATATTCTTGCGACCCTGGGCCGCCCACTGGTCGACATGGTCGGCCATCGGGCTGGACGGCGTAATGGGATAGATTCCCGCTACCTCGGTGTACGCATACGAAACATATGCGGCCGCCTCGTTGCCGTCCATAGACTTAAACTTACGCGCCATATACCCCTCTCCTCTCATATAGGTATACAGGCCCCGGCGATCGCCGGGATATTGGCGTGATGGGATTTTCGCTGTTGCTTCCAATCATCTGGCAGGCAGGCTCAGCAGCAGGTACATGGCGTGGAGAGAAGGCATGCCGAGGCGAGGAGGGCTGCACGCACTCCACAGGCCCAGCTGCCCGTCTTGCACATGACCGAGCGCCGCAAAGGCCGCATGCCGGATGCTCCCGGGCACGCCCCGGCGATGGGAGGCACCCGCAACGGAAATCCGCATGCGGGTTTATTGTACCCCGCCGCCAAGTGTAATTTCGACAAATATAGGTGGGCGGTAAAGGTTTACCTCGGGTGACCGCCAAGGGCCAAAATGAACGCTTCGTCCCCGGGCGATTGGCCCTGGCGCGCCATGGAGTGTCCCGGAGTGCCGGCATAAAAGGAACGTCCCCATCTGCCGACTAGAGGGCGCCGACGCCGAGGAGGATAGCGTAGGTGGTGGATTCGCCAAGTCTGAGCTCGTCGCCGGGGTTGAGCTGAGCGGAGCGGCCGGGCTCGACCTGGATGCAGACGTTCGTCGCGCCGTTTACCACCATGGTTCCGTTGGTGGACGACAAGTCCTCGACGTGCCAGATATTTTGAGCATCGCACCAGATATGGGCATGGCGGGCCGAGACGTCGTCGGTGATGCCGCCCTCCCCCGTTGCCAGCGCGCCGATCTCAACGCCTTCCTCACTCGGCTGAATCCAGCGCGGGACGCTCACCACGTAGCCGTTTTGCACGCACAGCAGTCCCAGCGGATGCGCCGGCGCGACCTCGTGCTCGCCCGCGACCGAAGATGTGCTCAGCGAGCGCGGCGTCGACGTGTCGCCGCCACGGGTCGCATGAGCGCGGCGGCTCGCCCGACTTGGAACTAAGGCGGGCGTGAGAGCAAACGGCATAGGGAACGAATCTTGCGGATGTACTCCTCGACGTCAGGCAGGTAAGCCCCACGAAGTCACCGGGGAGGCCCAAGCGGCCCGGCACCACTTCCAGATTCTGACCAGGGCGAGTCGTTCGCCGGTGGCTGAAGGCTCGCTCCCACCCAAAAGGGGAGATTCGCGTTGTTCCCCAATCGCTCTCGCATCTTTCATTTTGCTCGAGGTGGGCTATAAAAACTTTCCTGGTGAAAGGCGGCGATTGGTTTCCTTTCTTTCTAGAGGAGCGCGCCTGTAATCTGTTTTCATCCTAAATCAAGTTAAGATCGGACCTTCCAGAGGCAAGTCGACTCAAACTGCGAGGCTCCATGTTGGAATAAAGAGCGCTGTCGAAGTGCCAACAACACAAAGCTTGCCAGTCTCAAATAGAACCTTTTGGGAGTCCGATTGGGCCGCACACCGAATCCCCGCTGGTGGTTTTTTATAGCTGCGCAACAATAAACAAGGTTAGTGCCAGTCCAGCATGAAATTGAGGAACGTATGCATTTTTTCTCAGTAAGTGATCGTCGTTACTGCTTCGATGAGGTCACTCGCAATTGCTTTCAGGTTGACCAAGCATCAGAAGATGCGCTTCGCATATTTGAAGCATCGGGAAGAACGGTCAACTCGAAGTTGCTAACAAAGTCACTTGCTGCGAAAGGCTACGACCAAACGACCATAGCAGAACTTGAAGACGACATTGATGAGTATCAACGATTGTCTGAGCGGACTTTCTTAACAAAAGACACGCCTCGAAAACTTAGATCCATCGAACTCCACGTTTCACATGCATGCAACCTTGGTTGTAGTTACTGTTTTGCCGGTAAAGGAGATTATGGAACGTCTCCTCTGCTGATGACAGACGAGATAGCCTTCAAGGCGGTCGACTACCTCGTCGCAAGTTCATCGGAAAACGAAACGCTTGCGATCGTCTTTTTTGGTGGGGAACCCATGATTAACGAGCCGCTGATATGGAAAACGGTCGACTATTCAAAAAGAATATACCCCAATAGAAACTTTACCTATTCTATTACGACCAACGGAACGCTTTTGAATGACACTGCTGTGAATTCTTTCAAGGAGCACGGGTTTTCTGTTCTGATTAGTCTCGATGGTACAGGATGCAAGCACGATGCATCGCGCCCGTACAAGACGGGAGGCGGCTCTTTCTCCGATATCGACAAAAACGTTCGTCGTTTTTCCGAGTCGTTCCCCTTCGGCGCAAGAGCGACCTTAACAAATAATAACTGTAACCTTGTTGAAGACTATCTTCAGTTTAAAGAGATGGGCTTCAGAAGGATTTACTTCTCGCCCGTGAGCTCATTCGATGAGAATATCAAACTCGACGAACACTCATTAAACAAAATCAGGGCGGGCCTAATAGATTTGGCGGATCAATATCTCAAACAGATTGATCAAGGGGAAAAGCCCTTGTTTAGAACATTGAAAACTGCAGTTGATTTGATTATGAGCAACAGGATCGCCTTTGTCGGATGCGGGGCTGGCAGGCGTTTTATTTCCGTGACTCCCGAAGGGGACGTATACCCCTGTCACAGGTTTGTCGGGATGATGCGATTCAAAATGGGCAACATCGTCACCGGAATTGACGAAACTAGGTATATTGAAAACTGGAGTCAGGGTGTCGAAAAAAGAATTGACTGTACGGACTGTTGGGCTCGGTCTTTCTGTGGTGGGGGCTGTAGCTGGGAGGCTGCAGGCGAGCACGGCTACTTGCCCAAGAGTCTACACCCTGCATCATGTGAATATAGAAAAATGTGCTACGAGATGGCTTTTGACCTTATTTCCCGCCACTCATCTTCGCAGGAGAAAAATCAACGAGAAGCTACTGTATCGGAATAAGCGGTTCAGCGCATTGCTGTCACCATTGTGGAGGTGTTCGTTCTTCTGATTACCGTCTGCGAAGCTTATTGCTACGTTCGCCGAAACCATTCTAGAAATATGGTGAACTAGACATCTTGGTTTGTTATACACAATATTGAGGTTTTTCTGCACTCAAAGGGAGGTAGTCGTGAAGCATATTCATCCGATTAATCCAGGAAGTGGCGACGAGGCAGGCGTGAAGCCGATGTCTTTTGACTGCCTCTTGGGCATTACTGACATCTGTACTGTTTATGATAAAGCAGATGGCTGTGGTGCATACGATTACTGCGACTATGACATGGATGGCGGCAGCATCTGCGTTGTAGATCACTGTGGCATTGATCAAACGTAGTCTCTAATTGGATTAAGGTGAGGAGCTGTTATGAAGCATATCCATCCTGTTGGTTCAAATGAACATCCTCCCGTTGAGCCTTGTTGTCTTGGAGTTGATATATGCAATTTTTACGACATCGCCGAGTGCCCTGTTGCGGATTGGTGCTATGTCGATAAAGAATCAAGCTGTGTTTTGCCAGCAGATTGGTGCGATCCAGTTGACGAGTAGTTTTGTGGCTAGGAACTATTTGGTCCAATTCAGAATAAGATGGGAACAAATACCAAAATCTCGTGTCTGGGAGGAGTTATGCCATTATTGCAAGGTCTCGTTGGATTAGCCTTTATACTTGCGTTATATCTGGCACCTTTTTTAATTCTATTCTTCATTATCCGACTCTTTCTTCGGAGAAAATAGGAGTGTCACGCAAACATTAGCGTAGCTTTCTTCCAATATGAGCCGAGCATTGGCAAGTGGAATAAGAAGCCCGACCGTTCGCCACATGAAAGTGATCGGACGGGCTTCTCTATTTAACCCGGGCCGCCACCCATAGCGGCTTTCCAAGCGTATTCTCAGTGCAAAGCAATCGTCAGTTTAATCCTATGCGCTGATACCGCATTTCATTTGTTCGGCTCGAATTCTACGGCCTGGCAACCCTCGCACTCTCCGGCAAATGGATTGAACGCGAAGGCAGAGATGATGTGTGCGTGGACATCGAGGCTGCTGTAGGCAACATACTGGGACATGGACCCCCGCTGCGCGTGGTATGCGGCCCGGCATATTCATTGCCGTCCAACCCCGTGTAGTTGCAGCAAAGGGTGGAACCTCAATGCTCAGCTCATGTTGTCCGTGGGACACGAGAATCGTAAGTACACTTTGGTGCGATTCTCACGCTGATACTGAGCCACCTGGAATAAGATACGTCGCGACAACACTTCGCTTCACCTCTGTCTCGACAAGATGACGTAGACTAAAGTTTCCTTTAGTAAGAGAACGAGAACTATATCTGAAAGCGTTGCGATGGCGTGAAGGCACCGAGTCCGAACCGCCTGAATGCTACGTGCATCTGCATCGCCTTTTTGTTATCTCTGCCAGTTGGGTAGCACTACACTTGTCATCATTTACCCTGGTACATGCTGCCTAAATCCACTACCCCTTCTACCGCGCCGACCATCTCGTCATCGTGAGAGACAACGATGATCAGCTGGCTTTGCTTGTTGCGCTTAACATAGGCCGCAAGCTCGGCGCGGCTTACAGCGTCTAACCCAGTCGTGGGCTCGTCGAGTACCAAAACTGACGACTTGCGTGAAATCGCCGACCATAAGTACACTCGGCGCAGCTCACCGCCCGAAAGCGCGGAGCAACGTTTCCCGAGCAACTCCTTCACGCTGTTTTCCAGCGAAAGTAGGCCATCTACACCCCGGTGATAGGAAGAAAAGGGCGTGTCGAAATACTCTAACAGCTCTTTCACCGTTTCGTCCGGCGCGAAGCACGACTGTGGGCAGCACGATATCTCTCTCGCACGTATGTAATCCAAGTCGCATTCTTCGATTGGCACGCCGTTGTATTTTACTTTGCCTTTCGATGAGTATAGCCCGAGCATCAAGTAAAGAAGTGACGTCTTGCCTCTTCCGTTTTCCCCAACTATGCAATATGTACCAGGACCGGAAAACTTGAAAGAAAACCCGCCGAGGACCTCTCGGACAGATCCGTCTGGAAGGGCAACCGAGAATTCCAAATCAGATACCGAAATGTCATTTATTTCATCGAGTTTAGCTAAATCGGTCCGATTCCACCCCGATCTCTCCTTTTCTCTCGTCGCGATAGCCGTCCTATCCCATGATGCTTTGGCATCTTGATAGGATTTGAACAATGACATCATACTTTTCAAAGTCTTAAAGAGAACCGCGAAGTATGTACCGATGATAGTGTACTCGCCTATTGACATAGTTCCGTTAATGATTCGTACTCCGGAAACAACAAGTATCACCGCTTGAAACAACGCTGCGAAAAGACCATCGAGCGATGTCAGAGAATATGATAGCTTTCCGGAGCGCAAAACTTTGGGAAAATAGCTCTTAAACCCAGCGTCGAGCGCTTGTTCGCTCTTGCCGTACGAAGATGTCAGTTGAATGTTGAGAATCTGATTAAGCTGCGATGCAATTGCGGCGTAAAAGGCGCTGTCCGCCTCTTTCTTCTCATACGTGACCCTATACAAAAGTTTCCTCAACCCAGTAATTACACAGAAATACACGATGAGGAGAATGATGGAAAACACCGCGAGAGTTGAATCAATTGACCATATGATAAGCAATACGATGGGAATGGCTACAATGGACAGCGGCGCACTGATAAAATTCGCCAAAACGAAGGATGAGACCACGCTGGAGTCGGAAATAATCCGTTGCGTTGTATAGGCTGGATCGATGGTCCGACTCACCAAGTAATCGTCTCTTTCAAAACGCAAGACGGCCTCCCTGAGAAGATCAAAGGAAAGTCTCGTGGTTATGCGAATGGAAAGTGTTCCTGCAAAATAAGTAAAGAGGGTGGAGAAAACTCCTATTGACGCAACCAGGAGCGCGAAGAGTACGGCGTCTCTTTCGCTGCGGTTACCGAGAAGAAAATCTAAGAATTTCCCGTTCACGTATGGCATGGCATAGGAGAGAGCGGTTCCAATCACCGTGATAGCAATGAAGACGAAAGCCCCTTTTGCTCTGATGAACCTCGAGAGAACGCATCGAATCAAGGAAGGCCCCAATCTACCCGCCACAAAACATCAATCACTGATACCTTACACCTCAACACAACAGGAGCGAAGATTTGCCAATGAGACTGCTTTAAGATTGCCTTGGGCCAATACGATCTCAAGCTCTTCCTACAAGAGAGTCGGAATCGGACATCTCCTCCGACGAACCTGGCAATCGGGCGGTTGAAATATCTTTTTCAACCGCCCGATTGCCACAATAGATTTGAGCATCCGCCCACAAACGTCCGCGTTTTATACCCATCAAATCCTTTGCCTTTTGTCGTCTAGACTAGAAAAATCGCTCGAAATAACGCAACCGGCCTGCTCGCTTGAAGAAACCTAAGCCCGTAACGTAGATGTGCAAACTTCCGAAACGCCTTGCGCGGCATAGTGCGTATAAACTTCGTCAACCGCCTCAGAAATATCTGAGTATCGCGCCGGGTCAAAAGCATACGATGTCGCAGCTATACCCTGCACCCATTCGGAACGCGGATTAATTGAATAGCCACACAGCATCATCATACATGCATCTAGACCTGATTTCCCAAGTATCCGACGTATTGATGAGAGCATCGCGGGTCGCCCCCGCACCATCGTCGTCACCCCTATTAGCAGTATTTACCGTTTTTCTCTAAATGCGTATCGCCACCCTTAAGAATACGAAGTGTTTTATCCAGACCCGATTGTCCTCCATCTCAAACGAAGGGATAAGGAATCTCATCCGGAATCGGCAGTAACGGAGGATTCACAACGACAAGCGAAAAACATGAGTCATCTCTCAGAGGGGAGTAAAGGCTCCCCTCAAGCACCCTAGTTTCGTCATCCAAAGAGTTGATGGCAGTGTTTTTCTTACAAAGGTCGACAACAAAAGGGTTGATTTCTACAGATGTTACATCCATGCCACAGTTGGTAAGTATCAGGCCCTGTATTCTGGGGCCAGAACACAAATCGAGAGCCTTCCGTGCGCTCTGCGGTGTAAGGCGCCAATCTCAGCAAATCTGTCCCACAATACTGCGCTGAAGAACAAGACGGAACCCCTGAGCCAAACTCCCCTATACCTTATTAAGGCTAAGACAGGCAAGTTCACGCACCCGGCATATTCCAGAATAACATCCTATTGTTTTAGATGCTCTACAAGCATGAACAGCCGCGAATCGGAAAGATCTTCTAGTTTCGCCCCGACTGACCGCCAAGGGCCAAAATGGCCCCTCCATCCCCGGGCGACTGGCTCTGGCGCGCCGAGGAGTGTCCCCAAGTGCCGGCAGAAAAGAAACGTCCCTATCTGCCGGCTAGAGGGCACCGAAGAGGATGGCGTAGGTAGTGGATTCGCCGAGCTTGAGCTCGTCGCCGGGATTGAGTTGGGCGGAACGGCCGGGCTCGACCTGAATGCAGACGCGCGTGGCCCCGTTTACCACCACGGTTCCGTTGGTGGACGACAAGTCCTCGACGTGCCAGATATTTTGAGCATCGCACCAGATATGGGCATGGCGGGCCGAGACATCGTCGCCGACGTCGGTAATATCGCCCTCACCAGTGGCCAGCGCACCAATCTCAACACCCTGCTCACTCGGCTGAATCCAGCGCGGGGCGCTCACGACAAAACTGTTTTGTACGCGCAGCAAGCCCAAGGGGTGCGCCGGAGCGGGTTCGCGTTCGCCCGCGGTCATCGACATGCCAAGCGAACGCGGCGTGGAGGTGCCTCCGCCACAGGTCGCGTGCGCGTAGTCGATGGCATAGTTCACCGAGGACCGCACATCCGCCGAACAACCGACGGCGACAAACAGCACCAGCACGGCCTCGGCGCGCTCGGCGGGCATGAGTTCCGCCGCCTGGGACAGGCGATCGAGCGCGTTGCAATAGAGATTCGTGTCCTGATGGCACTCTTCGAGCGCGCGTACCATCGGTTCACCTGCAGGACCGCACACCATATTGATCACAGCCGTGGAGTCCATGGGATTTCGCTGGCGCAGGGCCAGTTGCGACATAATACGCGCAGCCGAGGTACCGTATTCGGCAAAGTAGCGCTGCTGAAGCGTGCCGACCGGTGCGCGAACGATAAAGCGGGAAACCCAAGAGCGATCGGCGGCTCGGCTCTGCGGGCTGCGGCCGTCGGCGAGCGGACGGGACGAAAGCACCAAGCCGCACAGCTCGATATGGCTCAGATGCGCCGCGCGCTTAAAGATGTCAAACATGGCCCCGCATGGGGTGAGCTCAACTTGAGATGCCATGACCTAGGCCTCCTTGGTCGTAGAAATGGAATCGGACGATACTTCGACAGGTCCGCCAAAAGTACGGGCAGCTGCGGCTCCACCGGCAAGCGGAGTCGCCATCTGGGCTTTTGTGCGTCGCGGTGCCGAAACGGGAAGTTCAAAGGCAAAGCCCATCGCAAGCAAAAACCACGTAAGCGTATAGGTTGCAACCAGAGCGGCAACAAGGCCGCCCATCACGGCGCGTTGGGAAAATACGCTACATGCAGCCACAACCAGCACCGGAACCTCGCAGGCAGAAAGCGCAAGCACACCCTGCAGGAACCCCGAGCGCCGATCACGCGCAAGTGCCCCCGCGGCAACGCCGGCTATGCCCGGCAGCGCCAACGCCAGTGCGGCAATAATACCCGGTAGCGACCCAGACCACATGAGCGATCCCAAAGTCGCCGTCACGCGAGTGCCCGATGCCAGCAGCGCGGCCGAAACCACGACCACAGCCCAAACCACGCCACAGACGACCGTCGCGCCGACCATCAGCGCGCGACGAACCGCGCGACCAGACGCATCCATGGGGCACGGCGTGAGCGGCTCGCCGCGGAGCGAACGACCAACATTTTGCGCATAGTGGTCACAAAACGCCGAGAGCGCCGCCTCGACCGCCGCCGGCTCGGGACGATCTTTTTGATGGCTGGACAGACAGGCCATCACCACGTCGAACAGCTGGGCATCGACAAACGCCAGCGCATCGCGTAGCCCCTCGGAATCCGGCTCAAGCCCCAGCTGCCGGGCCTGCTCGGCCGCGGCGAGCGCCACATCGGGCTCGCGACGAAGCAGCTGAGTCAAATCGCAACCGGGCGCATGGGCACCGATGGGATAGTCGGGCAGCGTATCCATCTTGAGGCGGTAAGGGCTGGCGATATCACGCGTCTTCTTGCGCGAGCCCGAGGTGCCCGAAGTGCTCGGCGCGGCTTCGTATGGCGCGGCGCCGGCAATGAGCTCGTAAACCGTGCTTGCTGCGGCATAGACGTCGATCGCCGGCGACATGCGCAAGGCACGCAGGTCGGGAATATCGTCGGTGAGCATCTCTGGCGGGGCATAGGCAACCGTCGCGCGACGCAGCGTGGCATAGCGCTCCGTAAACGACGCCTTGCCGCCGGTACCGGCCACGGCCGCCGCAGGCTCGAGCGCCAGCGACGAGCCAAAGTCGATCAGGCACAGGTCAAAGGTGCCCTCGGCAAGCTGCCGGTCAAGTGGTAGACGCGCCGTACGCACCATAATATTAGCAGGCGAGATATCGCGATGGACAAAGCCCTCACCCACCAGGCTCATGCGGCAGAGCAGATCGAACAGGTCGCGACCCAGACGCGCCGCCACAAGCGGCGACAGGCGCCCGGCATCATCTACGGCAAAGCGCGAGCGCAGGCGGGCGAGCGTCTCGCCCTCGACCCATTCCATGACAATCGCGGGGACGCCGTCGACCTCGCCCCAGCCATAGAGGCGGGGAAAGCCCTTAAGGCCCGAAAGGGCGCGATGGCATTCGTATTCCTCGCGAAACGCCGCCTTAAACTTGGTGACCAGCGCCTCGTGGGCGACATCGTCATCAAATTCGTCGCGAGTTGGCAAGATGAGCTGCTTGAGCGCCACGGCCTCGCCCTGCGCGTTGACGGCACGCGTCACACGGCCGATACCGCCGCGGCGCATAGTGGCGTCATCGGCAAACAGCATCGTAAAACGGCGCAGGTAGGCGGGAAGCTCGTCCGTGCCCAGGGCGATGGCCGGCTCAAACCCGTCGACGCGCGCCAGGCGCAGGCCCACCATGGGATCGTGGGCAAGCGATTGGGTTGTGGCGGAAACGAGATTGGTCATCATAGGGCAAGCGCCGCCACGTTATTGTTGAAGTTACCGAGCGCGACGTCATCATCGCCGTAATGGCCGACCCATTGACATAGGTTGGTGTAACAGCCCCACAGATTGGCATACTGCTGATACCACTTTGACCGGGGCGAGAATGTCTGACGACCGAACTCGGCTCGAATGACAAACATCTCCCCGACCAGGCTGTCGCACGGCCTGGGATCTCCCGTAGAGTTATAGGTCGAAACCACGTCATTGGCGCGAGAAACATAGCCGTCGAGCATGTTGTACTTGGTCACAAGCCAACTGTGAATGCTCTCTTCCTCAGCAGCGGAAAGGCCACCGGAGTTTGCATCGCTGTCAGTGTTGCCGCCCGTCGAACCGCCATTTCCAGACCCTCCGGCAGAGGAGCCCGACCCAGAACCGCCGCCCGAACTCGACGAATCCGAGCCGGAGCCAGAAGTATCCGAGCTACCGGGCTTTCCGGGCTGCTGGGCGTCCTGTTCCTTCTGCTGCTCGACCTTATTCACCGTTGCCGCCACGCTATTGTTGGACAACCGATCGATGATCTTGGTGTTGGTGAGCACGATGGTTTTGCCATTGGCAAGCGTGACTTCGTTGTCCGGGGCCTCGGCGCCGTCCGCGTCGTCAGTGCCAAACACAATATGCGCGACCACACTTGCCCAAGCATATCCAGTCGTGGTGCCCAGGTCACTTTTGACCTCATGCCCCACGCGCGGTTCGCGTGCGGCATGTGCCTGCATCATGGACGGCACGGTCATGCCATAGGCAGAAACGCCAGCTATGACCAGCACCAGCGAGCAAGACAGCAGTGCGTACGCCCGCGGCGCCAAGCCCAGTCGGCGTCGCATGCGCACCGCGGTGCCGCGCTTTGTCTGAGTGCCACCGGGCCGCATGCGTTCTCCTCCAACAAAAACACGCCGCTCGGGAGCGGCGCATTCATTCGAATCCATATTTGAGTGTATCAGCGAACCCAAAAGGTTGCGCAACGAATGGGCAAATTAAGGATGCGAGTGGAAGCATCCATGCGATAAGCGGATACAAAGCATCTTTGTTGTACAACAAACTTACAGTCGCACGGGGAATTATGACTACCCCGTGCGTCGCGAGGAAAACATACGGCAGGAGCAGGCTCGCCACCTAAATCGTGCGACGGGCCTCGATGGCGCGCCCAAGCGTAAGCTCGTCGGCATACTCCAGGTCGCCGCCCACGGGCAGGCCGCTCGCCAGACGCGACACCTCAACGCCCAGCGGCTTGATAGTGCGGGCCAGGTAGCTCGCCGTGGTCTCGCCCTCAATATTGGGGTTGGTGGCGATGATGACCTCATGGATATCCTCGTGGCCCAAACGCGCCAGCAGCTCGCGGATGTGCAGCTGCTCGGGACCAATCTTGTCCATGGGGCTGATCACGCCGCCCAGCACATGGTACAGGCCATGGTAGCTGCCCGTGCGCTCGATTGCCTGGACGTCGCGCGGCTCGCCCACCACGCAAATGCGAGTAGTGTCGCGCATCGAATCCTGGCAGATGGAGCACTCGTCGGCCGTGGCGTAGTTAAAGCAACGGCTGCAAAAGTGGACCTCCTGCTTAACCTCCAGGATGGCCTCGGCCAGGCGGCGGGCCTCCTCGGCATCGGCCTCGAGCAGGTAATAGGCGATGCGCTGGGCCGACTTGGGACCAATGCCCGGCAGACGGCCCAGCTCATCGAGCAATTTTTGCAGACTATGGTTGGCACTCATATATATGCGTGTCTTAGAACGGCATGCCCGGGATGCTGAGGCCGCCGGTGATGGCGCCCATCTGCTTGTTGGCAAGCTCGTTGACACCGCGGACGGCCTCGTTGACGGCAGCCATGATCATGTCCTGCAGCATATCGACGTCCTCGGGATCGAGGGCATCGGGGTCGATGGTGAGGTTGACGAGCTCCATCTCGCCGTTAACGGTCACCTTGACCATGCCGCCGCCGGCAGAGGCGTCGACGGTCTGGGACTTAAGGTTTTCCTGCGCGGCGGCAAGCTGCTCCTGCATCTTGCGAGCCTGCTTCATCATTTGCTGCATGTTCATACCGGCCATGATGGCTCCTTTACGTGCGGCCGCGCGACAAGCTGCAAGGGCAGCCGGAGCGCGACGGGACTTTCAAACTCAAAAATCGTACCACGGCGCGGGGCAAGCAAGCGGGGCGGACACGCTACCTCAGTCGATATACATGTCCTTGAGCGTGACGCACGCCCAAGATTATGCAAGGTCGAATTATGCAAGGTTGCATAATTATCTCAAGCTACATCTAGCAGAGCTGGAACCAGGCAGTTTATGCGTAGGGCTACAAGGCTACATGGCAAAATGCCGAGCCGCTGCTCGAGGCGGCACGCATGGCGGCTGGGTATAATTTGATTGTCATAGATGACGATTTGGAGGTGCCCTCGTGAATGTCCCAGCCGTACTCCAAAACATCCGCTCAAAACACCCCGTTGCATATGTGGTTCTCTATCTCTTTGTCGTCTGGGTATTACTGGTTATCATCACCCATGCCATAGCTTTTGGAGCAGAACTGCTGATAGCCAGCTCGGACCAGCCCGTCGTCAAATGGGAGACGACCGATGAATGCACCGACGGAACCCGAACCATTTACTACAACAGCCCGTCCCTCTACCAAGAGTTCAAGGTCAAGATAAAGGACTCCAAGATTGTCGATGCCGAACTGGGCTCTTTATTTACAATCGGAGCAACCGTCAACGCCGAGCAAGTCGAGTACACGGACAGCCATGCGACGTATCGTATCGACCTCAGCATCCTAGGCCGACCGTCACGCGCCTGTCTGCTCGAATGCGATATACGCGGCACCACGTTGCACATGTCCGAAATACAGATGCGCCCGGGCAAGGGGTTCTCTTCTTGAGCAGTATACCCGCCTGTACAGCTACTCCACCGGTTTGAAGATGGTGGACTGGCCGAAGACGCTGCGGATGAGGGCTTTGGCCTCGTCCTCGGTCTGCGGGATGCTTGGGGCTGCGCCTTGATGGCCGAAGGGGCTGCCCGCGCCGGGGTTGGACTCCCAGGGAGCCGCAGGAGCGTCCTCCTCTTTGGGGGCAGTTGCAGCGGGCTTGGGCGCGGACGCCGCACCCGGCACGTCGAACGGGGGCAGATCGTCCCCGCCGGCATCGGCAGCAAAACCGCCGACCATGACATCGTCGTAGGGAACCTGCTCGGATTCCCACGGCGCAGACGGCGCGGCGGGCTGAGCCTTGGGAGCGGACGCGCGCTCGGGCGCTCGGGGTGCGGGCTCGGTCGGGAGCTTGCCCGTGGCAGGAGCACCGGCGGGATTGTCGGAGCGTAGCCAGGGGGCCTTAGCTAGGTCGGATGACTTGGGCGCAGGCGCGGCAGCGGGCTTGGGCGCGGGAGCCGGAGCAGCCGGTTTGGGCGCCGCGGGCTTAGGCGCCGACAGGGTCGGTGCCGCTACCGGCGCCGCTTTTGGCTGCGTCGCGCTGGCGCTCGAGGATACAGGGGCCGCCGAGGACACGGGTTGCGGGTCCGCAGATACCGCAGCCCGTGCAGATGGAGAATGCTCCTCATGTTGAGGAGCCGGCGTGCCACCCCCATCCAGGACATAGTCGACGGTACGACGACCGAAGACCGCGCAAACCGTCGGCAGGACCACCGACTGCGTATCGGCGCGACCGAGCATCTTAATGGCAAAAGTCGAACCCGCGGGGAACGAGACCGTGAGCTTGGAGCCGTCGTCGGCCGTGGCGCGGGCGTTGAGCAAAAGCCCTGCGTAGGAAGCCTGACGCGCCTTGACACGCTCGACAACCTCGGCCCATTTGCGCTGCAGCTCTCCGGCATCCTCGACCGCGGGCGTCTCGGCAGTACCGGCGGCAGCAACCTGGGCGGCATTGTTGGACTGGGGCTTAGGTACCGGAGCGGTGGCAGGCGCGGGGGCCGCAACGGGCTGAGGCGTCGGAGTCGGCGCAGACTGAGGTGCAGGCGCTGCAGGCTTGGAAGCTGACACGGACGCAGAACGGGACGCAGGCTGGGCAGCCGGAACAGCAGCACCACGGTCCCAAGGCATACCGCCCTGGCGCGCGGACGTACCAGCGGGGGCAGCGGATGCCGCCGGAGCGGCAGCACGGGCGCCCGAAATGAGCGTCGGCTGCTGGGCAGCAGCGGGTACGGATGCTGCAGGCGCGGCGGCCTGAGCAGCAGCCACGCTCGCCGGCACGGCGCCGTTGGCAACCATGGCCTCCAAGCGAGCCACGCGCTCGGCCAATGCCTCAATCGTTAAATCGGCCTCGGGACGTGCCAGGCGCGTGCAGGCGATCTCGAGCACCAGGCGCACGTCGCTCGCGCCCCTCATCTCCAGTGCGGCATCGTCGAGCACCGTCAGCACACGGGCCAGGCGGTCGGCAGGATGCTCGCCAAAGGCAGCGGCCTCGGCAGCAAGCGCCTCGGCCTGCTCGGAGCCGCCCTCAAACAGCTCGGCACGGGCACCGGCAACGCAGGCAACGTACACGTCACGCACATGCGCCACCAGGTCGCGCGTCAGCTCCAGCAGGTCGTTTCCTTCCTCGACCTGCGCACGGATCAGTCCATAGAGCTCGGCAACATCGCGATCGGCAATGGCGCGGGCAAACTCGCCCAGAATCTGGTCCGAAACCTCGCCTAAAAGCGAGCGGGCGTCGTCCGCATGCACAGAACCGTTGCCAAAGACGCTCAGCTGTTCCAGCGTGGACAACGCGTCGCGCATGCCGCCCTTGGCATGGCGCGCCACGATAGCCAGCGCCTCATCGTCGTAATCGAAGCCCTCCTGCTCGCACACGTATGCCAGGCGACGCTCAATATCCTCGTTGCCGATGCGATGGAAATCGAAACGCTGGCAGCGCGAGAGGATGGTCTCCAGAATCTTTTGCGGGTCGGTGGTGCACAGCACAAAGATCACGTGTGCCGGCGGCTCCTCGAGCGTCTTGAGCAGCGCGTTGAACGCCGCCGTCGTGAGCATGTGGACCTCGTCGATGATATAGATCTTGTACTTGCCGCGCACCGGGGCAAAGTTGACGGAGTTGATGATTTCCTCGCGCACATTGTCCACGCCCGTGCGGGAGGCGGCATCGAGCTCGTAGACATCGGGGTGGTTACCCTCGGCAATGAGCTCGCACTCCTCGCAAGTACCGTCGGGCATGCAGCCGCTTGCACCCTCGGCGCGCGCCGCCTCGGCATTGCGGCACAGCAGCGCCTTGGCCAGAATGCGCGCCATGGTGGTCTTGCCCGTGCCGCGCGGTCCGCAGAACAGGTAGGCGTGGGACAGACGCCCCTCGGTGATGGCGTGCTCGAGCGTCGAGACGATATGCTGCTGGCCCACCACGGAGTCAAAGGTGAGCGGGCGATACTTTCGGTACAACGATTCCATGGGTGCTCCCCCGGGTATACTGAGTCTTGTTGCCGCGGCGGCCATGCGGTTGCACGGCATACTGCACTCATAATAACCCGTACGGCGAGCCCGCCGCGATAGGAGTCCAAAGAGCATGGCAGACGCAGAGAGCAACCTCATTCCCTCCGAAGCAGCCGACCAGGTCGAGGTCGCGCTCGAGGCGCAGGCAGCAGCCGATGACGGCATCCTGTACCTCAACGAGTACCAATACGAAAACGATCTGGTCACCGACTTCGCCCGCCTGGTCGCCTCGCCCAGACGCCGCGGCTCCCTGTATGTCGCCGCCGCCATTGCCGCCCTGCTGGGTATTGGCATGCTGGTAGCCGGTGGCAACTGGATCAAGTTTGGCGTCGTCTTGATCGTATTCGGCGCCTTTTTGGCCTGGTGGAGCAAAAACCTGCACCACACCCTCGCCCGCGACTTTATCGACGCCGTTGAGGCCGACGAGTCCATGGGTGGCCGCTATCGCCGCGTCGCCGCCAACGAGGACGGCCTGATGGTTTGGGGCACGAGCGGCAAGTCGCAGTTCTTCCCGTTTGAAAAGCTCGACCACGTGCTCGACGGCGAGCGCATCTTTGTGGCCATGTTCGCCGACCAGGGCGTGACGATCCCTAAGGACACCTTTGTCCGCGGCGATGCCGAGCAGTTCGGTCCCTTCCTTAAGACGCGCATCAACAAAAAACTCCGCATCGAGACCAAACGCAAGAAGATGAAGGCAGAAAAGGCCGCTGCCGAAGCAAAACAGGGCGACAAGCCCCAGGAGACCAAGGGCAAGCAGCGCAAGCAGAAGAAGAGCAAGAAGAAGCGGTAGGCCGGCCGACACCGAAGGCGCCTCGTCCCGCGCCCGATTCCGGGCCGGGGCGCCTGGAATCGGGCGCGCGTACCGCCAATGGACCCGTTTTGCCTTGCTCTCGAGCTATTTCACTTCAAACCTTAAGAGCCTCCGCTCCGGCAGATCGGTCATCTTCATCGTGTAAGTCCCGGGAAATGCTTTCTCAAAACGGACGGTCTCGTAACCTTCGAAATAGTCGTTGGTGTTCTGCATCATAAATGGGACGAGCAACTCGTTTTCTGCCCCAACCTCCACGGCAAACGCAGCAGAGCCGCCAAGGACCGGCATGGCTTGCGTTATCAGATCGGTATTGACTACAAAATCATAGTTTGGCGCAGACTCCGGAACCAGATGCCAAACATACGCTTTGATTCCACCGTCGATATTATCCCTATTTCTGACACGCATCTTTACGGCGATAACGCACGTGATGTCGGCATCCTTCAGTCTCGTTTTCGTATCCACGGTGCCATATTTTGAATAATCGTCATGTGCTCGTTTGAGATACTCGCGCGGAGTGAGCAACTCTGCCCCGTCTATGCAAAACGAATACCCATCAGTCACCACATCCTTCGACCCCAGAAACGCTCCATCCATCGAGAGCCATTCGCCCTCCGCGTAATATTTCTCAGGAATGACCGTCCGGTTCCCGTTAACGACGCTCACCCTCATGCCCGCAAGGCCGGTAGCAGCACAGCAAAAAAGCGCGAGCGCCGATCTTCTCGTCCACAGGGTCTTCTTCATCGCGCTCACGACCTTTCCCGAACTTTCACAACGGCACCGTCGCGCATGCAGTAAACCCGATCGGCCAGTTCCTCGAGCACCTCTCCGTCATGGCTGGACAGAAGGACCTCACGACCCGTTGATGCCGCCATCGCCACAACGCGCTTGAGCATTTCAACGCCCGCTTCGTCGAGGGCATTCGTTGGCTCATCGAGAACAAGCAGCTTCGGCTTCTCCATAATTGCCGCAGCTATCCCCAGACGCTGCTTCATCCCAAGCGAGTATGCTCGGAACTTCTTTTTTTCGTCTGCATCGAGCCCCACGAGCCGCAGGGCAGAGCGAATGTCCTCGGGGGTGGCAACGCCCTTGATCTGAGCGATGAGCTTCAGATTGTCGTAGCCAGACAGATATCCCAAAAAGGAAGGCGCCTCGATCAACATCCCCAGACTCGGCGGGAACGAGATGTCCGCCCCAAGCCTTTGGCCATCGATAGAGATTTCGCCTTCGGTAGGCTTGATCAACCCGCAAACCGCTCGCATGAGCATGGTCTTACCCGAACCGTTTATCCCCTGAAGCCCGACCACAGTCCCAGGGTCAACCTCGATGGACACGTTGCGCAGGACATCGTTTTTACCCATGCGCTTCGATACGCCCCTTACGATCACACTCATATCTTGTCCCCCTTTTCTATAAGGTCGGCCCTTCGAAACCACAGTCCACCCAACGATAGGCATAACGACATAAGCCCAATTGATGACAAGACACTCGAGCCCGCCGCGATTCCCTCTTTGACAATTCCACCCCAGCGCAACAGCATCAAGGCGTTACCCAATAGCGCCCAATGTCGTGCATATGCCGAGCAGATCAGGTAGCTCATTAAAACCACAAACGAGACTGACGACCCAAGCACAAACCCAACCGCTGCCTGCGCAAACGCAAGCGCCTCAAAAGCAAATAAGAGACCTATGAAAAACGGCAGCGCATCTGCCTCGGCAGCTTTGAGAAACCACGGCGCCAAATTAGCCAGTTGAAGCGACTCACCATGAATGACCGCGCTGAACGAGGAGCTCACCACCAAGCTCCAAATCACAACAGAGCAAACCACCACGAGCAGTGAAAATGCCGTTACTGCCGCCACCAAGATAAAACGCGAGACCCACCAAAGGGTTCTTGCCCGGCATCGAACAAGCGCTTGCAAACCAAACCCGTGCAACGATTCGGTCGGATAGTCGAGTGTTGTATAGAGAATAAGCAGAATGAGAAATAGCCATCCTAGCGGAGGCACAAACATGACCCCGGGCCTAGGCTCAAACGGAGCAGATCCGGCAAACACGAGCGCAAGATTATCCGCAAACCCCAAGGTATCCGTCCTGACCCCATACACAGAAGACAATCCGTAGGCGTACACCAAGTTCGCAACGGTCACTGCCGCAATTGCAATAAAAGTGATGATGTTCTTCTTCAAAACGGTCCTCAGGTCCGCGGCGACCAGCCTAAACAGCATCAGACCACCTCGCGTCTTTTTAAGAATCTCGCGGAAACCAAAGAAAAGACGAACAGCAAGATGATTTCCGCAACCCCCGCTCGGATGTCGGGCCAGTTATTTAGTGATTCCGACCTGATGCTGTTAAGAATGTTGCAGTTAAAGCCGACGCATGAAAGGACGCTAAAAATCCAATCGTTAACAAAGTGCCATGCAACCATAATCAGATATGGAACGACCATCGCCTTGATTCTGCTGCGAAACACAACCGACAGACCGGTCACGACCATGGATAGAACCCCCAGCGCCACCGCATCGAACAGCGTATAAACCAGCACGTATAACAGAGGCCGGGAATAAAACAGACCAGAAAAATAGCTATGCAGATAGAGCCCGACGTAAGTCGATTCGTCGACCCGGGGGAGATACGCGGGAAACAGCATGGAGACAATCAGAAAGTTCACGAGTAGCGGAATAGCCGTGACCACAAACGCAGAGAGGAAAGCAGACAGCATCTTCACGTTCACGTATGCATTTCTAGAAACACGCGTGCAGATCTGTGCCTCGTAACCGCCCAAACGCTCGGACAGGCATGACCACGACCCGGCCAACATGGCAAGCAACGGCAGCGAATAGAAAAACACCGACGCTAACAACGGCGCGTTCGCGCTCACAACAATCCAGTTGCCAAAGCTACTTTCACGCGTTTGGCCGAGGTATGTCTGAGACTGCAGACCAATGCCGTAGCCAAAAGATAACAGCTGTTTGCGCTCAGTCTCGAGCGTCCACCACGCCTCGATGGCAGCCGCCATCGAAATGGCAGTTGCAACCATAAGGGTCAACGCAAATATAGGATTGCCAAATATCTTGGACAACTCGTGCCGCATTAGATTTCTATTCAAATGTCATCATCCTCCCATCGACGGGATGGAGCCGAGCGACAGTGCCCAGCCCCATCCCGATCACGCCAAGAATGCAGACTGAAGATGAATCGTCTTTCTGGCGATAGCCAGTTGCGCTCGTGCCAGAACATTGAAAAGCGAAATCTCTATCTATGTTGTTCTTGCATGTGGCAATTCCGGCATCCGCGCTCTGCGAAATGCTGGAAACCTGAGAGGTGTCAAACTCCTCTTGTGCAAACGATGCAGCGGGAACCCCTAGGGACAGACCAGCTGCAATCACCAAGCCGACTCCGATTCGAGCAATAGCGCTCCTTGGCTTAATCATGGCCTTCTCCAATCAAAAGCGGTTAACAATGCGTCGACGCACGGCAACCTTCGCATGAATAGAGAAAGATGTCTGTAAACACCCGCTATTGAGTTGATTGCTCAGGCGTTTACACGTTATTTACCTGCGATAACAATAAAATTAGCTCCGCCTTATTCTTGATCTTCAACTGGCGGTAAGATGCAGACCGCAGCGCTTGCACCGTAGATGCAGCGTAACCGACATCCTCCGCAATGGCCTTTGTCGTTGCCCCCTCTGCCGTCATCAGCAAAATTTGCGACTGAACATCAGAAAGGGAGCGCGACGTAAGCAGGGCCAGCTGGCGCACGCGGGCCGTTTCGGTGGACCCGTTCGCCCGGTACTCCAAGACGGCCTTCTCGTCCTCAACCGAGCGGGCGAGCGCGATGTGCGTAACGAACATGGGCACAGACCAGCAAACAATCACCGTTGCCACGACGACATTGACAGCCGAACTTTGCCCCAACAACGACGCGAGGAACAACGGCTCGAAAACCGTCAGATCCTGCACCATATTGAGCAAGACAGCCCAAACAGGAGCCGTCGCCCCGAAGCAAAGCATCCATATCCCAAGCATTTTGCGCTGCGGACAGCTTCGCATCACTATATATGTGAGCAGCACCCCCGTCAGCACCGCAAGTCCATGGATTCGCCCCCTAGCGACCGCATAGATTAAGGCAACCATGCCCATTGACACCAACGACACGATAGCCCGAGCATGGGCATGCACCTTAAACGGACGCAGCCCAACAGCGAGCGAAGCCGTAGACGCCACGCCGCAAAACAGGACCGGCACAGCCATCAACGGAACGCGTATGCACATCAATGCCGCGATATAGATAAAAGACCATTCCACAGCAGATAGCACCGCCCATACGTACGGGCTTCCGAGCCAAATCGCTTCACCCGCTCTATCCAGCGCAGCGCCACGATTCGCTTTTCCACCCGCGTAGCGTAGCGACAGAAGCAGTCCGAGACCCAATGCGTAGCTTAAGAGGGAAAAGGCGACAGCCCGCGAAACACCGGACCCCCAATCGCTATCCGCCATTACCAAGGGCCCCGCCGCAAGGAGGATAAAGAATAATGTGAGCAGGTATCGAAACAGCCGGCGCGTTCGAGCTGATGCCACTATATCGTCAGCATGCCGCTGCGGTAGCTCATGCCCTACAGTATCGCCCTCACCCGCAAACAGCGCCACGAGCTCGCGTGAGCCCGCAACCGACGCCTTCCCGTATGCTCGGTGAAGCGTTGTTCTCACCGTCGATGGCTTCGTATCCGTCTCCTTGGCAATTTCCGCCGGCGTTTTCCCTTTGAGCAGCAGTCGAACAAACTGCTCTTCTCTAGGCGACAGGGCAGGGGAAAACACCCCCGCATCGAATGTGTCGGACGCACAGGCGATATCCGAATTGTTGTCCCGTTTCCCCCTTAGCAACATGCATACGAAGGCAGCAGCGATAACGGACCCCATCGCCAGCAATGCAATGACCACGGCATCGCTTGCGAAGTATGCCGCCTCAACAGCCGGAATAAGACCAATAGGAACTGCTACGAGCACAGAACAGGCAAACACGTCGCGCCGCCCATGGCCAAAGGCACGAGGGCGGCAAAACGGCGGGGCCACAGTCAATGCGAGATAGACCAACGGAATTAAAAGCGCAAGGCCAATTGACGCGGCCGTTACAGGGGGCATCCCCCATGGCTCGGGAACGACTCTCCATGAAACTCGACAGCAAAACAGCAGGCAAGACATGACGGCTATTGTTTCTGTAAAAATCGCGTCCTGCGGGTGACGAGTTTCCCTTTCGTCAGTCCGTGTCGACCTCTGCGTCAAAGGAGAGTCCGCCGTGCCCCAAATAACATATGAGAGAAGCAGCGACCCAACAAAGCACGAGACACACGAAACGCCATGTAACAACCAAATCGGTGCAAACACGATTGGAATAGAGTCTCCGCGAGCATAGAAAGCCAGGTCGGCCCATTCGGGAACCGTTGCAATAACACCAAGGAAAACACCGATGGCACCGAGATGCCTCGGCCTTCTCATTCCCCCCTTGCATAGCGCAGCACCATGAACAAACGCCGCGAGGCATGCGCCCAGGATAACGAGCCAGGTCATTGCACCTGATGCCAAGCCAAGTGAAGATGAAAACCGGTGATAAGGGGTGACCGACATTACGATAAGCACAATGGCGCAGGCAAATGTGGCAGAACGGCGGGAAAAGAGCATATGGCCTCCATAGCATGTCATTATATCGCTCGATCCGCTCATCTATCTCCATGCCCACACCGGCCAACATCAACGATTCACGCTAACTCCAATCCGAGCCAGGTCACGGTCCGGCTTTTGTCCGCAGCCCCCGCCCCAAAGCGGGATGCGGTTTCCTTTTGAGCGCCGATTCGGAAAGTCCGTCCCGTTCCAGGCCAATATTCTGGGATGCAGTTTCCGCAGCCCACCCCAATCGGAAAGCGGGGACCTCGGACGTTTTTCCGGACCATGTCCCGGCGCTATGCCGCATGGTACCT
>CATYIU010000014.1:0-48403 GCA_958407445.1 uncultured Collinsella sp.
CTATTTATTCAGTCCAAGTTTCGGGGCGCAGTTCACTGGCCCCTTTGTGGTGGTTTTGGCGTTTGCGCTGGTTGAGACTTGGCTAGGCGAGGTCGGCGCCGTTGGACTCGATGACCTTCTTGTACCAGAAGAAGCTGTCCTTGCGGCTGCGGGCGAGCGTGCCGTTGCCGTCGTTGTCCTTGTCGACGTAGATAAAGCCGTAGCGTTTCTTCATCTCGCCGGTCGAGGCGCTCACCAAATCGATGCAGCCCCACATGGTGTAGCCCATCAGGTCCACGCCGTCCTCGATGGCAATCTCCATCTGCTTGATATGCTCGCGCAGGTAATCGATGCGGTAGCTGTCGTGAATCGAACCGTCCGCCTCGACCTCGTCCACCGCGCCCAGGCCGTTCTCGACAATCATCAGCGGCACCTGGTAGCGGTCGTAGACCTCCTCCAGGTAGTAGCGCAGGCCTTCGGGATCGATCGCCCAACCCCAATCGCTCTTCTTGAGATACTCGTTGCCGGCGCCGCCAAAGATGTTGCCCTGCTCCAGCAGCACCGGATCGGCCGTGGCCGTGGCGCTCATGTAGTAGCTAAAGCTGTAGAAGTCGACCTTGCCGGCGGCCAGCGTGGCGGCATCCTCGGGCGAGACCTCCACGCGCACGCCTTCGCGGCGCCACACGCTGGGAGCCCATGAGGGATACGCACCGCGCACCTGCACGTCGCCGCAGTAGAAGTTCATCTCGCGCTGCTGCTTTTGTGCGGCCAGAACGTCTGCCGGATTGCACGTGTGCGGGTAGCAGGCGTTGCCGGCGATCATGCAGCCAATCTTGTTCTGGGGATCGATCTGATGGCCCATGGTGACACACTTGGCGCTCGCCAGGAACTGGTGGTGCAGGGCATCGAAGCGCGCCTGTGGATCGTCCCAGTCGCAGTTGCCAAAGGCCATGGGCGTGTCAGTTGCCTCGGGCACCATGCCGCCGCCCATCACGCCGCCAAAGCCGCCCATGAGCAGGCAATTGATTTCGTTAAAGGTGAGCCAGTAGCGCACCAGCCCCTTGTACTCGGTCATGACGGCACGGGCGTAGTTGAGGTAGAAATCGATGAGCTTGGGATTCTTCCAACCGTCGTAGTTTTTGGACAGGCCATAGGGCAGCTCGTAGTGGCTGAGGGTGACCATGGGCTCGATGCCCTGCTCCTGACAGGCCTGGAACACGCGGCGGTAGAACTCGATGCCGGCCTGGTTGGGCTCGGCCTCGTCGCCGTTGGGGAAGATGCGGCTCCAGTTGATGGACATGCGGTAGCACTTAAAGCCCATCTCGCCAAAGAGCTTGATGTCGTCGAGGTAGTGATGGTACATATCCACGGCCTCGTGGCTGGGATAGTGGTACTGGGGCAGAATGCCGTCGGTAATGTGGCGCGGCTCGGAGACCGTACCGCCGGTCATGATGTCGGGAACACCGAGGCCCTTGCCGTCCTCGTTGTATCCGCCTTCGCACTGATTGGCGGCAGTGGCGCCGCCCCACAGAAATCCATCGGGAAAAGCCATGTTGGCTCCTTTCGTACGTGTTGGGATGTTGCGTGGACGCCGAAGCGGCGTCCACAAGGTAATTTGCGTCCGGAGCGAGGCCCGCGCAGGAACCGCCGCCACGAAACCGGCCCATCTACTACGTTTAGTCGTGAACCCCCGACCACGCCGCAATTGCCAAAAATAAAACCGCAGGTAGACGGCTTGGCGATTTTTGGTAAACCGCCGTATGGTTGGCCCCTACCGTTAAAAGGTAGTAGATAGGCCAGTTTCGTGGCGAGGCCTCTATCGACGCCTGTGCGGGACCCCTCGTCCATTTGAAAAAAGCCGGCGGGGCGCTCCCCCGCCGGCTTGGTACCGAGTCTTTGTCGTTTGGGCTACTTGGCAGCCTCGGGCTTGTAGGTGGCAAACTCGATCGCAAAGCCCACGGCGGCACCCACGAGCGAGGCAACGATAGCCCAGATCATGTGGTTGATGCCGTTAACACCGGAGGGATCGATGAAGGACAGCCAGTTGAAGACGCCCAGACCACCGGACATGTACACCACGGCGCCGGAGATACCGATGATGAGGCCGCCCACGGCAGAACCGATGCTGGCGTTGATGAAGGCCTTCTTATCGGGCAGGGCGACACCGTAGATAGCGGGCTCGGTAACACCAAAGAAGAAGGCGGAGATCATGGCCGGCAGCGCGATGCCGCGGAACTTCTCGTCCTTGTTCTTGAGATACATGGCAAAGAGCACGGCGCCCAGCGAGAAGGAGTGGGCGATAACGGAGCCCAGGATGTAGTCGTGGCCCAGAGTGGACAGGTTGACCAGCGCGATGGGCACGAGCGACCAGTGGAAGCCAAAGATGACCAGGCACATCCAGAAGGCACCGACGAGGGTGCAGCCCAGGAGGGAGCCGATCATGGGCAGGCCAAACAGCAGTGCGAAGAACTCACCGAGCAGGTTGGTGATGAGCGTGGCGATGGGGCCAATGACCAGGTAGCCAAGGGTAACGGTGACGCTGACGACGATCAGCGGGGTGAAGAACATCTTCATAGAAGCGGGCATCCACTTCTTAACCCAGTGCTCGAGGGTGGAGCCAAACCAAACCATGAGAAGGATGGGGATAACGGAGCTGGTGTAACCCGAGGCTGGCATGATGAGCGGCAGGCCCAGGAACGTGGTGTACCAAGAGAAGGTGCCGGCAAAGCCGAGCTCGACGGAGCCGACGACCTCGCCCGAGGTCAGGGCAACCATGGTGGGATACACCAGGGCAAAGGCGATGGCCATGCCGTTGAACTCGCTCATCTTGAACTTCTTGGCCGCGGTAAAGCCAAGCACCACGGGCAGGAAGTAGAACATGCCGTCGGCGACGGTGTAGAGCAGCGTGTAGGCGCCGTCGTTGGCAAAGCTCGGGACCAGGAAGGTAGCGAGCGCCAGCAGGCCCTTCATGATACCGGCGGCGGCGAAGGTGCCGAGCATGGGGGCGAAGATGCCCGAGATGAGGTCGATGATCACATCGGTAACGCCCTTGGGAGCGGCATCGTCGTCATCGGCGTCGACGGCGCCGCCGTCGCTAAAACCGCCGGCCTTGAGAACGGCGTCGTAGACGTCCTCGACGATGTTGCCCACAACAACCTGGTACTGGCCGTTGGCGTGCATGACCTTGATGACGTTGGGCAGCTCGGAGATTGCCTCGTCATTGGCCTTCGACTCGTCCTTGAGCTTAAAACGAACACGGGTAATGCAGTGTGCGACGCATTTGACGTTGGACTTGCCGCCAACTAGCTCTACGATCTGGGAAGCAAGATCGTCGTATTTACCTGCCATGATCTGTCCTCTCTTTTCCAAATTTCGACAAAAATATCCCCTACCGCGAGCCGGTACCTTGCCCGCAGTTAGAAACCAAAAAGAATTGTTGCGATTGCCGCCAGGCTGGCGGCTTTACTCATTCGGTCTGCGAAGCCGATCGCAGACGATTGATATGCATCATCAGATACAAGAGTTCCTCGTCCGAGCAGCTCTGCTTGAACTCTTTCTCGAACACGCGGTTGATGGCGTATGCGCACTGGTAGGCCTCGGGAAAATCGCGGGCGGCCTGCATAAACAGCGAGGAGTTCTCGGTCTGCGCGCACTTGCCCTTAACGAGGCGGCGAACCAAAAAGCGCAGGTGCGCAAGAAAGCGGATGTAACTATACGATGCCGTGTCGAGCGAGCAGCCGAGCTGCTTTTCCACGGAATGAGTCACCTCGTCGAGCACGCGGGTGCTCTTCATGATGAAGTCCATATCCTTGGCGCGGCCCATGCCGTCGACCTCGGCGTTAACGATGTGGAGCGCGATGCTCGTGGCCTCGTTCTGACCCAGCTTGGCGCCGGTGCGCTTTTGCACGATGGCGAGCGCGGCCTGGCCGATCTCGAGCTCGCGCGGGTAGATGAAGGCTACCTCGTGCTCGAGCGGGTTGGGAGCGCTGAGCTGGTCGTCGTCGCGCTGGACGGCAAACTGCAGGTGATCAGCCAGGATAAAGGGCAGGCCACCGGATAGCTTGCAGCCAAGCTGCTGCGACGCGAAGCAGGCAATGTCGCTCGCGGCGAGCAGGACGTCGTCGGGAAGGGTGCCCACCATATCCTGCAGGCTCTCGGGAACGTTATAGAATTTGCGCTGGATAAGGGACTCATCGGCAAGCTCGTAGGGCATCTCGTGAAAACCGATGCCCTTGCCAAAGACAACAACCTCTCGGCCGTCATCGCTGGCGGCAAGAGCAACGTTATTGTTGATCTTCTTTAAAATGAGCATGAAAAAACTCCTCGGACATCGGCGCTAGACGACGGGGCGATATTCCTCGTCTTCTATTATGCGCAAGTGATGCCTCCCGAGGAGTAACAAACTTGTGAGCACGTGGGTGATTGTTGGATGAAACTTGCATGCGGTGTAAGCCCCATTGGCGCGAAAGTCCGCCGAACGGTAGGAAATCGCCCGTAAACGGCAAAACCACCGCAAAGGTGCCTGGCCCCTTTGCGGTGGTTTTGGCTGATGCCCCGATGCTACTCGCGCGGGGTGCCGTAGGGGTTGTACAAATCTGCGAGAGTGAATGTGCTAGTAGAGGGATCAAAGTCGAGCTCGAGTACACAGCAGTTGCCGATACGGTTCTTCATCTTGAGCGGTTCCACGCCCACGCCGCGCATGACCTGAGCCGCTGCGGCGCCATGGCTCACGCACAACACGCTCTCATGTCCAGGGCGCTGCATGAGCTCGGTGATGGTCGCCATGATGCGCTCGCGAAACTCGTCTTCGCCCTCGCCGTCATACTGCTTGTAATAATCGCCGTACGGCAGGCGCGGATTCAAATCCTCGCTCGCGCCCTCAAACTTGCCAAAGTTCCACTCCTTAAGGCCCTTGACGCGCTCGTAAGGCTGATCAGGAAACGCAAGCTCAAGCGTGTCGCACGCACGCTCGGACGTGGAACTGTACGCATGGTCGAATGCAAGGCCACGCTCTCGCAGGGTCACGCCGACAGTTTTAGCCTGCTCGATTCCCAGCTCGGTGAGCGGCGAATCGCACCAACCCTGCTTGCGACGAAGCAGGTTAAAGAGCGTTTGGCCGTGACGCATAAAGTACAGTTTTGGCATGAGACCTCCGTAATCGCAATCGTTTGTCAGCGATTATTACACCTTGAGGTAGGTTTAAGTCAAAGCCTCTTTGGCCAAAACCACCACAAAGGTGCCTGGTCCCTTTGTGGTGGAAATGACGTTTGCCCAGATAAAACCTGCCAAAATAAACCTGTCCCTTTTGGCAGGTTTTAGGCCAGATGATCCTGGATGAGGTCGCAGATGGCTCGGGCGTCGTTGATGTTGATGGCTCGGGTCGCAAAGCCGGCGTCGAATGCCTGGCGTGCCAGGGCCTCGTTGCAGGCAAGGGCCAGCGTGTGACCGTCGACCAGGTCGAGCGAGCTCTTGCCGCGCAGACGGTCGACACCGGAGCGCGCGACCACGATGTTGTCGAAGCCCTCGGTCTTGTAGCCCTCGATGATCACCACGTCGACATCGTTGTAGCGCGACAGCAGCTCGCGCGCGGGCATCTCGTCCTCCTCGCGCGTGTCGGCGTACTCCGCCCAGCGCGTGGCGCAGATGAGCCCCACGTGCTTGGAGCCGGCCTGGTGATGGCGCCAGGTGTCCTTAGCGGGCACATCGATATCAAAGCCGTGGTGCCCGTGATGCTTGAGCGAACCCACGCGCAGGCCGCGGCGGGTGAGCTCGGCGATAACCTTCTCGACGAGCGTGGTCTTGCCCGAATTTTGGTAGCCGATAAACGCGATCGCGGGGACGGCCGGAGTGGGAGCTGCGGGCGCGACGGCGACAGGTGCGCTCGCGGGCGCGGCACCGTCAGCAGCCACGGCCTCAACAGTAGCGGCCTGACGCTCGGCACGATCCCACACGCCCGAGCGACCGCCCTCCTTGTGCAACAGGCGCACGTCGACGATCTCCATGCCGCGATCGACCGCTTTGCACATGTCATAGATCGTAAGGCACGCGGCACTCGCGCCGGTCAGGGCCTCCATCTCAATACCCGTCTTGCCCGTCACGCCGGCCGTAACCAGTACGTGAAAGCCAACCTGCCCGTCCGTGCGCGCCGGCGCCCAGCCCTCGGGCACGTCCTCGGCCGGCGTTCCCGCCGGAGCGATGGGCGCAATGTCGCACTTGCTCTTGGTAATGAGCAGCGGATGGCACATGGGGATGATGTCGCTCGTGCGTTTGATGGCCATGATGCCCGCCACGCGCGCGCAAGCAAGCACATCGCCCTTTTTGGCACGGTCTTGCAGCACCATGGTCTGCGTCTCGGGATGCATGAGGATGGTGCCCTCAGCGATAGCAATGCGATGGGTCTCGGCCTTGTCGGACACGTCAACCATGCGCACCTCGCCTTTGGCGTCCACATGCGTCAGCTCGTCGCGACGGGCGTCGCGGGCGGGCTCGGTGGCAGCGCTGGCAGACGGCTGCGCGGACGCGTCGGCGCTGCCAGCATTCGCCGCAGCCGTGACTTTATGGGCAGACATCGCGGCCGTGCGAGCGGCCTTGGTGGCATCGGCGTACCTGCTCTTGGCCATATGATCATCCTCCGATTTGGGACATAAATCGTTGCGTGCCCTCAATTATCGCGTGTTCCTGCGGTTTGTGGGCGACGGCATCGCGCCAAATCGAAAGTACCTGCATATCATCACCACGGCGCAGGGCGTCGCGCACCGAATACTCGGCATCGCTGAACAGGCACGGACGCACGTTGCCATCGGCCGTCAGGCGCAGACGGTTGCAATTCGCACAAAAATGATTGGACATGGCACTAATGAAGCCAACCGTTCCCGCCGCGCCCGGAAAGTGCCAATAGCGCGCAGGGCCCGCGCCGGCAGGAGCGTCGTTGATGTCGAGCGGCTCGAGCTCGGCCAGTCCCGTCGCGGCGGCCCCGACATTGATGCGCGCCCGCAGCTCGTCGCTCGGCACGGTGTCACTCGCGTCCCACAGCTCGGGATTGAGCGCGGGCGCATGCGGGTCCACAGCGCAATGCGAGCTCGTGCGCTCGTCGCCAATGGGCATGTATTCGATAAAGCGCAGGTGGATGGGGCGGTCAAGCGTGAGCCGCGCGAGGGCCGCCACATTCTGGTTGAGCCGGCGCACCACAACGCAGTTGACCTTAACGGGCTCAAAGCCCCAAGCCAGCGCCGCGTCGATACCGGCCATGGTCTGCTCGAGTCGTCCCAGGCGCGTGATCTTTCCAAACAGCGAGGGGTCGAGTGTGTCGAGCGAGATGTTAACGCGGTTAAGCCCGGCATCTTTGAGCTGCGGCGCCAGCTTGGGCAGCAGGGCGCCGTTGGTGGTAAGCGAGATGTCCTCAATCTGCGGGATCGCGCGGATGTCGCGAATGAGCGGAATGATACGGCGGCTGACCAGCGGCTCGCCGCCCGTCAGGCGCACGCGGCGAATGCCCTCCCCCGCTACCAGGCGCACAAAGCGGGCGATTTCCTCGGCACTGAGTAGCTCATCGTGCGCGCGGGGCGCCACGCCATCGGCCGGCATGCAGTAAATGCAGCGGAAATTGCACTTGTCGGTAACGGCAATGCGCAGGTAGTTGATATCGCGGCCAAAGCCGTCATGTTGCACGTGCCCGTCCACGCAGCCCTCCCCACACGCGGCGTTTTATTCTTCGGAAAACATAATACCCCACGGGAGAATCATGCCGACACCCGTACGACAGGACAGGTCGCTTCGAGCAAAACGGACTTTCCAAGCCCATCCTCAACATACAAACCATCACAACATTCGATGCTTTTCCCGCTTTTGGCAAAAAACGTCGAATGTTGTGATGGTTTGCCTGCCCACGGCACCCCGTAGAAGGACCAAAGCGCCCCTAAAGGCCGCCGTCCCAGTGCCGAATCACGAATTCTCGCAGGTCGTTCTGCCGCTTTTGGAACGCTTCGCTTCGGTCGCACTTAAGGCCCATAGCGAGTGCGATGGCGTTCATCGCCCGGTGCAATTGCAGCTGATGGGCAAACTGAGTCCCGGTGAGGACGATCATTCTAAAGCCCAGCGCGCTCAGCACGGTCATACGCTCCGCATCCGACGCGCTGCGCTGTTTATCAAGATGGTCCGAGCCGTTGTATTCAATTCCCGTACCGCTCGCAGGCGCATATACGTCAATCTCGAAATACCCGGCCTTAGCGAGATACTTGAACTCGCTGGGAACATCGACCCGATGGTTGAGCTCAACCTTGACGTATCCCAGCCCGCCCTGGGAACGTTTTGCTACGACCATGATTGCGGTGGCCGTCTCCATGGGCGATCGCGCGCCATCGTGCACGCGCCTGAGCACACCGGCCGCGCGTATAGCCCCCTGACGAGATCGATTCTCATCGCAATAAGCAATCAAGTCGGCAACGGTATACCTCTGCCCCATCTCGATATAATCGTCTGTCGACAGATGATTCAAATGGTATCGGGCGCAGATTTCATACCCATATTCCAGCTGCTCGGGCTCGCTCATCCACGAACCCGCTTGGACAAAGCACATGACCTCATCAACCACTAGAAGGCCCTCTGCCACCTCAAGAAGATGGTCTGGAGGTACCGGCGCCCCAAACACGTGGCACCTAAATCCAGCCGGCGTCGAGCGCTCAAAATCGAAGTTGACGAGCGTGTCGATATGACCGAGCTCTTCTCGTGGAATACCAAGCGAAACCAGATAGTCGGCAACGATCCCAACTGCCCCTGAAGCCCTCAGCCCCTTGACATCGAGTCCCAATTTGGACAGGCCCGCAGTCGGCTCCGCCTCGTTAGCAAGCGAGTCCTCATCGTATAGGCTGCTTGCTCGCGAGAGCGGCTCGGACGGGCGCGCCACGTTGTGGTACAGCCAGGCAGTCTTATGGGACAGGACGATCGGCAGGTCCATGAGCCCTCCAATGGAGTCGGATAACCAACCTTATTCCCCTGCCCACGGGTCCGCACACCTTCGTGCGCAAGAAAGCGATTCCACCCGGTCGAGTGGTAGAAAAACCATCACAACATTCGATGCTTTTCCCGTTTTTGGCAAAAAACGTCGAATGTTGTGATGGTTTGAGGCGAGGTGAAGAGCACGGAGAGGTCAAAGCATCGTGCTCGAACGGGTTAATCCAACTCTTTTAAGCCATGCGCCAGCTGCCAGTACTCGCCGTGCTGGGCGAGCAGCTCTTCGTGGGTGCCGCGCTCGATGATGCGGCCGTGTTCGAGGACCATGATGGCGTCGGCGTCGCGGACGGTGGACAGGCGGTGCGCGATCATAAAGGTGGTGCGTCCGCGCATGATGCGGTCCATGCCGCGCTCGATAAGCTTTTCGGTACGCGTGTCGATGCTCGAAGTGGCCTCGTCCAAGATGAGCACCGGCGGGTCGGCGACGGCCACGCGCGCGATGGCGAGCAGCTGGCGCTGGCCCTGCGACAGGTTGGCGCCGTCGGCCGTGACCGGCGTGTCGTACCCTCTAGGCAGGCGGCGGATAAACGAATCCGCGCAGGCAGCCTCGGCGGCGGCGCGCACTTCCTCGTCGGTCGCGTCGAGCTTGCCAAAGCGGATGTTCTGCGCAATGGTGCCGCTAAACAAGTGCGTGTCCTGCAGCACAATGCCGAGCGACCCGCGCAGGCTGGCCTTGGCAATGTGCTTGACGTCGATGCCGTCGTACGTGATCTCGCCGTCATCGACCTCGTAGAAGCGGTTGATGAGGTTGGTGATGGTCGTCTTACCGGCGCCTGTGGAGCCCACAAACGCGATCTTTTGCCCCGGCTTGGCAAACAGGTTGAGGTCCGTGAGCACACGGGTGCCCGGCACGTAGGAAAAGTCCACGGCATGGAAGCGCACGTCGCCGGCAAGCGGGACCAAGCCGCACGTGAGCTCGGTACCGTCGGCAGCCACCGCACGGCCCGACTCATCAACGGCAGCCACATCATGCAAGTGCCCGTACGCGCCCACGCCCTGGCCCTCGGGAATCTTCCACGCCCACGCGGCGTCGCCCGTCTGCACCAGCTCCACGCAGCCCTCGTCTACCTCGGGCTTAAGGTCCATGGCGGCAAATAGGCGCTCGGCACCGGCCAGCGCGTTGAGCAAAAAGTTGCCCAGCTGCGTGAACTGGTTGATGGGCATGGCGGCCTGACGCACAAAGACCAGGTAACTTGCAAGCGCGCCCACGTCGGCGAGCCCCTTGATGCAGAGCATGCCGCCCGCCACCGCAACGATGGCGTAGTTGGCATATCCGATCACCACGGTCATGGGCACCATCGAGTTGGCGTAGGCCTGCGCGGCACCACCGGTGCGGCGCAGCTCTTGGTTGCGCGCGTCAAAACCAGCCACGTTGGCCTGTTCGTGATTAAAGACCTTGATGACCTTTTGGCCCGAGACCATCTCTTCGATATATCCGTCCAAATCGCCCAGCGACGCCTGTTGGGCGGCAAAAAAGCGCTTGGAACGCATGCCCGAGTAGCGCGCGTACAACACAATGGCCACATCGCACACGAGCGTGATAATCGTGAGCTGCCAGTTGAGGATGATGAGCATGGCCGTGGTGCCGACCACCTGGATGCTCGCCTGAATCACGTTGGCAAAGCTGTTGTTGAGCGCCTCGGAGACGGTGTCGACGTCGTTGGTAAAAAAGCTCATGATGTCGCCCGAGCGCGTGCTGTCAAAATAACTGAGCGGCAGCGTCTGGATGTGCGCGAACAGGTCGCGGCGAATATCGGACACCACGCGTTGGGCCGCGCGCACCATAATCTGTGAGTAGCCCAGGGCCGAGAGCACGCCCGCGGCGTAGATGATCGCCGTCAGGATGACCTGCTCGGCGAGCAGTTCCTCCCCGCCCGTGGCCAAACCGTTAACGATGGGGCGCACCATGTAGGTGCCGGCGAGGCTCGCGATGGCGGCGACGGAGGCGAGCACGCCCACCGCGAGCAACGAGAACTTGGCATGCCCCATGTAGGAGAGCAGGCGGCGCACCGTGCGCTTGAGGTCGGCCGGGCGTGCTTGGGCTGCGGTCTTAGGCATGGCGCTCACCCCCTTCCGTGGCTTGAATTGATTCGTTGGGGCCGGCGGAAGACGGATCATTTACGCCATCCGCGGCATCCGCATCCCCCGCAAGCTCCATCTGCGAGGCGTAAATCTCCTGGTAGATGCTATCGCCCTCCAGCAGCTCCTCATGCGTGCCCACGCCGTGGACACGGCCGTCGTCCAACACAATAATGCGGGCGGCATCCATGACGCTCGCAATGCGCTGCGCAATGACAATCACCGTCGTGTTGGGAATCTGAGCGATATGCTCGCGGATCTTGGCGTCGGTCGCCATATCGACCGCGCTGGTCGAATCGTCAAAGATGAGCACACGCGGATGCTTGAGCAATGTACGCGCGATGCACAGGCGCTGTTTTTGTCCGCCCGAGACGCCGGCGCCGCCTTGGCCCAACTCGCCGTCCAGCCCGCCGATGCGATCGAGGAACTCGTCCACGCATGCCGCCCGGCAGGCACGCAGCAGCTCCTCGTCGGTGGCATCGGGCGCGCCCCACTGCAGGTTCTCGCGCACGGTACCCGTAAACAGCACGTTCTTTTGTAGCACGATGCCCACGGCGTCGCGCAAGGCGGCCAAGTCGTAATCGCGCACATCGTGTCCGCCCACGAGCACGGCGCCTTCGGTGGCGTCGTACAGGCGCGCGATCAGCTGCACAAGCGAGCTCTTGCCCGAGCCCGTGCCGCCGAGGATGCCCACCGTCGAGCCGCTCTCGATGCGAAGGTCGATATGCTCGAGCACATCCTCGGCTGCATCCGCGCGGTACTTAAAGGAAACGTCGCGAAACTCGATACTGCCGTCCGCTGGCGCCGCAGTCGCGAGGTCTCCCGCAGGGTTGGCGATAAAGGGCTCTTCATCGAGCACCTCTGCGATACGGCCTACACTCGTGAGAGCGCGCGTGAGCAGCAAAAACACGTTGGAAATCATCATGAGCGAGTTCATGATCAGCAGCACGTAGCTCATAAAGCCCGTGAGCGAGCCCACGCCCAAGCGACCTTCGATGATCATGCGGCCGCCAATCCACAAGATCGAGAGCGCAGCCACGTACATCGAGAGTTGGAACACCGGCAGGTTGAGCACGGCGGTGCCGAAGGTCTTGGTCGCCGTGCCGGCGAGCTCGGTATTGACGGTGTCGAACTTGTCACACTCGTGCTCGGCGCGCACGTAAGCCTTCACGGCGCGCACGGCGGTAAGGTCCTCTTGCACCACGCCGTTGAGGTGGTCCATCGAGGTCTGGAGTTGGCGGTAGAGCGGGCTCACGCGCACGGTAATGATACCGAGCACGATGGCGAGCATCGGCAGAATGACGGCAAAGACCGCCGCGAGCTCGCGCGAGAGCGCAAAAGCGTAGACGAGGCCCATGACCAGATTTACCGGCCCGCGCACCATGGGGCGGAAGCCGTTACCTACGGCGTTTTGAATCACGGTGATGTCGGTGGTCATGCGAGTGACCAGCGAGCTGGCGTCGTAGTTGTCCAGATTGCCAAAAGCGAGCGTCTGGATCTTACGATACTCGGCCTCGCGCAGGTTAGCGCCCAGCCCCGAGGCGACGCGAGCAGACGTGCGCGCATAGCCCAAACCAAGTACCAGCGAACATGCGGCGCATACCAACATATACGTGCCCTGCAACAGCATGTAGTTGATGTCGCCAGCAGGCACGCCCACGTCGATGATATTTGCCATGATGACCGGAATAAATAGCTCGAGCGCTGTCTCGGCCGTCACAAAGAACACGCCGAGCATGGCATCGCGACGGTATGCTCCCAGATAGGAAAACAAAATCTTGAGATTGCGCACGCAGGTTCATCCCCCATCAAACGTTGTTCGCAAACCCACGTATTATGGCGCGCCGTGCGGCGGTGTCAAGTGATGCGAAATCGATTTCTGCAAGGCTAGTACAGGCGCCATGCTCACAGGGTGCACGTCCGTATTCAATTGGAAATAAACGCGAACGTGACTTTTTTCGCCCCGCTGTCAACATAAACCTTGACTCTACAATCGTTGTAGGGTTTTCACTACACTGGTACGTAAACGATCTAAGCTAGAAAGTGCCCCGCCCATGGAACACGACCTCACACGCGGCAATGTCCTTAAGACCATCGCGGTCTTTGCCCTGCCTTATATGCTCTCGTACTTTTTGCAGATGCTCTACGGCATGGCCGACCTGTACATGATGGGGCAGTTTAGCGGCGCCGCCGGCATCACCGCCGTGGGCAATGGCGCGCAGACGCTCTATATCATTACCGTGACACTCGTGGGTCTGGCCATGGGAACGACGGTCATCGTCGGCCACGCCGTGGGCTCGCGCCGGTTTGACCGCGCCGAGACCGCCATCGGCAACACCATCACGCTCTTTATGGGTGTCTCGGTGGTGCTGGCCGCTGTCCTGCTTGCACTGTGTCCGCAGATTGTGGCACTCATTGGCACGCCGGCCGAGGCGGTCGAAGGCACTGCCGCCTACCTGCGTATCTGCTTTATCGGCATTCCCTTTATCGCCGCGTACAACATTCTTTCGGCCATCTTTCGCGGGCTGGGCGATTCGCGCTCGCCCATGTACGTGATCGGCGTGGCGTGCATCATCAACATCGCGCTCGATTTTCTGTTTATCGGTCACATGGGGCTCGGCCCCGTGGGCGCAGCGCTCGGCACGGTGACCGCGCAGACGGCCAGCGTTGCCCTCGCGCTCGTGTGGCTCAAGAGCCGTCGCACAAACATCCACGTTAAGCGCAGCGACCTGCGCCCCCAGCCCGAGGTGCTCGGCAGCATTCTTAAAATCGGCGTGCCCGTGGCTGTGCAGGACGGCTGCATCCAGGTGGCGTTTATGTTTATCACCGTCATCGCCAACCACCGTGGGCTCGTCGACGCCGCCGCCGTAGGCCTGGTCGAAAAGATGATCAGCTTTTTATTCATTGTGCCGAGTTCCATGGGCGCTACCGTCAGCGCGCTCACGGCGCAAAACGCCGGCGCGGGCAAGGGCGACCGCGCGCGTCAGGTACTCAAGGACGCCATGACCATCTCGGTGGTGTACGGCTGCCTGATCACGGTGCTGATGTGGCTGGTGGCGCCGGCGTTTATCGGCTTTTTTGCCAAGGACGCTGCAGTAGTCGCCGCCGGTACCGGCTATATGCGCAGCTATATTTTCGACGCAATCTTTGCCGGCATCCACATTTGCTTTAGTGGCTTTTTCGCCGCGTATGGCAAGAGCTACATCGGCTTTGCGCACAACGTGCTGGCCGTTGTGCTCATTCGCGTGCCCGGTGCATGGCTGCTGTCGAACGCCTATTCCGACACGCTGTTTCCCATGGGTATCGCCTCGCCGTGCGGGTCGATTCTGTCGGCGGGCATCTGCGTGATTGCATTTACCGTGCTCAACCGGCGCGGGGCTTTTGACAAGCTGGTGGCGTAGCGGGGCGACGCGGGCCTAGCGCCTCTCCCCTGTTTTTACCGAAAGGAGTGGTCCTGTGACCGACATGCCAAGTGAACACACCGAGGGCCTGCTCCGCATTGGCGAGGTGGCGCGCCTGCTCAATTTAAGCGTGGGCACACTGCGTCATTACGAGCAGATGGGGCTGTTGGAGCCGGCATATGTCGATCCGGCAAGTGGGTACCGCTACTACGGATCGCGGCAGCTCTCCACCCTCAACACCATCGGCAACCTGCGCGTTCTCGACTTGCCGCTGGCGCAGATTCGCGAGTTTGTCACTACGCGCGATATGGATTTGATACAACGGCAACTGACCAAGCAACAGGAGTTAATTGAGCACAGGCGGCGTGAGTTGGAGCGCATGTCGCGCAAGATTGACCAGCGGCTTGCCTTGCTTCATGGCGCTTTGAATGCTGATCTCGACACCATTAGCGAAATCGAGGAACCCGAACTTCGCTGCGCCACGCTGCACGAGCGCGTCAATCCCACCGACGCCTATTCGCTGGGATGGCATATCCGCCAGCTTCAGCAGGGGCAGCACGAAACCTTTGCCTATCTGGGCAATCTGGGTGTGGGCATCGCGCCCGAACGCCTCGCCGCCGGCGACTTTGATGGCTACGACGAGGTCTTCCTGCTGCTCGATGACACCGATGATTACTTGGGCGACGTTGAGACGCGACCTGCCGCGCGCTGCCTGACCATAAGCTTCCGCGGCACGCACGGGCAAGCAGCCCCGCGCTATAAGCAGCTGCTCGGCTATATGCGCGAGCACAACCTGGCGCCCACCGGGCCTTCGCGCGAGATCGCCCTTATCGATGACATCATCAGCGACGACCCGGCAACCTACGTAACGCAGATCACGGTGCCGGTTGCCCCAGCAAAGTAAGAACCGCCCGGAAGGCATCGTGCTTCCGGGCGGATCTTCACTTTGGTTATCGATGCGCTAAGCCCGGGGCACCTCGCCAGTAGCCAAGATCCGCTCGAGCGCATCCTCGTCCAGTACGGGCACACCCAACTGCTCGGCCCTGGTGAGCTTGGAACCCGCCTTGGGGCCGGCGACCAGATAGCTCGTCTTCTTTGACACGCTACCCGAAACCTTGGCGCCGAGCACCTTGAGCGCCGCGCCCGCCTCGTCGCGAGTGCGGTTGACGAGCGTGCCGGTGAGCACGAAGGTCAGACCCGCAAGCGGCTGTGCGTCGGCGAGCTCGCCCGCCACGCCAGCGTCGGCCGCGGCTTGCGCGTGCGCGGCGCCCAAGTCGACCTCGAGCGACAGACCAGCCTGGCGCAAGCGCTCCAGCACGGCGAGGTTTTCGGGCACGGCCAGGAACTGTTTGACGCTCGCCGCAATCTTGGGACCGATGCCCTCGCACTCGGCAATATCCTCTTCGCTCGCCAAGATGAGCTTGTCGATCGACAGAAACCGCTCGGCGATGACCTCGCCCACGCTCTTGCCCACATGACGGATGCCCAGGGCAAACAGCACACGCCCGAGTGGCTGGCTCTTGGACTTGTTGAGCTCGGCGATGATTTTCTCGGCCGTCTTAAGGCCTACCGGAATGGGATCGCCCTTCTTAACGCCCTTTTTGCTGTTGGAGCTGGCGTACACGCGCCCCGTGTCCAGGCCGGCGATGTCGTCGACCGTGAGCTGGTAGAAGTCCGCGACATCGTGGATCAGGCCAGCGGCGATCATCTTGTCGACGATCTCGTCGCCCAGGCCGTCGACGTCCATGCAGCCGCGGCTCACCCAGTGGAGCAGGCGCTCCTTGAGCTGTGCGGGGCAGTCGATGGACACGCAGCGGTAGGCCACCTCGCCATCCTCGTGAACCACGGGGCTGCCGCACACGGGGCAGACCTCGGGCATGTGCCAGTCGACCGAATCGGCCGGGCGCTTGTCGAGCACCGGGCCCACGACCTCGGGGATTACGTCGCCCGCCTTGTGCACGATGATAGTGTCGCCCTCGCGCACGTTCTTGCGGCGGATCTCGTCGATGTTGTGCAGCGTGGCGCGCGCGATGGTGGAGCCGGCGACCGTCACCGGGTCGAACTCGGCGACCGGCGTGAGCACGCCGGTGCGACCCACCTGGATGCGAATCTCGCGCAGGACGGTCTGCTTTTCCTCGGGCGGGAACTTAAAGGCGATGGCCCAACGCGGCGCGCGGGCGGTAAAGCCCAGGTCGAGCTGCTGTTGGAAGCTGTCGACCTTTACGACCACGCCGTCGATGTCGTAGTCCAGGTCGCCGCGATGCTCAAGCGCCTGGGCACAGAACTCGTGAACCTCAGCCGGTGTGGCGCAACGGGCAACGTTGGGGTTGACGCTAAAGCCGGCGCTACGCAGCCAGTCCAGGAACTCGCGCTGGCTGTGGACGTGCAGCGGATCGGTATCGGCAATGGCGTAGATAAAGGTAGCCAGGTCGCGGCGCGCCGTGACCTTGGGGTCCTTTTGGCGCAGGCTGCCGGCGGCGGCGTTGCGCGGGTTGGCAAAGGGGTCGCGGCCCTCGGCATCGGCCTCGTCGTTCAGACGCACAAAGCTGCCCTTGGGCATGTACACCTCGCCGCGTACCTCAATGGTACGCTCGCGGTCGGCGCCCATGTGGGCGAGCGCCGGCTCGGACAGGTGCATGGGCACATCCTTGATGGTACGGACATTGAGCGACACATCCTCGCCCGTGGTGCCGTCGCCGCGCGTGGCGGCGCGCACAAAGGTGCCGTTTTGATAGGTAAGCGCCACGCCCAGACCGTCGATCTTAAGCTCGCAGGTATAGGTGACGCTGCCGGCACCGAGCGCATCCTCGGCGCGCTGGAGCCACGCGTCAAGTTCGTCCAGATCCATAGCATCGTCCATGGAATACATGCGCGCCATATGTGTGACCGGTGTAAACTGCTCGCTCACGTAGCCGCCCACGCGCTGGGTATAGCTGTCGGGCGTCACCAGGTCGGGGTAGGTCGCCTCGATCTGCTGCAGCTCAACGAGCATTTTGTCAAAGGCGGCGTCCGTGATCTCGGGCGCATCGAGCATGTAGTAGCGATAGGCGTGGTAATCGAGCTCGTGGCGCAGCTCGGCCGCACGCGCTGCCGCCTGGGCACGAGCATCGGCCGGTGCAGCGGTATCCGTGCTCGCGGGCGTTTCGGTATCGATGTCCACGCCGTCACCAAACAGGCTCGATTGCTCCATAGCGGCACTCCTTCGCTCGATTTCAAACGGATACAAGAGTACCACCGGTCACCATGGGGCCGAATAGCGGTCTCAAACCGCACCGAATCGGCAGCCGCCAGACTGGGGTGGATCGCGCGATTAAACCATGCCCTTGCCAGTTCTAAATGATCCGTTTTCCTCCGTCCCCAACGGATCAATAAGAAAAGAGGGGCTGTCCCGCGTTGGCGGAACAGCCCCCTCTGGCCTCGATATGTGCGAAACGGCTCGTTAGTAGCCCTGACCGTAGCCCTGGCCCTGGCCCTGCTGGCCGAGCAGCTCCTCCAGGTACTGGCGCAGCTGATCATCGGTAATACCGCCGTTGCCAGTGTCGGTTGCGCTGTCGTTCTGCTGCTGGTTCTGCAGTTCCTCGTCGGAGCCCAGCTCGACGGTGACCTTCTTCTCTTCCTTGCCGCGCATGAGCGTGATCTCGACCTTCTCGCCCACCTCGTGGCTGCGTAGTGCGATGATCAGGCCATCGGCGCTCGTAATCTCGTCGTCGCCCAGCTTGGTAATGACATCGCCCTCTTGGATACCGGCCTTGGCAGCAGGACCGTCCTCGACGACGCTCGCCACATACGCGCCGCTATCGGTGCTCAGCTTGTTGGCACGGGCGTTGAGCGCGTTGACGCTCGAAAGCGTGGCGCCCATGTACGGATGCACCGGCGTCTTACCGTCGATAATCTGGTCGGCAATGTTCTTGGCGTAGTTAACCGGAATGGCAAAGCCCACGCCCGAGCTGGAGCCCGAATAGCTCTCGATGAGCGAGTTGATACCCACGAGCTCGCCGTTGTCGTTAACGAGCGCGCCGCCGGAGTTGCCCGGGTTGATGGCGGCATCGGTCTGGATCATGTTGGCATAGATGGTGTTACCGCTGGTAGAGCTCATGGCCGTGGAGCGATACAGCGCCGACACGATGCCCGTGGATACAGATTGCTCGTTGCCAAACGGCGAGCCGATCGCCATGACCCACTCGCCCACGTTGAGCTTGGAGGAGTCACCAATCTCGATCGGCGTGAGCTTGGAGGCGTCGGCGTCCTTGAGCTTGATGACGGCCAGGTCGCTCGAAGCATCGTTGCCCACGAACTCGGCCTCGTAGGTGGTGCCGTCGTCCATGGTTACCACGTACTGGTCATAGCCGTCGACCACATGGTTGTTGGTGAGGATGTGACCCTCGGTATCGAGCACAACGCCCGAACCGACGCTGCCCGAGCTATCCGACTCGTCAGCAGACTGCGAAAGTGAGCCATTCTGGCTACCGCTCGAAGTCGCAGTGATGGAAACGACAGAGGGCAGTGCCTTGGCAGAGACCGCCTCGGCCAGCGTTGTGTCCTCAGAGTCGATGGTGATCTTTTGCGTCGACGAACCCGAAGCACCCGCCGTCACGGCATTCTTGCCACCGCCAATATTGAGCGTGCCACTCATAATGAGCGCGATGACCAGCAGGGCGCCGCAGGCACAGCCGGCAAGCGCCGTAATAAAGATCGGCAGCTTTTTGGTCTTGGTCTTGACCACTGTGTGCTTGTTTACAACCTGCTGGCCGCTCAGCGGCTTGCCGGTCTGCGTGTCATAGGCCTGCACGTAGGGAATGTTGCCGTCGGCAGGCGTCGACTCCACCTGCACACGCGGCTGCTGCTGGGTCTCGCCTGCGTTGCCCGCATCCTGGGGACGCTGGGAATCATTCTCGCTCATGGCTGCGATCCTTTCGTCAAATAACCAAATGCCCGCCAAACATGTGGCGGGCCATCATTGTTCACGTTGATTTGTACCCCAATATGTGAGCGCAAGTGTATGAGAACGCAATCTTTTAGGAAGGCTTAAGTTCTGCTGCAGGCCCGAAAGAAACCCCTACCTGTGGCAAAACCACCACAAAGGTGCCTGTCCCCTTTGTGGTGGAAATCTAGTCCTTAAACAGATAGCCCACGCCGCGGACGGTGGTGATGTGCGCCGCGATCTGCGGGCCCACCTTAGAGCGGATGCGTCGGATGTGCACGTCGACGGTGCGCGTGCCGCCGCAGTACTCAAAGCCCCACACGCGGTGCAGCAGCACCTCGCGGCTGTAGGCGCGGTTGGGGTGCGTCGCCAAAAAGCTCAGCAGCGAGTACTCCATCAGCGTCAGGTCGATGGGCTCGTTATCGAGCGTCACCTGGTAGGTAGCCAGGTTGATCTCGAGGTTATCGATGTTGAGCACATCGTCGGCGGTGACGGTCTCCTCCTCGCCCATCAGGCGCTGCGCGCGAGCCTTGAGCTCGTTGGGCGTCGCCGTGGGGCATACAAAGTCAGCATGCGTATGATTGGGCAGACGCAGGGTGCCGAGCGTCTCGTCGTCGACGATCACCAGCACGGGGACGCCACCGCGGTCGTCGAGCCACTTGGCAATCTGATCGATGCGGTCGCTGCGGATGCCATCGGAATCGAGAATCAGCAGGTCAAAGTCGTGCGCCGCAGTCGGCGAATCGGGAGTTGCCAGGCTCACCTCGACACCCAGGGTGGTCGTCAAGCTGCGGGCAAACTCGTGGAAGCGCGTCGTGCGCGCCATGAACAGGGCACTCTTTTCGGACATATCGGCCTCCAAAGAAATGAGCTCAATCGTACTGGAACACGCCAGCGCGATTAGGAGTTCGCCAGGTAGTGCTTGATCTCCCACTCGGTGATCGTAGACTCAAACTTATGCCACTCGGCGCGCTTCTTTTTGAGGAAGAAGCTATGGATGTGCTCGCCGAGGGCATCCTTCATAAACTGCGAGTCCTCAAACACGTCGAGCGCCTCTTTGAGCGAGCGCGGCAGCGGCGTGTAGCCGGCCTCGACCATCTGACGGTCGGTAAGCTTGAGCGTCTCGGCCGTTGCCTCGGGCGGGAGCTCCAGCTTGCGCTCGATGCCGTCCAGACCAGCCGCCAGCGTGACGGCGTTGACCAGGTACGGATTGGCCATGGGATCGGGACTGCGCAGCTCGATGCGCGTGGACAGCTGCTTGCCGGGCTTGTAGACCGGAATGCGGACCATACTCGCGCGGTTGCGCAGGCCCCACGTGGCGTACTGCGGCACGGAGTCGCCACCCGTGGTGATGCGCTTGTACGAGTTGACCGTGGGGTTGGTGATGGCGCTGATCTCGCGGGCATGCGCCAGAATACCGGCCATATAGTGCTTGGCGACGTCGGAGAGATGGTACTTCTCGTCGTCCTCGCCCCAAAACACGTTGTTGCCGTCGTGGTCGAATAGCGACTGGCACAGGAACATAGCGCTGCCGTCCTCACCCGCCAACGGCTTGGGCATAAAGGAGGCGTGGCAACCGCTCTCGTAGGCCTGCTGCTTAATGATGAGTTTGGCCGTGGTGATGGCGTCGGACATGCTCAGGGCCTCGGCGTGGCGCAGGCTCATGCCGTGCTGCGAGCGACCGGCGGCGTGGAAGGTGTACTCCACGGGCACGGACATCTTCTCGAGCGTGAGGACCGTGTTGCGGCGCAGGTCGCGGGCTGCGTCACTCACCGAAAGATCGAAGTAGCCCACGTTGTCGAGCGGCTCGGGGGTGTGCTCGTCGGGGAAGTAATAGTACTCCAGCTCGGCACCCACATTGAGCAGGTAGCCGGCCTTCTCGGCCTTGCGGAACATGCGGCGCAGGGCATCGCGCGGGTCGCCGGCAAACGGCTTGCGATCGGGAGTGCACACGTCGCAGAACACGCGAGCGACGCCGTTATGGCTCGGGCGCCACGGCAAAATCTGGAAGGTCGAAGCATCGGGAAACGCCAGCATGTCGGCTTCCTCGGGTGTGGCAAAGCCCTCGATGGCGGAGCCGTCAAAGCCAATACCCTCCTCAAAAGCGACCTCGAGGTCCTCGGGGCTAATGGCAAAGTTCTTGAGGCGGCCGAGAATGTCGACAAACCACAGACGCACAAAGCGGATGTCACGCTGCTCTACGGAGCGGAGTACGTAATCGATGTTCTGCTGGTTCATGTCGCTCCCCTTTCTTTCGGGCGGGTTTCGACTGGTCTATATCGCAGATACTATCGCAGAAAAATGTTTCCGCAGGGTTAAAGCGTATCAAGCGCTCAAAAAACGTGTGCGAACAAGCAGTTGCGAACGAGTAGTTAGCGCAAGGTCGAAGCGCGGTGTTCGATTTGGCCGGGGACCTCGATGCGCTTGGGGGCGAGCTTTGCTGCATCGCCCACCGTAGTGGTAACGACGTCGATGCGCTCGGACAGGCGCTCGACTACGCGCTCGGCAATGGTAAGGGTGTCTTGCGCGGCCGTGGTCACACCGCCAAAGAGCACGTGGTTCCAGGGATAGTCGTCAAACGTTGCGATCTTGAGACCCGCCGGCAACGAGGGCCCCAGCTGGGCCAGCGCCTCGGTCAGGCGCAGGAAGACCAGACCGTTGACGGCAATGAGGCCGAGCTTTTTACCGGCATGGCCGCGGATGGTCTCGTCCAAGCGGCCGACGCCCGTGGCGCCACCGTCGGCCAGGGTGACGACCTCGCCGGCCAGGCCGCGACGCGAGAGCTCGTCGGCAAACGCCTCAGCGCGCTCACGACGCACGGGGCTGTCATCGCTTGCCTCGGTAAGCAGGCACAGACGCTCGCTGCCCGCAGCAGCCAAGGCGTCTACCAGGCCGGCGACCAGCTCGCGGTTGTTGGACGTCACCAAGTCGATGCCACCGTCGGCAACGTCGCGGTCGAGTAACACAACGGGTAGGCGTCCCGCGGCAGCGGCGATGGCCTCGTCGTTACCACCGCAGGTATTGACGACCAGGCCATCCACGCCAGCGTCGATAAGTCTGGTGAGCGACTCTGTTTCCCTTGCGGGGTCGTTGCCACTAATGGCCGTCATGAGCGAGCAGCCGCGCGCGGCGGCACTGGCGGAAAGTCCTTCGAGCATGGCGCTCGAGAATGGGTTGGCGATGTCGGCCAGAATCACGCCAATGAGGTTGGTGCGTGAGCTGCGTAGATTGCGTGCGGCGGCACGTGGGCGATAGCCAGTGCGCTCGATAACCGCCGCGATGCGAGCGCGGGTTTCCTCGGTCATCTGCCCGGGGCGGTTGTTGAGATAGCGCGAGACCGTGGCCGGGCTCACGCCCGCCTCGGCAGCAATGTCCTTGATTCTCATCTGCGCCATAGCGCACCCCGTTTCCCAATTGTCGGCGGTCTGAGCCATTTTAGGCTTTTTTTAAAAATCTCGCTTGCAAAACGCTGTAGGTGAGCGGCATCGTTTTTGCGTCTCGAGCAGATGCGGTGATGGGCTAGATAGACGAGTCTTTAGGCAGCTCAAAATAGTCGGGATGCAAGGCGATAACCGGGCCCTGCTCCTCGGGCATCAGGTGCAAGTGCGTCTCTGCCAGATAGCTCGCCGTGTCGGTATCGCCCCTCTTAATGGCCTCGAGAATCCGACGATGTTGTCGACGAATCGGCTCCCAATCCAGATCCTGCGACACCATACGCAACCAGTTGTATCGCTCAAAATGCGTGTTGACGCTCTTCATCCAATCCCACAGCATGTGACGACCGGCAATCACGAAACACGTCTCATGGAACAGGTTGTCCAGGTCAAAGAAACGACGCGTTTCGCTATGGTCGAGCGACTCGGACTCGGCAAGAATCTGCTCGAGCCGATGCTTTTGCTCGGACGTGGCAGCCGAACAACATTTAATGAGTACGCTTCTTTCGAGTTTCTCGCGCAAGAAACAGGCATTCTCGGCGTGTTCCATGCTGATCTTAGAGACGTAGGTGCCGCTCTTGGGACGCGTTTCCACCAACTCTTGCTCGCGCAGGCGCACAAAGGACTCGCGAATGGGCGTGCGCCCGATCCCCGTCTCCTTTTCCAGACCAATCGCCGAAAGGCGCGTGCCGGGCCTAAGCTCGGCATAGATGATCTTGGAGCGCAGTGCGTTGTATGCCTGATCTTGCAGGCTCTGATAATGCTGGTGTTGTTCCATAAAGCCCTCGGATGAAGCCCACGGTTTGTCGAATTTCACCACGTAATACTATCGCATCGACACGCCCCAGCTCCCAATCAGTCTTTTTGGGACGGGGCTCTTTTAGCTACCCTGGCCCGCAGATCGGCCCCCTTGCCACAAAAGTGGCCCATCTACTACGTTAACACGGATAGCCTCGGCCATACCGAAAACCGTGAAAACAAAACCGCAGGTAGACAGCTTGTCGATTTTCGAAAAAGCCGGCTATGGTTGACCCCTGCGGCTTAAACGTAGTAGATAGGCCCTTTTCGTGGCGCAGCACTACTGCACCCCAAATTGGCACCCCGAGCCTGTTATAAGTTGCTGTGATATACGGACGGTTGATAATCAAGGGTTGAAAATCAAGGCGCGCTATACGGCTTGCTATATCTCACTATGCTTTGCTGTACGTCGCTATACTTTGCTATAACTTGACAATAATCGGCCCGTTACCATCCGGGATATAACGGACCCCAAGCCAACGTTGGCTTGGGGTCCGTCTTGTACCATGGCTCTTTTGGACTATGAGCGCTCATATTTCGTGGCCCGCCCGGTTCCCTGCCTTACGATTGCATTCCGTTCAAGCAGAGATTCGAGTGCCGCCAACGTCCGCATGCGGCTCAGCCCCGTCTGTTTTTCAATCTCGCTTCGCGACATAATTCGCCCGCCCGACAAGGCCTTGAGAACCTGGGCCTCTTCCTCGGACCCTTCAAAGGCATCGGTAACGGGCAATGTGACGGCCACCATGCCGCCGCGAACATCAAAAATTGGTTGATTGATCGAATCGCGATAGGCACGTCTAATGCGCGCAATTCCCGTACCAAATTTCTCGATATAATCCAGCTTTAAGAAGGCCTCTGCAACGATGGGGTTTCTGAGCACGGATATCTGCCCATACAGGTATTGTTCTGTCGTCAAACCGGCGGGCAGCGATCCGGGGGAGGTCACAACGACGCGATCATCGTACAGAGCAATTTGAACGTTCGCTCGAATATCCCACGTCCGATGCACCAAAGCGTTTGCAACAGCTTCGCGGAATGCCTCAAGAGGAATTCGATCGGTTTGGACGCGCTTCATCCCTTCGATACGCTCATAACGGTAGTAACGTGCAAACATAGCTACCGCCCTGTCCACCTGCTCAATTGCGGATACATTTGTCGCCGCCTCGCGATCCAAGATCACATCCTCGGTATCGCCAAAACGGACGCAGTCGATGCCTGGAAAATCATTCTTATCCGCTAAAATCGCCGCGGCATTGGTATAGCCATCCTTGCCGAGCAAGCGGAGCGTACGCATGATATCCGGCGTTAGCTCGGAAATGCCGAGGTGTTCAACACACTTATGCTCGAGCGTATGAAAGCCCAAGTCCTGGCGAGCCGACGTGAGCGCGTCGAACGTTACGTTGCTGCCTTCGAGCGTCAGCCTGCCATACTCAAACCGGTCGACCTCCACCGTTGCCGAATCGTTTCGCCTGTAGGCCTTTCCCTTGCTTCGATAGGGTTTGTCCTGTCCCTCATAAACCGTAAGGATTACGGTCCCGTGTTTCTCATCGGGCTCGAGCGTGTAACGGGGAGCGGGGTCCAAGCTGTCATTAATCATGTTCTCGATGCGCAGGCATTCTGCGACCGGATCTGCAAGGCCGACAGCCACGCCCTCGTCGTCAACGCCAAACTCAATCTTGCCCGTCCCATAGTTTGCATAGGCGCTCACCGTTTTAAGAAACGTCGGCGTAACGCTTTCCTTGTATTCGACTGTAGGGCTCTCTCTAACAACCATATGCACAACCTCTTCGTTTCGTACTATTCATGACCGTATTATAAGACGAAAACTGTTTGCGTATTGATTTATCCAAGACGCAAATGGTTTTCGTCTGTCGATAGGTCTGCAATCCAAACGAAAAGAGTCCCGAGCTCGTTTGAACTCGGGGCTCTTTGTGCCGCACATCTATGAGAGGAGTAATTCGATGCGTACGAGCGCTACTCCATGAAGCCGCCCTGGGATGACGGCAACCTCGTCAATGGGGTCAGGTTTACATGTATCAACTTAGCGCAAAGTAACCTGGCCCCCATGCACCAAAGGGTTGACTAGAGTTCGCAGGCAACCTTGTAGCCATCGCCGATGGCGTCGCGGATGTTGCCGCACTTGTTGGCATCGCCCAGCACGTGGGTGGCAACACCGGCTGCGGCCAGGTCGTCGGCCAGCTTGGTATTGGGACGATAGCCCATGGCAAGCACCAGCGTATCGGCACCGGTGATGGTGTGAACCTCGCCGTCCTTCTCGTAGCTGATGGTGTCCTCGGTGATCTCGGTCACCTTGGCCTCGGTCAGCACGTGGACGCCCTTGGATAGCATGCGCGTGATGAGCACCGCGCGGCCGGCGCCGCCCTCGTTGGCGGCAAGCGTCTTGGTCATCTCGATGACGGTGACATCGCGATTGGCCGGCGACAGGTCGTTGACCAACGGGGCCAGGTAGTCAGCCGTCTCGCAGCCGACGGTGCCGCCGCCCACAATGACAATCTTCTTACCCGGGAAAGCCTTACCGCCCAGCAGGTCATCGGCCGTCATAACTTGCTTAAAGCCCTGCATAAAGGCCGGAGCAATGGGCTCGGCACCATAAGCCAGGACAACCTCGTAACCCGCGTAGTCGCGCTGAATGTCCTCGGCAGTAAGCTCGGTGCCAAATACGCACTTCACGCCGGCCTCGGCCAGGCGACGGTACTGATACTTGATCACGCGGGTGAGTTCCTGCTTTGCCGGCGGAACGGCTGCGATGCGCATCTCGCCGCCCGGCTCGTCCTGCTTATCCACGAGCACCACGTTGTGACCGCGCTTGGCGGCAATGTAGGCTGCCTCCATGCCCGCAGGACCAGCGCCCACAACCAGTACGTTCTTGGCCTCGGCAGCAGGCTCGTAGCCGGCCTCGTCGCGCTCCACGTCCGGATTGACGGTGCAGGAGATGCGCTTGCCGAACATGATGCCATTCAGGCAGCGCAGGCAACCGATGCAGGGGCGGATGTCGTCGGCGTTGCCGGCAGCGGCCTTGTTGCAGAACTCGGCATCGCACAGATTGGCACGGCCCATCATGCAGATGTCGGCAGCGCCGTCCTCGATCAACTCCTCGGCGATCCAGGCCTCGTTGATGCGGCCGACGGTGGCGACGGGAATGTTGACGTGCTTCTTAATCTCGCGCGAGCAGGCGGCGTGCGAGGCCTGCTGGGTGCCGGCGGCGGGAATCGCAGAGCCGCGCTTGATGGTGGTGCCGCCCGACACGTGAATCATGTCGACGCCGGCCTTCTCCAGGCGACGCGAGACGTAGATCATGTCGTTGAGGGTCAGGCCGCCATCGGTGTACTCATCGCCCGAGATGCGGACGTCGATGATAAAGTCCTTGCCGCAGCGCTCGCGAATCTCGGCGATGACCTCGAGCAAGAAGCGCATACGGGCATCGAGCGAGCCGCCGTACTCGTCGGTACGTTTGTTGTAGAGCGGAGTCAAAAAGCCGCCGAGCATACCGTGGGCGTGCGCCGCATGAACCTCGACGCCATCGACGCCGGCCTTCTGCATACGCACGGCAGCGTCGCCAAACTGATGCGTGAGCTCGTGGATCTCGTCGACCGTAATGGGGCGCGGCGCCTCGCGAGCATAGGACGGGCCCACAAAGGACGGAGCGATCAGGCGCGGGGTGCCCGGAATGTTAAAGGCCATGTAGGCGGGGTGGAAGAGCTGCGGCATGATCTTGCAGCCGTACTCGTGGACGGCGGCGGCGAGCTTTTCCCAGCCAGGGATGAACGTGTCGTCGTAGCAGCACATGTCACCCGGCAGATAGGTATAGGTGGGCTCGACCGTCACGACCTCGGTGATGATCAGGCCCACGCCGCCCTTGGCGCGGGCGCGGTAATGATCGACCAAATCGTCGGTCACATAGCCATGATCGGCCAAGTTGGTGGACACCGGCGGCATAAAGACGCGGTTCTTGACCTCGGTCGTACCGACCTTGATCGGGCTAAAGAGCATCGGGTAGGCGGAAGACTCCATACAGGGTTCCTTTCGTTTGAGCCGCTCGGCGGCAGTTGCTAACGTACTTATCGTATCAGTAACCGCGCTGTACCCGACTGTACACGCTCCCCCGGCTTTTACTCAGCCCACAAAAAGTTGCGGTGGAATACGGAGTAGATAAGGCCTTTGACAGCCAAAACAGTCCGTATTTCACCGCAACTGATGGGCGGGGTGGCGTTAGAGGCCCAGGTAGGCAGTCATGCCCTCATCCGCCACTCCCTCACCTACAGCGCGCCGTCCAGCATAAGATTCACCTTGAGCACGTTGACCGTGGGCTCGCCGAACACGCCGAGGAAACGGCCCTTGGTGCACGCGGCGATGATGTCGCGCACCTCGTCCTCACTTTTGCCCGTGGCCTTGGCAAGGCGCGGAACCTGGTACTCAGCGGCATCCGGAGAGATCTCCGGGTCGAGGCCGGACCCCGAACACGTCACCAGGTCGACGGGCACAGCGTCCATATCGGCATCGGGGTTGGCGGCGCGGATCTTCTTCACGCGCGCATCTATCAGCTGCCGATACTCCTCACTCGCCGGGGACAGGTTGGACGGGGCACCATACGCCATGAGCTCGCCGTCTTCGCCTTCGACAATTGATACGTTCTGGATACGACCCCACATGTGGGCTTCGTCATCGAAGTTCTGGCCGATGAGCTCGGAACCCACAACCTTGCCGTCGACCGTAATGAGCGATCCGTTCGCCTGGTACGGAAACGCAAGCTGCGCGACGCCGGTCACCACGAGCGTGTATCCCAGGCCGCAGACGATGGTAAACAGCGCGAACACGCCAAGTGCGCGCGATGCGATACCTTTGAACATACAAACCTCCGTCTACATCATGCCAATGCCGAACAAGGCCAGCAGCATGTCGATAATCTTGATGAATACGAACGGTGCCACGATACCGCCCAGACCCCACACCAGCAGGTTGTGGGTCAGCAGCTGGCCGGACGAAAGCTCGCGGTACTTCACGCCTTTCAGGGCGGCAGGAATCAGCGCGACGATGACCAGCGCGTTGTAGATAATGGCGGACAGCACGGCCGTCAACGGGTTGGTGAGGCCCAGGATGTTGAGGGCGCCCAGTCCCGGATAGATCGGAGAGAACAGCGCCGGGATGATGGCGAAATACTTCGCCACGTCGTTGGCAACAGAAAAGGTCGTGAGCGAGCCGCGGGTCATGAGCAGTTGCTTGCCGATGCGCACGACCTCGATGAGCTTGGTGGGGCTGGAGTCGAGGTCGACCATGTTGCCGGCCTCCTTGGCAGCCTGGGTTCCCGTGTTCATGGCCACGGCAACATCCGCCTGCGCCAGCGCCGGTGCGTCGTTGGTGCCGTCGCCGGTCATGGCGACCAGGTGACCCTCGCGCTGGAACGAGCGAATCTTCTCGAGCTTGCCCTCGGGGGTGGCCTCGGCCAGGAAGTCGTCCACGCCCGCCTCGGCGGCGATGGCGGCTGCCGTGAGCGGGTTATCGCCCGTCACCATGATGGTCTTGATACCCATGCGGCGCAGGTCGGCGAACTTCTCCTTCACGCCGGACTTGATGATGTCCTTAAGGTAGACGACACCCAGCACACGTCGGTCCTTTGCCACGACCAACGGGGTGCCGCCCACCTTCGCAATGCGTTCGACGGCCTCGTCGCACTCCTTCGAGAACACTCCTCCGGCAGCCTCCACATAAGCGCGAACGGAATCGGCCGCACCTTTGCGAATCTCGCTGTCGGCGTAGTTCACACCGGACATGCGGGTCGCCGCAGTGAAGGGGATGAACTCCATGCCCTTATCCTCGAGTGTGCGGCCGCGCAGCCCAAACTGCTCCTTGGCGAGCACGACGATGGAGCGGCCCTCGGGGGTCTCATCTGCCAGAGAGGACAGCTGCGCGGCATCGGCGAGTTCTGCCGGATCGACACCGTCGACCGGAATGAACTCAGCGGCCTGGCGGTTGCCCAAGGTGATGGTACCGGTCTTATCGAGCATGAGGATGTCGACGTCGCCGGCGGCCTCGATGGCGCGGCCGGACATGGCCAGCACGTTGGCCTCGTTCAGTCGGCTCATGCCGGCGATGCCAATGGCGGACAGCAGCGCACCAATGGTGGTGGGCGCCAGACAGACGAGCAAGGCAACGAGCGTGGTCACAGCGGTGGGGTTCGCCATACCGTTGAGCCCTGCAGAGAAACTCGAGTAGCAGTACAGTGCGAGCGTCACGAGGATGAAGATGACGGACAGAGCAACCAGAAAGATCTCGAGCGCGACCTCGTTGGGGGTCTTCTTGCGGGCGGCGCCCTCGACCATGGCGATCATCTTATCCAGGAAGCTCTGGCCAGGCTCACTGGTGATTTTCACCACAATCCAATCGGAAAGCACGGTGGTGCCACCAGTGACGGCAGAACGGTCGCCGCCAGCCTCGCGAACCACGGGTGCAGACTCGCCGGTTATGGCCGACTCATCAACCGAGGCGGCACCCTCGATGACATCGCCGTCTCCCGGAATCTGCTCGCCGGCGCGCACGACCACCAGATCCCCGCGTGAGAGCTCGGTACCGGGAACGACCGTGAAGCGGTCCTTATCCTCGACGGACTCGATGCGATGGGCCTCGACGTCCTTTTTCGCCGCGCGCAGGGAGTCTGCCTGCGCCTTACCGCGGCCCTCGGCAAGTGCCTCGGCAAAATTTGAAAAGAGGTCGGTCAGCCAGAGAATGACGGCAATGGCGATCACATAGTACGTGGGGACGCCGGCGTCCTGTACCCCAAAAATAGAGGCGATGGCCAGAATGGAGGTCATGGCGGCCGACAGCCACACCAGGAACATGACCGGGTTTTGGACCTGGACACGGGGGTCAAGCTTGGCAAATGAATCGCGCACCGCGCGGCTCATCATGTCTTTTTGCATAGCCATAAATCTGCGACTCCTTTACGCAACCATCTGGAAGAATTCGGCAACGGGACCAAGCGCCAGCGCCGGGAAGAAGCTCAGGGCGCCAATCAGCAGAACGACGAATACCAGTAGGAACACGAACATGGCATTGGTGGTGGAAAGCGTGCCGGCGCTCTCGGCGACCTTGCCCTTCCCGGCCAGCGAGCCCGCAATGGCGAGCGTGCCCACAATCGGCAGGAACCGCGCGAACAGCATCTCGATACCCAGCAGCACGTTGATCCACGGGATATTGCAGTTCATGCCGGCGAATGAGGAGCCGTTGTTGCCGCCAGCCGAAGTAAGGGCGTACAGGACCTCGGAGAAGCCATGCGCCCCGCCGTTGGTGAGTTGGTCGACAAGACCGGACACCATGCAGGCGATAGCGGAGCTCACCAGAATGGCGAACGGAGTGGCGAGACACAGAACCACCGCCCAGCGCATCTCGGTCGGCTCAATCTTCTTGCCCAGGAACTCGGGTGTGCGACCGACCATAAGGCCGGCGATAAACACCGTGAGGATGGCGAAGCCGATCATGCCGTACAGGCCGCAGCCCACGCCGCCAAAGACGACCTCGCCCAGCGCTATCTGGAGCATCTGGACAAACCCGCCGAGCGGGGTGTAGGAGTCGTGCATGGAGTTGACCGAGCCGTTGGAAGCAGCCGTCGTGAAAGCGGACCAGGTGGAAGAGGAGGCGATACCGAAACGGCTCTCCTTGCCCTCCATGTTGCCGCCGGCCTGGCCGTCGGTCATCTCGATATTGACCGCTCCGCCATCGGCCAGCTGCGGGGTACCCATATGCTCGTTAACGGCGATGATGCCGGTGAAGATCACCAGCAGGATGAACATGGCGGCAAAGATAGCCTTGCCCTGCTTGGTGTTCTTGACGCCGATACCGAAGGTGAAGCAGCAGGCGGCCGGGATCAGCAGCAGGCTGGTCATCTCGATGATGTTGGTGAAGGCACTGGGGTTCTCATACGGATGGGCGGAGTTCACGCCGAAGAAGCCGCCGCCGTTGGTGCCGGACTGCTTGATGGCAACCTGAGGAGCCGCGGGACCCTGGGGCAGGAACTGCTCGGTGACCACGCGCGCGCCCTCGACAACCTTGCCGTCGACCTTGACCGTGTCGCCCTCGATCTGGGCGCCGTCGATGACGCTCCAGCCGCCGTCTGCATTAGGCTGGACAGCGACGGGCTCTACGAGCTCAGCCTTCTGAGCCGGCTGGAAGTTGGAGATGACGCCACCGGCAGCCAGGCAGATGCCGAACACGAGGTTCAGCGGGATGAGCACATACAGGACGGTGCGGGTGAGGTCGACCCAGAAGGAACCCAGACCCTGCTCCTTGACCTGACGGAAGCCGCGGATCAGCGCGAACATGACCGCGATACCGGTGCCAGCGGAAACGAAGTTCTGCACGGTGAGGCCCATGAACTGCACAAAGTAGGACAGGGTGGTCTCACCGGAATAGGATTGCCAATTGGTGTTGGTTATGAAGGAAGCGGCCGTATTGAACGACAGGTCCCATGACACACCCGGCAGGTGCTGGGGATTGCCTGGCAAGAAGGACTGAAGCGCCTGGAGTGCCACAAGAGCCACGAGGCCGATCCCCGAAAAGACCAGCGCGCTCGCCAGATAGCGCCTACACCCCATCTGCTCTGCCGCGTCGATGCGAAGCAGACGATAGATGCCACGCTCCACAGGAGCAATCACAGGCGACAGGAACGTATGCTCACCATCCATGGTATGGGCCATGAATCGACCGAGCGGAACGGCCAGGACGACGAGCACGGCAAAGTACAAGATGTACTGAATCGCAGCGTCCATAGTTTACGAATCACTCCTCATCAGAATGTAGATGTAATAGATAAAGAGTCCAATGCAGACGACTCCGATAATGGGAATGAGGATGTCCATTACCGCCCCTTTCACGCGCGGTCCGATGTCTCGGACGCCTGCTCTTGCAAGCGTCTGGGGACAGTAAACGCTTCTAGGGATTAAAGAGGCGTGAGGGCTGGCGCTCACGACCTTAAGATGCCGTAAAGATGCAGGTAGAAAGCACTATTGCGGCTGCAGTGCGCCTATACTCGACCTCGCGAGCATACAGTGGCGTCCTCGCCGCGTATGCACGCATGGACAACGCTTCAGAAAGGCTACGCTATGCAGCGCGACGCATCGGACACTCGCGTCAATCCAGACCTCATCCTCAAGGCAATTGAGAAAAACGAGGTTGCCGACGACGCTCGAACCAGCCGGGGACACCTCAAGATTTTCTTTGGCTACGCTGCTGGCGCGGGCAAAACCTATGCGATGCTTCAAGCCGCCCACGCCGCCAAGCGGCGAGGTGTCGACGTCGTCGCGGGATACATCGAGCCGCACGAACGTCCGGCAACTGCCCATCTTGCACAAGGGCTTGAGAACGTGCCCTGTAAACTCATCAAGCACAACGGCATTGCGCTCAGCGAGTTCAATCTAGATGCGGCTATCGAGCGCGCCCCTCAGCTCATCCTTGTCGACGAGCTCGCCCATACGAATGCGCCAGGGTCTCGCCACGACAAACGCTATCAAGACGTCGAGGAACTTCTACATGCGGGCATCGACGTCTATACGACCGTGAACGTTCAGCATATCGAGAGCCTAAATGACATGGTTGCATCCATCACCGGCGTTGTCGTGAGCGAACGAATCCCCGACCATATCTTCGATGATGCCGACCAGGTCGAGCTCGTCGACATAGAGCCCGAAGACCTACTTGAGCGCCTTCGCGCCGGCCTCGTCTACCGTCCCGCACAAGCCGACCGAGCACAACAGCATTTTTTTACCGTTGAGAACCTCACCGCACTCCGAGAAATCGCGCTGCGCCGCTGCGCCGATCGCACCGGCCACCTCACAGACGCCGCACGCGTGCTGGGAAACCGTGACTACTACACCAGGGAGCGTATCTTAGTCTGTGTCTCCCCGGCGCCGACCAATCCCCGCATCGTCCGTGCCGCCGCACGCATGGCGAAAGCGTTTCGCAGCGAGCTCGTCGCCCTGTTCGTAGAGAGCCCGCGCACGCAAGCCATGAGCGATGATGAGCGCGCCAAGCTTGCAGCCAATATCGCCCTAGCCGAGCAGCTCGGAGCACATATGGAAACCGTCTATGGCGACGATATCGCGTTTCAGATCTCCGAGTTCGCGCGCCTGTCGGGTATTTCGAAGATCGTCATGGGACGCACGGGCGAGCGCAGCAGCGTCCGTCAGGCCCTCTTCGGCCGCAAATCTCTCGTAGAACAGCTCATAACGTTCGCCCCGAACCTCGACATTTACATCATTCCAGACCAGTCGACTCCGCCCTCCCGACCCAAAGGACGCCGCCGTGCGCTCGCCCTGCAGCCGCCCAGCAGCCGAGACGTGCTTCGCACGCTGGCCCTCTCTCTTGTCGCCACGGCTGTTGGCACGGCTTTCCGCCATCTGGGATTTGCCGATTCCAGCATCATATCCCTCTATATCTTCACGGCCCTGCTGACCGCCGTCACCACGACGGGGCGTATCTGCACGATCGTATCGAGCGTGCTCTCTGTAGTGCTTTACAACTTCTGCTTCGTCACGCCTCTGTTTTCGCTCGCCAGCTACGACCGAAGCTATCTGGTCACGTTCGGCATCATGTTCGCTACCGCTATGGTCGCCGGCGAGTTAACTGCGCGCATCGCCGACAACGCCCGTACCTCCGCCGAGAACGCATTCAAAACGCGCGTACTCCTCGAAACGAACCAGCTCTTGCAGCAAGCCCATAGCGCGGAGGAGTGCGCCCGCGTCGCCATGAACCAACTCATCAAACTGCTAAAACTCGACGTGGTCTTCTACACCGCCGAACACGGCACGCTCGGCAAGACGCTCTATGAGTCCGCTGGCGCCGAAAACCGATCCGCGTCGCTGTTCACCGACTACGAGCGCGCCGTTGCAACCTGGACCTACACCAACAACAAGCGCGCGGGCGCAAGCACGCGAACCCTGCCTGAGGCGCGCTGTCTCTACCTCGCGGTTCGCACCGGCGACAAGGTATTCGGTGTCATCGGCATCGCCCTGGAGGGGCGCGAGATCGAAGCCTTCGAGCATTCGATCGTCCTATCTATCGTAGGTGAATGCGCCTTGGCGCTCGAAAGCGACCAGGCGGCGCAAGAGCGCGAAGAGGCTGCGGTCTTGGCGAAAAACGAGCAGCTGCGCGCCAGCCTTTTGCGCTCCATCGGCCACGATTTGAGGACACCCCTCACGGCTATCTCCGGATCTGCGGCAATCCTTCGGAAGAGCGACGAGAAGCTCAGTCTCGAACAACGCTGCGATCTTGCCGATGCCATCTACGACGACTCCCTCTGGCTTATCGATACCGTGGAGAACCTCCTCGCCATCACACGCGTCGAGGACGGCACCATTCGCCTCAACTTCACATCCGAGCTCATCGACGAGGTCATCGAGGCAGCCCTCAGCCACGTCGCCCAAGCATCGCATGGACGTGCCGTCACCATCGAGCACACTGACGACATCCTGCTGGTACGCATCGACGTCCATCTCATCATGCAGGTGCTTACGAATCTCATCATGAACGCCTTCAAATACACACCCGAGGACTCGACTGTCACCATCAGCGCACGTCGCGAGGGTGCGTTCGTCGTGGTGGACGTCGCAGACGATGGGCCGGGTGTGGCAGACTGCGACAAGCCTCATATCTTTGAGCGCTTCTTCACCTCAAGCAATACGCAGCCCGTAGATTCGCGTCGAAGCATCGGCCTTGGGCTGTCGCTCTGCCGCTCCATCGTGGAGGCACATGGCGGCGTCATCGAAGTTCGCGACAACCACCCCCATGGGGCCGTCTTCCGTTTTACCCTGCCCGCCGAGGAGATCGAGATTCATGAATAATGCCGCTAAGCCACGCATCCTCCTGGTCGAAGATGACCTGACCGTTCAAAACCTCGTTTCGACCGCGCTTGACCTCCACGGCTACGTCGTGAGCAAGGTTTGCAACGGCCAGGCCGCCATCATGGATGCGGTGTCGCACGGTCCCAGCCTCATCATGCTCGACCTCGGCCTTCCCGACATTGACGGTATCGAGGTCATCACGAAGATCCGAAGCTGGTCGGCAGTCCCCATTATCGTCATTTCGGCGCGCTCCGAAGATTCCGACAAGATTGCAGCACTTGACGCAGGGGCAGACGACTACCTCACCAAGCCCTTTTCTGTGGATGAGTTGCTCGCGCGCGTCCGTGCGAATTTGAGGCGCTCCTCGATGGCGTCGAGCGAGTCGACAGAAGCGAGCACGTTCGACAACGGTCCGCTGCATATCGACTACGCCGCGGGATACGCGACGAAAGACGGACGCGAGCTCTCGCTCACCCCAACCGAGTACAAATTGCTCGTCCTTCTGGCGAAAAACGTCGACAAGGTGCTCACACACACCTTCATCACCCGCGAGATATGGGGCACGAGCTGGGACAGCGATCTGGCGAGCCTGCGCGTGTTCATGCGCACCCTGCGCAAGAAGATCGAGGCAGACCCCTCTCACCCCAAGATGATTCAGACGCACATGGGTGTCGGGTACCGCATGCAGCGTCTCTAGCCCACCCCACAAAAAAGTTGCGGTGGAATACGGAGTAGATGAGGCCTTTGACAGCCAAAACAGTCCGTATTTCACCGCAACTGATGGGTGGGATGGGTTAGAGGCCCAGGTAGCTGGTCATGCCTTCGACGGCGAGCTTGGCGCCTGCCACGGCATTGACGACCTTGAGCGGGCCGTTGACCACATAGTTAGCGATACCCCAAAATCACTCTTCAACTCGCCGCGCTCGCCCCCAAATGTGCAAAGCGCCCCGCGAACGAATGCTCGCAGGGCGCCTGGATGTCGGGCCTTACTTGATACCGCGACCCAAGTCTTCGGCAATTTTGTCCACGCCCTTAAGCGCGGCGCACGTCTTTTTTTTGGAGCAATGCCCCGTGCAAACGCCGCCCTGAGCGCAGTCGGCGCAGGTGCCCTTGCGATAGATGCGCACACACACTGCGACAAACGCAATGCCGATAACAGCCAGTACAACAATATCGATAGGTGCCATAGCAAGCCTCCTCTAGTTAACCACCGCTTACTTTACCCCATTCTTCATCTGGAAAATAGGGACAGGTTTATTATGGTCGGTTTTATCTGCGGAAACGCCACATCTCTACTTCTGGTGCAGATGAACCTGACACCTTTGCAGCAAAAAACCCGGGGGTCGCTGGGACACCCGGGCTTTTGGAAAGGGGCTAATCCTTATTCGGACTTAGGCGGAAACCGCGGCAGAAGTGTTGTTGGTCTCGTCCTCGTCGGTCCAAACATGCTTAGGCATGGGACGGAAGATCTGGAAGAGCATCGCAACCAGCAGCACGATGGCCACAACCGTCCAGATACCAAACTGTCCAAGAACAAACAGGTTGTAGAACTGGTTGATGAACAGGCCGATGACCCAAGCGAAAGCGCACTCGTAGCCGATGGCAATCGCGGTCCACTTGCCGGAGTCCATCTGGTTGCGGATGGTGCCCATAGCAGCGAAGCACGGGGCGCACAGCAGGTTGAAAGCGCCGAAGGCAACGCAGGCGCCCATAGTCGGGAACATGCCGGCAAACGCGGTCCACAGGCTCGGGTCGGTCTCAGCGGCGTCGGCAACGGACAGCAGCGAGCCGGCGGTGGCGACGACGTTCTCCTTGGCGACAAGGCCAGAGACAGTCAGCGCAGTTGCCTGCCAGGTGCTAAAGCCGAGCGGGGCGAAAATCCAGGCGACCAGGTTGCCCAGCATGGCGAGCACGGAGTAGTCCATAAACTCCTCGGGGATGCCGTCCATCGCAGGCAGGAAGCCAAAGGAGCCGTTATAGCTACCAAAGTTGGAGAGGAACCAAACAACGACGGTGGACGCGAAGATGACCGTGCCGGCCTTCTTGATAAAGGCCCAGCAGCGCTCCCACACGTGCAGCGCCCAAGAGCGGATCGCCGGGAAGTGGTAGGCGGGAAGCTCCATAACGAACGGCGTCGGGCGACCGGCGAAGAGCTTGGTCTTCTTGAGCATGAGGCCCGAGGCGATGACGGCAAAGACGCCCAGGAAGTAGAAGAGCGGGCTGATCCACGCGGCGGTGGTGGAAGAATCGCCGATGATGGAACCCATGAGCAGGGCAATGATCGGCAGCTTGGCGCCGCAGGGGATGAACGTGGTGGTCATGACCGTCATACGGCGGTCCTTCTCGTTCTCGATGGTCTTGGTGGCCATGACGCCGGGGACGCCGCAACCCGAGGACACGAGCATGGGGATGAACGACTTACCGGACAGACCAAAGCGGCGGAACACGCGGTCCATGATGAAGGCGACGCGGGCCATGTAGCCGCAGTCCTCCAGGAAAGACAACATCACAAAGAGCAGGAACATCTGCGGCACAAAGCCGAAGATGGCGCCCAGGCCGCCGACGATGCCGTCGCAGACCAGCGAATCGACCAGGCCACCGTCCTCGGTGCCGCCCGCCACAAGGGCGTCGTGCACCACGGTGGTGATACCCGGGACATAGGGGCCGTACTGCGCCGGGTCGACCGAGTCGGCGTTGTCGCCCGCAGCCTCAACAGCTGCGTCATAGGCGTCGCGACCCTGACCGAGCACGTACCAGCCGTCGGTGCCGAAGAGCTGGTCGTTGGTGAAGTCGGTCACCGTGCCGCCCAGGGTGGAAACGGCGATGTAGTACACGCAGAACATGATGACCACAAAGATCGGCAGGCCCAGGATGCGGTTGGTAACCACACGGTCGATCTTCTCGGAAGTGCTCATCTTGGCCGGAGCCTTGGTGAGGCACTCGTCGATGATGTGGGCAATCACGCCGTAGCGCTCGCCGGTGATGATGGACTCGGCGTCGTCGTCGCAGTCCTGTTCGCACTGGGCGACCAGCTGCTCCACGCGAGCGGCCTTCTCCTTAGTGAGGTTGATGAGCTTGCAGGCGTCCGCGTCGCGCTCGAACAGCTTGACCGCGTAGTAGCGACGCTTGTTGGCGGGAACGCTCGCCGGCAGGTTGTTCTCGATGTGGTCCATAACGTCCTCGATGGAGGAATCGAACTTGTGCTCCGGCACCTGGCCCTTGGAAGCAGCGGACTTCTTGACCTGCTCGAACAGCTCCGTGATGCCCTTGTTCTTAAGAGCCGAGATCATCATGACCGGGCAGCCGAGCTTCTTGGAGAGCTTGTCCGTGTCGATCTTATCGCCGTTCTTCTCGACCAAGTCGGCCATGTTGAGGGCGACGACCACGGGCAGGCCGGTCTCGATAACCTGAAGCGCCAGGTACAGGTTGCGCTCGAGGTTGGTGGCATCGACCACCTGGACGACGACATCGGGCTCGCCGCTCATGAGGTAGTCGCGCGAGCACTGCTCCTCGGGGCTGTAGGGGGAAAGCGAGTAGATGCCGGGGAGGTCCGTAATCGTGACGTTCTTGTCGCTTAGGAGCTTGGCTTCCTTTTTCTCAACCGTGACGCCGGGCCAGTTGCCAACGTAGCCGTTGGCGCCGGTGATCAGGTTGAAAAGCGTGGTCTTGCCGCAGTTGGGGTTACCCGCCAGCGCGACATGGATCTGAGAATCCGCCATTCAATCCTTCTTCCTTGTGTGCCCGCGCTGCTTTCTCCGCGCAGGCTGGATAATGTGCTTCAAAGATGCTGCATTAAGTTAGAAAAACCTAACTTTATCTGCAGAAATATGTGCCGCCGGCCCTTACTGGACCTCGACGACGGCAGCCTCCTCCTTGCGGATGGAGAGCTCGTAGCCACGCACGTTGATCTCGACCGGATCTCCGAGCGGTGCAACCTTTACGACCTTGAACGAAGTGCCCTTGATGAGCCCCAGGTCCATAAGGTGGCGGCGAAGCGCACCCTCACCGTGAAGCTTGACGATGGTGGAGCTCTCGCCCACCTTAACGTCACCCAACGTCTTCATTTACTTGTCCCCCTTTCGGTTTTTTAAATGCTGCGGACTAACTGACGGTCATGATGTGCATGGCAACCTTGGAATCGATACCAAAGCGTGCGCCCAGCACCGTGACGATGATATTGGCGCCACTCGAGCTCACCACGTGAATTTCGCTGCCCTCGACAAAGCCGAGGTCCTTGAGGTGGTGCTTCATATCCTCATTGCCCTTTACACGAGACACGCGCACGGTTTCGCCCGCTTTTACCATCGAAAGCGGTATTGCCGGCATCTGCGGTCCGCAAGACATGAGTGGCTCCTAACGTCAGTTCGTCCTCAACATCGACGCGGTAAAAGTTAACCACGTCTATGTTCGCTACAGTAAACTAGCACGTGGTTAACTTTTTGGAAAGGGTCCCTATTCAGTTTTCGAAAAAGTTTCCCATACGAAACAGATGTGAAAAAGGGACTGTCCCTTCGTCACATTGTTGCGCTTTAGAGCGAGAGGTTTCTGATCGACGTGACGCACGAGGCCTCATCCACGCCCGAAACGCGGAACACAATATCCTCGCCGAACTCGCCGTAAAGAGCCATGAGCCCCATCACATCGCGACCGTCGGTATGGCGGTCGCCGATGCTGACCGACACGTCGCTACGGTGCTTGGCAATGATGTCGTAGAGCAGCGCAACCGGGCGGGCATGCAGTCCCAACGGATCTTTAATCGTCTTTGTAAACTCGACCATGTCCCCTCCCACGGCATCGCACATTCGGCCGGCAAACCCAGCCACGTGGTAGTTATTGTACCGTTAGATGCTTGTTGAGGGCGGGATGGAAACCGCATCCCACTTCGAGCGTCAACGATGGGACACAGTTTCCGTCACGTCCGGTCACCCCATGCCCTCGCAACGCCCGCGCACAAAAAACGAGGGAAGGCACACGTCCTTCCCTCGTTGCAAGCAATAGGTAGCCGCTCGCCTACATCAGGCGCAGGCTGACGTCCTTGAGCTGGGCGCCGGAAACAGCACTTGGGGCGCCCGACATGAGATCGGAGCCGCTGGCCGTCTTGGGGAACGCCATGACGTCGCGGATGGAGTCGGAGCCGGTGAGCAGCATGCACACGCGATCCAGGCCCAGAGCAAAACCGCCCATCGGGGGCGCACCAAACTTGAGCGCCTCCATGAGGAAGCCGAACTGCGACTCGGCGCGCTCCTCGGTAAAGCCCAGGAGCTTGAGCATGGACATCTGCATCTCGGCGTTGTGGATACGCATACCGCCGCCGCCGGCCTCAAAGCCGTCCATGACAAAGTCGTAGGTGCAAGAGCCGGCTGCCAGCGGATCTGCCTCGATCTTGGCGATGTCGGTCTCGGTCGGCAGGGTGAAGGGCTGATGCTCGGCTGCATAGGCCTTGCGGTCCTCGTCCCAGTGGAACAGCGGGAAGTTGACGACCCACAGGAAGTCGTGGCCCTCGCGCTTGATCTCGAGCGCGTTGGCCATATGGGAACGCATGCCGCCCAGGATCTCGTCAGAGAGCAGGCGCGGGCCGGCGGCGAACATCACAAGGTCGCCGGGCTCGACGCCCATGCGCTCGCGCAGAGCGGCCATCTCCTCGTCCGAGAAGAACTTGACGATGGGGCTGTTGATGGAGCCGTCCTCGCGGAAGGCGATCCATGCCAGGCCCTTGGCGCCAAACGTGGAGGCCACGCCGGCGAGCTTATCGATCTTGGCGCGTGCCCAGGCACCGGCGCCCTTGGCGTTGATGGCCTTGACGACGGAGCCCTCCTCGTTTGCGGCAGTCGCAAAGACCTTGAACTTGGAGTTGGCGAAGATGTCGGTCAGGTCGACCAAGTGCATGCCATAGCGGGTATCGGGCTTGTCGGAGCCATAGGTGTCCATGGCCTCCCAGTAGTTCATGCGACGCAGCGGCGTGGGCATCTCGACACCCATGCGGCCGAAGGCATCGGCCAAGACCTCTTCGAGCGCGCTCATGACATCATTCTGGTCCACGAAGGACATCTCGATATCGACCTGGGTGAACTCGGGCTGACGGTCGGCACGCAGGTCCTCGTCGCGGAAGCACTTGGCAACCTGGTAGTAGCGCTCGACGCCACCGACCATAAGCAGCTGCTTCAGGAGCTGCGGGGACTGCGGCAGGGCGTAGAAGTTGCCCGGCTGGATGCGGCTGGGGACGATGAAGTCGCGGGCGCCCTCGGGCGTAGACTTGAACAGGGAGGGCGTCTCGACCTCCATGAACTCACGGTTGTGCAGCGCCTCGCGAATGGCAAAGGTAAAGTCGGAGCGCAGCTTGAGGTTGGCCATCATCTCGGGACGACGGAGGTCCAGATAGCGATAGCGCAGGCGGGTGTCCTCGCTGGTCTCGATGCCGTCCTCGATTTGGAACGGCGGGGTGACGGACGTGTTGAGCACCTCGGCGTGGTCGGTCAGGACCTCGATCTCGCCGGTCGCGAGCTTGGTGTTGGTGGTCTCCTCGCCACGGGCGCGCACGACGCCGTGAATCTTGATGGGCCACTCGGGACGCATGGTCTCGGCGATCTTAAAGGCGTCGCCGTCGGAGTGCTCGGGGTCGAAGGTGAGCTGCGTGATGCCCTCACGGTCGCGAAGGTCGCAGAAGATAAGGCCGCCGTGGTCGCGGCGACGGCTCACCCAACCGGTGAGGGTGACCTCTTCGCCCACGTTCTCGAAGCGAAGCTCGCCGCAGGTACGGGTGTGCATGGAATGCTCATCGATGGGACGGGTCTGGCTCATACCAGTGATCCTCCTTTATGGATCTGTGCCGCCCCGTGTCGTTCCGGGCGGCGTCGTACAGATTTGCCCAGCCTGCGTAAACCGCGCAGCCAGACATGGCGTTCTATATTATCGCACCCGCGACGATGTGCCGCGAAAAAGTAACTCTTGCCCAAAGACTTGACGGAGACGAAACAATTGACGCACCGTGACCGTCGCCAACGCGCGCCACGTGCGACAATGTGCCCTAATACAACTGCACTCGGAAAGGCCCGCCATGACTGCACGCCTCATCGTTATGGATATCGACTCCACGCTCATCAACCAGGAGGTCATCGACCTGTTGGGCGAGGAGGCCGGCGTGGGCGAGCAGGTAGCGCAGATCACCGAACGCGCCATGCGCGGCGAGCTCGACTTTAAGCAGGCACTCGAGGAGCGCGTGGGGCTGCTTGCCGGCTTGGACGAGAGCGTGTTCGAGCGCACCTTTGAGCGCGTGACATTTACCCCCGGCGCGTTGGAGCTTGTGCGCTCGGCACACAGCAAGGGCTGGAAGGTCGGCGTGGTGAGCGGCGGCTTCCACGAGGTCGCCGATAAGATCGTGGCTGCCGCGGGTATCGACTTTTGCCTGGCCAATCGTCTGGAGGTCGTGGACGGCAAGCTCACCGGTAAGTTGGCTGCCGACATTGTGACCAAGGAGTCCAAGCTCATCCAGCTGCTGGACTGGGCAGTTGAGTGCGGCGTCGACATGGCCCACACGGTCGCTATTGGCGACGGGGCAAACGACATCCCCATGATCCAGGCCGCGGGCACGGGCATCGCGTTTTGCGCCAAGCCCAAGACGCGCGAAGCCCCCCCGTTTGCCATCGACGAGCGCAACCTGATGCTCGCCATGGACATCATCCTGCGCGACTAGCCGATCCGTCTAACAATTGAATCAGTCTGTCCTATAGTTTCCGAACAATTTTGTCTTAGTGTTCGGAAACATACCCTTTGAGTGTTAGACTTTGCGCCGTCGAAGGGAACATATATGGATAAGCGAGATCTTGAGCAATTGCTGAGCGATGTTGCCGACGGAGCAGTCGCCCCTGCCGACGCCCTCACGCGTATCCAGACGGCTCCGACCGCCGATCTGGGTTTTGCACAGCTCGATCTTTCGCGCGGGGTGCGCCAGGGAGCCGGCGAGGTTGTCTACGGGGCCGGTAAAACCGCCAAGCAGATTGCCGCCATTATCGAAGCATTACTCGATGCAGACCAGGAGCGCATCCTGGTCACGCGCCTGGATGCCGAAAAAGCCGCGCGCACCGCTGAGCTTCTTGGCAACGGCATCGACCTGGGATATGTCCCGGACGCACAGCTCGCCCTCGTGGGCGGCAAGCCCTTCCCTACCGGCAACGGACGCATCGTCGTCGCCTGCGCCGGCACGAGCGACCTGCCCGTCGCCGAAGAAGCCGCGTTGACGGCCGAGTTCTATGGCAACGAGGTCGACCGCCTCTACGACGTGGGTGTCGCCGGCCTGCACCGTCTGCTCGCGCATGCCGAGGAACTTGCCCAGGCACAAGTGGTCATCGCCATTGCCGGCATGGAGGGCGCACTGGCGAGCGTTGTCGGCGGCCTGGTAAGCTGTCCGGTCATAGCCGTTCCCACCAGCGTGGGTTACGGCGCGAGCTTTGGTGGCGTAGCCGCGCTGCTCGCCATGCTCAACTCCTGCGCCAGCGGCGTTTCGGTCGTCAACATCGACAACGGCTTTGGTGCCGCCTACCAGGCAAGTCTTATCAATCATCTGAGCGCCGGCACGCCCTGCGCCCGTTAAGGAGCATTCCATGTCCAATCATCAGCACACGCTTATCATCGACGGCACCTCGGGCATCAGCGGCGATATGACCGTCGCGGCCCTGCTCGACCTAGGCGCCAGCGAGGAGCACCTGCGCGAGCAGCTCGCCACGCTGCCGGTCGACGGCTTTACGATCGCCGTCACACGCGTAAGCAAGCATGGCATCGACGCCTGCGATTTCGACGTCCAGCTTGCAGAGGAGCTCGAGAACCACGATCACGATATGGTCTGGCTCTACGGCAACGAAGCAGCTGCCGAGCACACGCACGAGCATGAGCACCACCATCATGATCATGGCGAGCACGAACACGAGCACTGCCACGAGCATGACCACGACCACGAGGGTCACCATCACGCCCACCACCATCACCACCGTTCTTTGGCAGACGTCACCGCCATCATCGATGGCTCGCAGTTAAGCGATGGCGCCAAGCGTCGCGCCCTCGCCATTTTTTCCGTACTCGCCGCTGCCGAGGCCAAGGCTCACAGCAAAACGCCCGAGACCGTCATGTTCCACGAGGTGGGCGCCGTCGATTCCATCGTCGACGTCTGCTCTGTCGCCATCTGCCTCGATGACCTGGGTATTGAGGACATCGTGGTCGAGTCGCTCTCCGAGGGTCACGGTACCATCCGTTGTGCCCACGGCCTTATGCCCATTCCCGTCCCCGCTGTCGTCAACCTGTGCCAGGCGGGCAATATCGCCCTCACGCCCGCACCAGTCGCCGGCGAGCTTGTGACGCCCACGGGCGCCGCCATCGTCGCCGCACTGCGCACGTCCGAGCACCTGCCGGCCCGCTACCGCATCGAGGCCGTCGGCTACGGCGCCGGCAAGCGCCCCTACGAGGGTTGCTCCGGCACGCTCCGCTGCCTGCTCGTTGACGCAGACGCATAGCCATGGATGCCCGCAAGGCCAAAAGCCGCGCCGCCATCGTTGCAGCATTCTCCGAGCTCCTGCGCGAGGAGGACTACAGCAAGATCACCGTCGGCGACATCATCGCGCGCGCTCACGTAGGCCGCGCGACATTCTACGGCCTCTTTAAGAGCAAAGACGACCTGCTCGCTGAGCTGGTGCGCGATATCTGCACCCATGCCCTCGACGATGACGGTACACCCCTCGATGACCCACTCGTACAGGTCGAACATATCCTCAACAACCTCTGGGAGCGCCGCCAGGGCGTCCGAGCCCTCGTAGCCGGCGCCGGCTCACGCGTCTTCGCCGACTGCTTACGCAAGACCATCATGTCACGAGCAGCCGAAACCGTCCCCACCGACCCAAACGGCCCCGCCGCCACCATGGACCGAAGCTTCCTACTACACCACATAGCCTCAAGCTTCGTAGGAATGGTCCAATGGTGGGCCTGGCACAACTTCGAAGCCCCAAAAGAGGACGTAGCCAAAGACTACCTATCAGCCATCAAGCCCCTCTTCGGCTAGACAGAACCCTCATCCCAATGCCCCGCCCAACCAAAAGCACAACCCATCCCAAAGCGCCAACATCAGCCCAACGCCCCTATCAGCAATAAGCCCCTCCCATCCAAATTCAGATATATATGTTGGGTTGCTTGTTCCAACGCGACTAAGATCCCGCAGCTGGCCGCATGGGGTAACTTCCCAGCGCATTCCGCAGGACGCAAAAAGGCTCGCCGCACGAAGTGCGCAGCGAGCCTTTTTGCATGTCCGAGGACGCGCTGGGAAGTTACCCCATGCGGCCAGCGGACAACTATGTAGCCTTGAACTAGAACATGCCCAAGAAACCATGCACAAACAGCGCGGCCACAATGGCACCGATAAACGGAGCGATGCCAGGAACGAGCAGGCCGTACTTCCAGTTGTTGTCAGCCTTGTTCTTGATCGGCAGCACCTGATAGGCCATGCGAGGACCAAGGTCACGAGCCTGGTTCATGGCGAAGCCAGTGATGCCGCCCATGCCCATGCCAACGGCCCAAACGATCAGGCCAACGCAGATGGCGAGCATCAGAACGTTCTCGCCGGCGCGGCTAGCGGCAGCAAGGATGGCGCTGATGAACACGAAGGTGCAGATAGCCTCACAGAAGAAGTTACGAGCATAGTTCGTGCCCTCGGTGGTGGGGTTGGTCGAGAAGATGTTGCGCTGGGCAATGGGGTCGACGACACCATCGGAAGCCTTGAACTCATCGGCATACATAAACCAAGCGATTACGGCGCCCACAAAGCCGCCGAGCATATCGGCAATCATGAAGGGGATGCAGCTGCTCCACGGCACCAGGCCTACGATGCACTGGGCAAGCACCATAGCAGGGTTCATGCACACGGCGCCGCCAAAGACAAACAGGCAGACCGAGATGCCAAAAGACCAAGTGGTGATGGCAAACATATGGCCGGAACCCTGATACTTGGTGCCCTTGAGCACGGTATCGCAGTGCACGCCCACACCAAAGATGATCATGAGGGCCGTTGCGCCGAATTCACAGAGGAGTTTGGTAAGCATAAAACCTTATCTTTCTTGTCGGTTATAAACGATTCGTTTAGGCCGCGCACTAGTGCTGCGCGACGACAACGCCCAGGCCATCGGGAATGACGGCCACCTTGGCATCGGCACCCTTCATCTCAAAGGCGAGCTTGAGCGCCTCCTCGATAGTGTTGACCGGCGTCATGTGCATATCCTTGAGCATCTGGTGATCGCACAGGTCGGTAACCATGATCACAGGGTGATGCGCCAGAATGCGGGCAAAAATCTGGCTCGTCCACTGGTCGGGCAGGGTCTCGTCCTTGGGACGATCGATGCAGGCGCGCTCAAACTCCGCCGGATCGTTGTCGGCGATGTTGTGATAGAAGCCCTCGCCGCCGTGACCGTCGGCACAACCAGCGACATCGATAATCACGCCACCCTCGGGAAGCGTGGCCTCGGCAGCGCACATGCCCTTCACGGCCTGGTAGATATTCTGGTCGAGCGGGTAGCCGCCGTTGGTGGTGATGGCGATCTCGCACTCGACGGGCTCAACGCCGGCAAGGCTCTTCACGAACTCGCAGCCAGCCTCGTGCGCCTTGTGGATGTCGCCGGCAAAGGAGCCAATGACCTCGTGCTTGCCGTTGAGCACCACGTTGAGCACAAAGGCAAGGTGGGCCATCTCAGCGGCGGCAAACATGTCCTCGCTCACGTGGTTGTGGCACAGGTTGCCGGCGCGCGAATGGGAATCGTTCACAAACTGGCCGTTGTGGTTGTACATGATGGTCTTGTAGCTGGCGATGCCAGGCAGGACGGACTTGCGGCTGCCAGAGAAACCGGCAAAGAAGTGCGGCTCAATGAAGCCCTCGGCAAGCAGCAGATCGCAATCGGCAGCAATCTTGTTGATGATGCACTCGCCACCAGAAGGCAGGGTGCCGATCTTTTTCATCATGCTGTCGTCAGTCGCGACGTGCATAACGATTTCCTCGTTGGCAACGATCTCCTCGCCATACTTGTTGACGAGCTCCTCGTGCGTCGACGGACGGTGCATACCCGTAGCAACCAGAATGCGAACGCGCGCCTCAGGCGCAGCGGAGTGGATGTGATGCAGCAGAATAGGCATCGTCACACGCGAGGGAACGGGACGCGTATGATCGGAGCTAATGATGACAATATCCTTCTTGCCAGCACAAAGCTCCTCGAGCGAAGGCGAGCCATAAGGGTTGGCAAGCGACTCCTCTACTAGCTCTTCCTGCGATTTCGTGGTCTTAAACTCGTTTTGATGACCTTCCATCACACCCGCGAAGTTCTTATCCTCGAGCTCCAGATGCAACGTCTTGTGGTCAAACGGCAGTTCACATTCAAACAATGACGAGCGCCCTCTTCCTTTCAACTGACACACTAGATAAACCGTTGGAAGGATACGCCGCTCACCGAAAAACACCACCGTCCACCGACTCATTAACACAACGTTCATATTTGACCCACAACAAAACAACCGCGATCCCAAACGGGACCGCGGCCGCTACAGTCGTAAGTCAAGAAGCGCCACATGCATCTCAATCCCGATCGATAAGACGCGAGGCGCGAAGCGCCAAACGCGCCGCCGGGACAAACCCCATCCAAAACGCGCAAAGCGCGCCATTATTCCCCCAGCCAGTAATCCACCGAAGACCGGACATCGTAGGGCCCGCCATCAGCTTACTTTTAGGCACACTCCGCAGGACGCAAGAAGCCCTCGCCGCACTCCACATTAGGCGCGAAGCGCACTTTATTTTCATCAGCTTTAATCCCTGAAGACCGAGGACGAAGGGACCCGACGGGTTTCCCTCTGAATGCATTCCGCAGCACGAAGCCCCCTTATCCGCAGCTCCGAAGGAGTAGGATAAGGGGGCTTCAA